>DATLCL010000240.1:0-20910 GCA_035526415.1 Aeromicrobium sp.
ACCTCGTGCGGCTGCTTGTCGAGTCCGGCTCTGCTCACGCACCAAGCGTCGCATGGGTAATCTCGGCTCTGTGAGCCGGACGGGAACGGAAGTTGCTGCCTCGGCCGTGCGGCTGCTGGCACGGACGGTCGAGATCGACGACCCGGGGGCCCTGCTTGCCCTTCTTCCCGACACTGACCAGGTCGCCTGGATTCACCACGGCGACGGGCTCATCGGCTGGGGACGTGCCGCCGAATATGAGTTCGCCGGGCCAAACCGGTTCCTCGATGCGGCCAGCCAATGGCGCGAGATCACTCGCCACAGCGTGGTCCGCGACGACGTCGAAGTGCCCGGCTCCGGTCTGGTGGCGTTCGGCGCGTTCACCTTCGACGATGCGGCCGATGAAAGCCGGCTGATCGTCCCGAAGATCGTCGTCGGACGTCGGGACGGCCGCGCCTGGGTCACCACGATCGGCACCGCTCTGGGTGCCACGCCGTTGATCCAGGCGACCGATTCGCCCGTCCCACCACAGGTCGTGGAGTTCAGCGACGGCACGGTCAGTCCCGACGCCTGGAAGCAGACCGTGGCCGAGGCAGTTCGGCGCATCAGTGTCGGCGGCATCAGCAAGGTCGTGTTGGCTCGCGACCTCGTCGCCGACCTGGCCGCCCCGCTGGACGTCCGGAGCCCACTCGGCCGGCTTGCCGTCGACTATCCCGGGTGCTGGACCTTCCACGTGGATGGCTTCTTCGGCTCCACGCCCGAGATGCTGGTGCGCTTGGAACGCGGGCTGGTGACGTCCAGGGTGCTCGCCGGGACCATTCGTCGCACCGGTGACGACACCCATGACCTGGTGCTCGCCGGCTCACTGGCGCGCTCGAGCAAGGACCGCGAGGAACACGAATACGCCGTGCGCTCGGTGGCGGACGCGCTGGCGCCGCACTGCACGAGCATGAACGTTCCGGAGTCGCCTTATGTGCTTCACCTGCCGAACGTGATGCACTTGGCGACCGACGTCACCGGCGTCATCCGGCACGAGACGAGCGTGCTCCACCTGGCCGCATCGCTACACCCGTCGGCCGCGGTCGGCGGCACGCCGACCGACGAAGCGCTCAAGCTCATCGCCGCTCTCGAACGACTCCATCGCGGCCGATACGCCGGGCCCGTCGGCTGGATCGGCGCCTCCGGCGATGGCGAATGGGGCATCGGGCTGCGCTCGGCACAGATCGAGGACGGACCAGAGGGTCCGCGGGTGCGACTGTTCGCCGGTTGCGGCATCGTCGCCGACTCTGTACCCGCCGACGAGCTGGCGGAGGCCGAGGCCAAACTCGTCCCGATCCGGACCGCGCTCGGCGGTTAGCGGCCGTACAGGAACTTCAGCAATCTCGCGGCCATCCGCTCCGTGCGCTCGGTGCGCTTGAAGGTCGTCAGGCGCAGCGGCGGCGGGTAGCGCCGCTTGGTGATCGCATGGGCGTAGGTGAACTCCTTGAGCCCATCGGGTCCATGGATGCGACCGAAGCCGGACTCTCCCACGCCGCCGAAGGGCAGCGAAGGAACGGCGGCGTAACTCAGGTACTGGTTGACCGCAGTCATCCCGGCGCGCATCTCACCGGCAAGTTCCATGCCGCGGCGCTTGGAGTAGATCGTGCTGGCCAAGCCGTAGCGGGTGCCGTTGGCACGCTCGACCGCCTCTTCCATGCTGGCCACCGAGTTGATCGCCAACGTCGGGCCGAAGGTCTCATCCGTCATCTCGAGCGAGTTCTCCGGAACGTTTGTGAGGATGGTCGGCTGGATGCAGTTCATGCCGTCCGCGCCCGCGTCGATGGTGTCCGGACCGCCGATCATCACGGTGGCACCCTTCTCGATCGCGTCCTCCAGGTGCGCCCGGATGACATTCTTCTGCGATGGCATCGTGATGGGGCCGATCTGGGCGGCCGGATCACCGCCAGCGCGGAGCGCCCGCGCCTGCTCGACGATCTCGGTGACGAACTGGTCGTAGACCTTCTCGTGGACGTAGATCCGTTCGGTCCCGACACACGCTTGGCCGGCGTTGAACATGCCCGACCAGAGTGCAGCCTCAGCCGTAGCCGCGACGTCAACGTCCTCGTCGACGATGAATGCGTCCTTGCCGCCGCCTTCGATCACGACGGGGGTGAGCGTCTCGGCGCATGCTGCCATCACCCGCTTACCGGTAGCGGTCGAGCCGGTGAACGCCAACTTGTCGACGCCGGCACGACACAGCGCCGCACCCGTCTCACCCTTGCCGGTCACGACGCGGAACACGTCGGCGTACTGCGGATTCGCGGCCGCGAAGGACTCGGCGAGCCATCGGCCGACGCCGGGCGTGTACTCGCTCGGCTTGAACACCACGGCGTTGCCGGCCGCGAGCGCATAGGCGATGGAGCCCATCGGGGTGAACACGGGGAAGTTCCAGGGTCCGATGATCCCGATGACACCCAACGCCGGGTACTCCACGTAGGCCTTGTTGTTGGCCATGATCAGGCCGGCCGGAACCCGCTGACGGCCGAGGACCTTCTTGGCCTTCTTGGCCGCCCAGTCCAGGTGGTCCAGGGTCATGAGTAGTTCCATGTGCGCTTCAGCCGGCCGCTTGCCGGTCTCGCGCGAAAGCACCGACATGACGTCGTCCAGGTGCGCGACGATGTACCGCTTCCAGTTGTCGAGCATCTCCCTACGGCCGGCAAAACCCAGCCGACGCCACGTCGCGGCGGCAACCTTCGCCCGCTCGACGGCGGCGCGAACCTCAGCCTCGGACTGGATCGGATGGGTGGCAATCACCTCACCCGTGGCCGGGTCCAGGGACTCAAACGTGTCTTCGGTTCCGGTGCCGTGCGTGGGCATAGAAGTAACACTCATCCCGTCACCGTACGCCGCGACGTTGGGTCTGGGCATCCTCCGAGGGTCTGAATTTCCCGTCCTACATTGGTCGTAGTGCACAGGCATCGGCGATGGCCGACGACAGCTGGCGCCGGGCATCTCGCGGCACAGGCACCTCGACGACGCGAACGCCGGCTGCTGTCTTGGCGAGGACGTCGGGCAGCGCAGCGGCGTCGACCCGTTCGTGGGCGATGCCGAACGCAGCGCACAACCCGCCGATGTTTGCGCCGGTCGGAGTGGCGAAGACGCGCTCGAAGCTGTCGGCGAACTCCGGGGCGCCTTGCTCCAAGGTCGCGAAGATGCTGCCGCCGTCGTCGTTGGCAACGACGACGGTGAGGTCCGGGCGTGGCTCGGCGGGGCCGATCAGCAGGCCGTTGCTGCCGTGCAGGAAGGTCAGGTCACCGACGTACGCCAGCGCCGTGGAGGAACGCCGGCCCAGCGCAGCTCCGATCGCCGTCGACAGGACACCGTCGATGCCGGCGAGGCCTCGGTTTGCGATCACCTTGCGTCGTTCTCCCACCGGGAAGGGAACGGCGACAAGATCGACGTCGCGGATCGGGTTGGACGAGCCCACGACGAGCAGGCCCCCGGGCGGGATCGCAGCCCACACGCTCGCTGCAACGCGCAGCGGATCGGCTTCGGGGCCAGCGACCTCGATGACAGCCTCGACGGCAGCGGTCGCGGCCTCGTCGGCGGCCCGCCACTCCGCAAGCCATGCTGGATCACCTGCGTCAGCGACTTCGACCTCGTCGACGAACGACACCCGCGGGCCGCGCGGGACTGGGAACGTCGATCGATCCCCGACGTGGACGATCTCGATGTCTCGCGCCAGCAATGCCGTAGTCGCCCGTCCCAGGGTCGAATGCCCAAACGAAATGACGCGCTCGACGCGATCCGCCAAATCGGCACGGCCGAGCAGAAGCCGACCCGATGTCAGCGCGGGACCCGTGCGAGAGCCCGAGCTCGGCTCGGCGATCAACGGCCAGTTCCCTGCCTCGGCAACCTGCCGCGCCTTGCGACTCGACCGATCGCCTGCAAGCACGACCGTGCGCGGCCCGGATGCCAACACGACGGATTCGCGATGTGCCTCCGGGGCGTCTGTCGGCACCGCCTCGAACTGCCAATCGACGGGCTCTGTCAGCGGCTCGGCGAGCTCCACGTTCAGGTGGGCGGGCCCGCCGGTGGGCAGCTCATCGATGGCGTCGACGAAGGGGATCCCCGGGAAAATGCCGGGCTGCACGGTCGTCTGGTTGGCGCCGGTGCCGCGCAGCCGAGCCGGGCGATCCGCCGTGACGGCGAGCAGCGGCGCATCCGAGTGGAGCGCCTCGAGGAGTGCCGGATGCAGGTTCGCTACCGCGGTGCCGGACGTGGTCACGACCGGGGTGACACGGCCGGAGACCTTCGCCAGCCCCAGCGCGAGGAAGGCGGCTTCGCGCTCGTCCACGCGCACATGTAGGCGTAGAAGCCCCTGGGCGTCGGCGGCCGCAGCCGCTCTGGCCAACGGGCCCGACCGCGAGCCCGGGGCAACCACGACGTCGGTGGCACCGAGTGCCAGGAGCCGGTTGACCAGATGGAGAGCAACAGCCGACGCACTCACAGTGCCGCCCCGACAGTGCGCACGGCGACCAGCCGCTGCTGCCATTGCGTCTCGGTCTGGTCGTCGGCCGCGATGCGACCCCACGCAGCGTCGTCGACGTCGACTCGCCGGACCTGAAGGTGGCCGTCGACGGGGACGAGCGGATTGTCCGTGACGTCGTCGGCCAACAACGCGTGCGTGCCCAACCCGCAGGCGTACGGCAGTTCTGGCAGCGCAGCGGCGAGCGCAACGCCGGCGGCCAAGCCGACGGACGTCTCGACAGCGCTGGAGACGACGATCGGCATGTCCAGATCCGCAGCCAGCCGGAGGCAGGCGTGCACACCTCCCAAGGGCTGGACCTTCAGGACGGCGATGTCTGCTGCCTCTGCTTCCTTGACCCGCATCGGGTCACCGGATCGCCGGATGGACTCGTCGGCGGCGATCGGGACATCCAGGCGGCGGCGTGCCGCGGCGAGGTCCTCGATGGTCGCGCACGGCTGTTCGGCGTATTCGAGTCCGCCAGCGGCAGCATCC
This sequence comes from Aeromicrobium sp., assembly GCA_035526415.1. Taxonomy (GTDB): domain Bacteria; phylum Actinomycetota; class Actinomycetes; order Propionibacteriales; family Nocardioidaceae; genus Aeromicrobium. Next base: position 4,982 of record DATLCL010000240.1, read on the forward strand.
AGCGTCATCACCGCCATGACCGCGTCGTCGACCGACCACGCTCCGTTCGCGTCGATCCGGATGTGTCCGCTCGGGCCGAGCGCATCGCGGACGGCTTCGAGGCGGGCGACGTCGTCGAAGAGGACCTGCCCGGGCTCGGCCACCTTGACCTTCGCCGTGGTGCAGCCGGATGCGGCCACGATGCGAGCTGCCTCTTCCGGCCCGACTGCCGGGACCGTGCAGTTCACCGGGACCCGGTCGCGGACGGCCTCCGGCCACGCTCGATTGGCGGAGTCGAGCGCCGCCTCGAGCCAAGGGACGCATTCAGCGGCGCTGTACCCGAGGAACGGGCTGAACTCGCCCCAGCCGGCGTCGCCACGCACCAGCATGCCTTCGCGGCGGCCGACGCCACGGAACCGAATCGGCATCGCGATGGCAAACGCCCGAAACTGCATGCAAGAACCCTAGGGCTTGTCGTTTGCGAGCCGGCGGAGTCGCTCGCGGTCGACTTTCCCGGCGGAGAGCATCGGGAGCTCGTCGAGCATGAGCAGCTGGCGCGGCGCCCACGTCCGTGGCATGCCGACGGCCTCAACCGCGTCTCGCAGGGTCGGCAGGTCCCACCGCGCGCCCACGGCCGGCACGACAGCCGCGACCACGCGCGCGCCCCATTCCAGATCGGCAACGCCGACGACGGCCACGTCCGCTATGCCCGGCTGAATCCGAAGGCCACCCTCAACGGCCGGCAACGGAATGTTCACTCCCCCACTCACGACCATCTCGTCGATTCGGCCGAGCACACGAAGCCGACCGTCAGGAAGGAACTCACCTCGGTCGGCGGTGGCGAACCAGGCGCCCGGCTCACGCGGTTCACCGACGTACCCGTCGAAGAGCGTGGGCCCGTTGAGCCAAACCTGACCGTCGTCGTCGACTCGCACTTCGACGCCATCGAGCGGTACGCCGTCGTAGACGCATCCGCCACAGGTTTCAGTCATGCCGTAGGTGCGGACGACGTTCACACCTTCGGACCTCGCGATCATCAACAAGCCCGGGTCGATCGCGGCGCCACCGACGAGAACGGCGTCGAGTTCGGCCAATGCGCCAAGCTCGTCGCCGAACTCGGCCCATCGGTGGAGTTGCGTGGGCACGACAGCTGCGTACCGACGCATGGAGGCGTCGAGCGCATCGTTGGCCGATCGAAGCGACGGATGGTCGGTCAGCACTACCGGCTCACGCTCGGCCAAGGCGGACCGGACGAGGACCTGGATGCCGGCAATCCCGCTCACCGGCAGCGCAAGCAGCCAGTGGCCGGGTCCGCCGAGTCGATCGAGCGTCGCCCGCGCGGAGGCGAGGACTGCGGTATGCGAGAGCACGACGTCCTTGGGTTCGCCGGACGAACCAGAGGTGCGCACGACCAGCGGCTCACCGCCCGCGTGGACCCACTGCTCAAGCTGGGCGTACCTCACGACTGGTCTTCGCCGCTCCACTGTTCAGGGACAGAGTCGGGATCGGTGGCGAGGTCGACGAGCGAGTCGTCCCTCCGCGGAATGACCTGATAGATCGCTGCCGCGGCCGAGATCAGAACCGCGACGATCGCTAGCACGACGATCCACGTTGCCTTGGGTGGGGCAGTCACCGCGACGAAAGTGAACATCGCAATGATCGCCAGCAGCGCCCACGGGAACTTCGGCTGCGTCATGGCTCAACTCTACGGCCGAGGACCGAAGACTGACCCAAGATCTTCGCACATGAACGCATGGCAGACTGGCGGCCGTGACGGCCGTTCGCGCATGGGTCCAAGGCGCGCGACCCCGCACCCTCCCCGCCGCGATTGCACCGGTCGTCGCCGGCACGGGCGCCGCAGCGCTCGCCGATGGCGTCGTCGCTTGGAAGGCGCTCACGGCGCTCGGGGTCTCGCTCGCCCTCCAGATCGGCGTCAACTACGCCAATGACTACTCAGATGGTGTTCGCGGCACCGATGACCATCGTGTTGGGCCGCTGCGGCTCGTCGGGTCAGGATCGGCCTCGCCGCATGCCGTGAAGCGGGCGGCGCAGCTGTCTTTGCTGATCGGCGCCGCCTTGGGTGTGGTGCTCGCCGCGACGACCTCGTGGTGGCTGCTGCTCATCGGCGCCGCCGCCCTGGTGGCCGCATGGACGTACACCGGCGGCGCGAAGCCCTACGGCTACCGCGGACTCGGCGAGGTCAGCGTCTTCGTCTTCTTCGGCCTCGTGGCCGTCATCGGCACGACGTTCGTCCAGCTCGAACGGCTCATGTGGCCCAGCGTCGTGGCCGGAGTGATCGTGGGTGCGCTCGCCTGCGCAATCCTCGTCGCCAATAACCTGCGCGACATCGCCACGGACGTGGTCGCCGGCAAGCGAACGGTTGCCGTCCGCCTGGGCGACGCCCGCACCCGCTGGCTCTACCTCGGCCTGGGCGTCGTCGCGTGGGCCGGGGTTGCGGTCTGCGGCCTCGCGACGCCGTGGGCACTTGTCGGCCTCGCCGGTTTCGTCGTGTGGCTGCCGGCGGCGGCCAGGGTTCGCTCCGGCGCCGGCGGTCTCGACCTGATCCCGGTCCTCGCGCAGACCGGCGTCGCCGAGCTCGTGACTGCCCTCGGCTTGGGTGTGGGGTTCGCGCTCGGCGGCTGAGCCTCAGTCCAGGTCGTCGGCGTCGCGGTTGGCTTGCACACCTCGCGTCATGCGACCAGCCCGGTTCGAGAGTTCCGTCGCGACCTCGTCGCGCATGCGGCGCAGCGCAAAGATCGAGATGACGCCGGAGCCGATGAACGCGGCAATCAGGATGAAAGGCACCGGTTGCGGACGTACAGCATTAGTCGCCGCCCAGATGGCGACGAAGACCACGGCGAACAAGCCCAGACGGGCGAGGGTGTACTTCCAGAACGCCTTCACGTTTCCAGCCTAAGCGGGAATTGATCTGACGAGTAACGTGGAGTCATGGGCAAGGCGCTTCCGATTGTCGTCGCGCTGGTGTTGCTCGTTTACGCGTTCTTCGACCTGTACGCAACGCCGCGGCAGAACGTCCAGTACCTGCCCAAGTGGGGTTGGTACCTGCTGGTGATCCTGCCGGTCGCCGGTCCGCTGCTCTGGCTGTTCTTCGGCGCACCCAAGCAGCAGCGTCCGCCGAGCTCCCGGCCGCAGCGCGGCGGTGCCGTCGGCCCCGACGACGACCCGGATTTCCTGCGGGGTCTTTGACTACTTCGCATAAGAATGCATGCCGCCTACGAACAGGTTCACGCCGATGAAGTTGAACAGGAACGTGGCGAACCCGATGAGGCACAGGATGGCCGCCGCGCGCCCCTTCCACCCGGCTGTCGCCCGAGCGTGCAGATATCCGGCGTAGACCACAAAGGTGATGAAGGCCCACACCTCCTTCGGATCCCAGCCCCAGTAGCGGCCCCAGGCGTACTGCGCCCAGATCGGCCCGGCGATCAGCGCAGCGAACGTCCAGATCGGGAAGGCGAAGGCGTTCACCTTGAACGCGATCTCGTCCAGCCGGATCGCTGACGGCAACCGGGGGAAACCCTCGGGTCTACCCGACTTCAGTAAGTAGGCAGCCGAGGTGATGGCACCGATGAAGAACGCCGAACCGGCGAGCATGGCCGCGAACACGTGGATCACCAGCCAGTACGAGTGCAGCGCCGGAACAAGCGGCCCGGCCGGCACGTAGACCAGCATCGACGCCCCGAGTACCACCGTGCCGAATCCGGTCACCGCGGCTCCGGTCCAGTCGATGACCCGGCCCCACCGCCGAACGAGCAGGAAATACGCCGCAAGCATCAGGACGACGGCGGCGCAGCCGAATTCATACATGTTGCCCCACGGGACGCGGCCAGCGGCCAGGCCGCGTGCCACCACGCCGGTGATCAGAATCAGCCAGGCCAGCACAGAGACGGACCGCCCGATGCCGGCGGCGACCCTGGCACTGTCCGGCTCCTCGTCGGCACCGCGCGCCAGGGCCCACTCGGCGACGTGCGCGACGAAGGCAATCGCCAGGACGACGGTGGCGGCGGCGATGAGATACGTGGACGCCTGCGCGTACGCCTCGCTCGTCATGTCTCCTCCGGCCCCGGACTCGGCAGCACTGCGTCGGCCACCCGACGCACGTGTTCGTCAAGATCTCGGCCGCCGCGCGTGACGCGATCCAGCGCAGCGACCTCGATCACCGTACGGGACACGCGCACCCAGGTCCGACGTGGGCGAATGAGCAGCGACAGAACGAGCCCGGCGATGCCGAGAATCATCGCGCCGAGCGGCAGCCACGCGAACGGTGCCGAGCCGATTTGGAGCCGCGCGAACTGACGGACCTCGACGAACTGGATCGAGCCCCCGCCCGGAAGATCGGCAACCTGACCTGGCGACAGGCTGACCCGGAACGGTGTGCCGTCCTTGTTCGTCAGCTGCTTGAGCCGTGCCTTGTCCAGCATGAACACCGACTGCGGTGCCCCGGAGTCGAGACCGAGATCACCGCGGAAGGCGAAGAGCCCGACGAAGGGGTTGGCTGCCGCCGGAAAGGCCGAGATCGGCGCCTCCGCCTTTCCGGTGATGATGGCTGTCGGGAGAAAGAAGCCCTGGAAGCCCAGCCCCGCCGGCCGAGCATCCGGCACCTTCACGACGCCGCTCGAGGTGTAGGTCCCGTCAGAGGGCAGGAACGGAACCGCGTCTTCGAATACGACATCGCCCTTGACGTCAGTCACCTTGAAGACCGGCGCATAACCCTGGCCGATAAGAAAGACCGACGTCCGCCCGATCTTCAACGGATGGTTCACCCGGATGTCGAACGTCTTCGCGTCGTCCCCCGAGGTGCCGGCGCTCCAGGTGCCGCGCGCCGCGAACATGCGGGGCGCGCCCCGCTGGGGGCCGGTGAGTTGGAAACGGGCGTCGACGGCGTCCAGGTGAAAGGCGAACGGCGGCAGCGCTTCGCGATCGAAGAGCGCTCCGGAGGCGAAGTCGTCGTACTGCGTCAGGACATTCGAGAAATCATCGCCCTCGGTGACGACGGCCGCCCCGCGGTAACCGAACAGCGACCCGATCGCCACTCCGACGAGCACCCCGACGACAGCGAGGTGGAACAGCAGATTCCCCAATTCGCGCAGGTGCCCCGACTCAGCCGACAGCTCGGTGACGCCATCGCGCTCGGTCACGTCGATGCGCGCCCCAAGGAATCCAGCCCCAAAGAATCCAGCACTGCCCAACACAGCCCGGGCCCGCCCGATGGCGGCGGAGATGTCGGTCACCTCCATTTCGCGGGTCACCGACGCCGGCATCCGGCTGAAGTTGGCGGGTGCCTTCGGTGGACGCGAGGCATACGCCTTCGCATACGTGATCGTCCTTGGGACGATGCAGCCGACCAAGGAGACCATCAGCAGCAGATAGACCGCGCTGAACCAGACCGATGTGTAGGTGTGGAACAAGCCCAGCCGCTCGAGCCACGGTGCGAGTTCGGGATGGTCGAGCCGATACGCCTCGACTGCGCGCCCATCGACCGAGGCCTGCGGCAGCACCGATCCCGGGATCGCGACCAGTGCAAGCAGCAGCAACAACAACAGAGCCGTCCGCATCGACGTCAGCTGGCGCCAGATCCAGCGGGCGAACTCACGACGGGACAGCTCGGGTGCGTTACTCACAGCGCGATCTCTCCGCTGCCGATCCGCGACCGCAGCTCGATGATCAGCGCGTCCCACAGCCCAGTTGCCAGCAGCACGCCGAGCACGATCATCAAGCCGCCGCCGAACAGCGTCAGGGCCCGTTGATGGGCGCGCACCCAGTCCAGCGTCCGAGTGAGCCGGCCGAACGCCACCGCCACGATCACGAATGGAACTCCCAAGCCGACGCAGTAGGCGAACGCGAGGAGCGCTCCGCGACCGGCAGTTGCCTCGGTGTAGGCCAGCGTCGTCACCGTGCCGAGCGTTGGGCTGAGGCAGGGCACCCATCCGAGTCCGAACAGCAGACCAAGCAGGGGCGCCATCGCCAGGCCGACTCCGGGCACCGGCAGCCGGACCTCACGTTGAAGCAACGGGATCCAACCGATGAACGCGAGGCCGAAGGCGATGACCACCAGCCCAAGGACTCTGGAGATGACTGCTTGGTACTCGACCAGATGGCCGCCGACACCGCCGAAGAGGGCACCCCCGCTGACGAAGAGCACCGTGAAGCCCAGGACGAACAGGCTCGAGCCGGCCAGCATCCGGCCGCGCCGGGCCGATTCCAAGTCCTGGACCGCGACTCCCGTCATGTAGGACAGGTAGCCCGGCAGGAGGGGAACGACACACGGCGAGGCGAATGACAGGAGACCTGCAGCGATGGCGATCGGCACGGCCACCGCCAGGGAGCCCGAGGCGACGGTGTCGGTCACGTCAGAGATGAGGCTGCCGGTCACGGGCGCGCCAACTCGTCGTCGATGAGTCCATCGAGCGTTCCCTTGGTCACTTCGGCCAGCACTCGAACCGCGACTCGGCCGTTGCGATCGATGATCCACGTGGTCGGGATGCCTTGCGACGGCAGCGAGTCGGCGAACCTCAACTGGAGCCGGCCGCCCGAGTCCTGCAGGCTCGGATACGTCACGTCGAACCGGCGGGTGAAGGCGGTTGCGGTCGCGGGCTTGTCGCGAGACAGCAGCCCAACGAACGCGACCCCCCGCTTGGCGTAGCGGCGCGAGGCGCCGGCCAGGACGGGAGCCTCGCGCCGGCAGGGCGCGCACCACGAGCCCCAGACATTCACGACAAGAACGCGGTTGTTGCCCCGAAGGTCAGCCGATGACAGCGGCTTGCCCTGCAGATCGAGCCCGGCCAGGTTCGGCGCCCGCTTGCGCTCGGCGACAGGCACGACCGTGATCGTGCGGTTCGAGCTGACAAACCCCTCGGTGGACCCGTCCGAGGACCCACACCCCGCAAGCGCCATCAGGGCCGACCCGATTGCCAGCCCCAAACGTGCCCGCTGGGGGTACCTCCCGCTTGCGGGGGACAATCAGGCTCCCCCGACGAACTTCCCACGCAGCGCTGCCGGAAGCAGGTGCCCGGCCGGCTCGGAGTAGTCCACACTGACGAACTCGTCGCCTTCGAAGGCGAGGGTGGTCAGGCTGGCCAACGTGCACTGCCGCCGCCGTGGATCGTGGATGAACGACTTCTTCTCAAATGAGCGGCGTGCAATCCACACCGGTAACTGGTGCGAGACGATTACGGCCTCGTGGCCACGCGCCGCATCACGCGCGTCGGCAATTGCGGCGCGCATGCGGGCGGCAATGTGCGTGTAGGGCTCGCCCCACGACGGCCGCAGTGGGTTGCGCAGGCGCCACCAGACCGAGGGATGCCGCAGTGATCCCGAACCGACGCCGAACTTCGAGCCCTGAAAGGAGTTGTCCGCCTCGATCACTCGCTCGTCGGTGACGATGGGCAGGTCGAACATCGTGGCGGTCGGCCCGGCCGTCTGCTGCGCCCGCTCCAGCGGCGAGGCCACGAGGTACGTGACTTCGCGACCGTCCAGTGCATCGGCCGCAGCTTGGGCCATCTCGTGGCCCAGCTCCGACAGGAAGAACTCCGGCAGTCGTCCATAGAGGACCCCGGTGGGGTTGTGGACCTCGCCGTGACGCATCAAATGAACGATCGTGCGTTCAGTCATCAGCTTCCTTCGTTTGCCGCAGCGGCGGCCCGGGCCGCGCCCGAAAGGGCGTCGCCCATCCTAGAGAGTGCATCCTCGTCATGGGCTGCCGAGACGAACCAGGCTTCGAAGGCGCTGGGCGGAAGGTGGACGCCGGCATCGAGCATCGCGTGGAAGAACGCCTTGAACCGCCACGCCTCTTGCCGCCGCGCCGACGCGAAATCGACAACCGGTTCGTCGACGCCCCAGAAGACACTGAACAGGTTGCCCGCGCTCTGGATGACGTGGGCGACGCCCGCAGCGCTCAGCGCCTCACCGACCATGGACTGAACCTGTTCCGACGCTGCGTCGATGCGCGCGTAGGCCGCGGCGTCCGCACAGCGAAGGGTTGCCAGGCCAGCCGTCGTGGCGACAGGATTCCCCGACAGCGTCCCGGCCTGGTACACCGGCCCACTCGGTGCAAGCAGTTCCATGACATCAGCCCGGCCCCCAAACGCGGCGGCCGGGAAACCGCCGCCCATGACTTTGCCGAACGTCATCAGATCGGGCTGCCATCCTTCGACCGCGCCGTCGAGGCCCCAGTGCCCCGACGCCGTGACCCGAAAGCCGGTCATCACCTCGTCACTGATGAATAGTGCGCCGTGCGATCGACAGGTCTCGGCCAGGAAAGCGTTGAAGCCGGGCCCCGGCGGAACCACACCCATGTTGCCGGGGGCGGCCTCGGTGATCAGTGCCGCGACGCGGTCGCCGTACGTGGCGAATGCGGCCGCGACGGCCTCGCGATCGTTGTAGGGCACGACAATCGTGTCGGCCGTGACGTGCGCCGGAACGCCCGGCGTGCCGGGGATTCCCAACGTGACCAGGCCCGAGCCGGCCTCGGCCAGCAGCGCATCGACGTGTCCGTGGTAGCAGCCGGAGAACTTCACGACGAGATCGCGGCCGGTGAATCCGCGGGCCAAACGCACCGCCGACATCGTCGCCTCGGTCCCGGACGACACGAGCCGCACCCGGTCGACCGGGGTGCGAGCCACGATCTCCTCAGCCAGTTCGACCTCCGGGGTGCTCGGCGTCCCGTAGGAGGTGCCCCGCTGCACCGCAGCAGTCACGGCGGCGACCACCTCGGGGTGCGCGTGGCCGAGCAACATCGGGCCCCAGGAGCCGACGAAGTCGAGGAGCTGGTTCCCGTCAGCGTCGGTCAACCACGGGCCCTCGGCACGCACGATGAAGCGCGGTGTCCCACCTACGGCCCGGAACGCCCGGACCGGTGAATTCACGCCTCCCGGCGACACCCGTGCAGCTCGGTCAAACCAGCGCTGCGATTCCTCGACCATCCGACCATTGTCCAAGCCACTGCGCCGCAGTTGTGCACGCGGGCCGTAACTTCGACCAACTCATGGGCGTTGTGCATAGAAATGATGCAAGTTCTTTACCGGAAACTTCTTGGAACGTAACATCAGTGGCGGTCCCCGGCATCGGGGCTTGTCCCGGCAGCTCGAGGATTCATGACTAGGAAACTGACGCGACTGCAGAAGGCAGGCGCCTTGGTGTCGATGGCTGTGCTCGTCGGGGCATGGGCAGTCGCTGTAGGTAACGCCGGCCTCGCCAGTGCGATCAACGGGTCGTCGGCTGGGGTCCCGGAAGTTCCCGCAATGGCCCTCGAACAGCCCGCGACGGTCCAGCGCACCGACAGCGGCGCCCTCAACCCGCAGGCTGGCGTCGCCGGCGCACTTTCGACGCTTTCGACCAACGGCATACCGTCAGCCGCCCTGTACGCGTACCACCATGCCGAGACGCTGCTGGCCGACGCCGACCCACAGTGCCATCTGCCGTGGAACCTCGTCGCCGCCATCGGACGCGTCGAGTCCAACCACGGTCGCATCCAGGGCAACTCCCTGACCGCCGAGGGCCTCACAACCCCCGGCATCATCGGAGCCGCGCTCGATGGCACCGAGGGCAGCAAGAAGGTCGCCGACACCGACAAGGGCCTGTGGGACGAGGACACCAAGTTCGACCGGCCGGTTGGCCCGTTCCAGATGCTTCCGGACATCTGGAAGAGGACGGCGATCGACTCGGACAGCGACGGCAAAGAGGACCCCCAAGACATTGATGACGCAGCCACAACGGCTGGCGTCTTCCTGTGCTCCGGCACCGGCGACCTCTCGACGGCGACCGGCGCGCGTTCGGCCGTACAGCGCTACAACAGCACCGCCTCATACGTCGACCTGGTGCTTAAGGTCTCGGCGTCGTACGCCAACGGCCTCTACTCGCAGACGCCCGACGGCTACTCGACGGCGGCCATCCTGACCAGCCAGGCCTACGACCAGACGCTCTCCGAGGACGAGCGCGACGAAGCCCGCGACGAGCAGGAAGATGCCGACGAAGAGGCCGAACGCCAAGAGGAACAGCAGCAGCAGAACGGTGGCTCAACCACTGGTGGCGGCTCAACGACCGGTGGCGGCTCAACGACCGGTGGCGGGTCGTCCGGCGGTGACGGTGGCAGCGGCGGTGGCGGTTCGAGCGACCCGGTGGGCGACACCGTCCAGAAGGTCGTCGAGGACACCAACGACACCGTCGAAAAGACCGTCGAAGACGTCAAGGACACCGTCGAAGACGTCAAGGACACGGTCGATAACCTGACCGGCAACTGACCGTCGGCTGGCTCAGCTCCGCAGGTGGCGCGCCAGCTCGGCGGCCCAGTACGTCAGCACGATGTCGGCACCGGCCCGGTGGATCGACGTCACTGTCTCGCTGATGGCCCGACTGCGATCGATCCAGCCGTGGGCGGCGGCGGCCTCAACCATGGCGTACTCCCCGGAGACGCTGTAGGCGGCAACAGGAACGTCCACGGCAGACCGTATGTCCGCGAGGACGTCGAGATAACCCAGCGCCGGCTTGACCATGACGATGTCCGCGCCCTCGGCGACGTCCAGAAGGGCCTCACGCATCGCCTCGCGCCGGTTCGCCGGATCCTGCTGGTACGTCCGGCGATCGCCCTCCAGCGAGCTGTTCACGGCATCGCGGAACGGGCCATAGAACGCGGAGGCGTACTTCGCGGCATACGCCAGGATGCCGACGTCCGTCCGGCTCACGTCATCAAGCGCAGCGCGGACCGCCCTGACTTGACCGTCCATCATGCCGCTGGGGCCGACGAAGTGCGCCCCGGCCGCAGCCTGGACCTGTGCCATCTGGGCGTAAACGTCGAGGGTCTCGTCATTCAGGACATTTCCGTCAGAGTCGATCAAGCCGCAATGCCCGTGGTCGGTGAACTCGTCGAGGCACAGGTCGGACATGACGACGAGGTCGTCGCCGACTTCGGCGCGGGCGTCGGCGATCGCCGCGTTGAGGATGCCGTCCGGCCGCAGTGCCTGCGATCCGACGGCGTCCTTCTCCTTCGGAATGCCGAACAGCATGACTCCCCCGAGACCGAGGGTCGCGGCTTCGGCCACTGCCTTGCGGAGAGACTCACGGGAGTGCTGGACGACGCCGGGCATGCTCGGGATCGGCTGCGGCTCGGTCAAGGCCTCGGCGACGAACAGCGGCAGGACCAGCTGCCGCGCAGAGACCTCGCTTTCGCGGACCAGCCGGCGCACGGCCGCGGACGACCGCAGTCGCCGTGGCCGAATCACCGGCTGGTCTTCCACCTCAGGCCTTCCGACGCGCGGTGGGACGACGCTGCGACGGGCGCAGCACCGGCTCCCCCGCCTCCAGGAAGGACAGCCGGCGGGCTGCGCCGAACTCGGCGAGCGCGTCGATCAGGACATCGACGGCTGGCTTCTCGGCGAGGACATCGACCCGCAGTCCGTGCTCCTCGGCCGTCTTGGCCGTGGCAGGGCCGATGCACGCGATGATCGTCGACGGGTGCGGCTTGCCGGCGATGCCGACCAGGTTGCGAACGGTCGAGCTGGAGGTGAACAGGACGGCGTCGAACTTGCCGCCCTTGATCGCCTCGCGGGTCGGCGCCGGCGGCGGGGCCGCACGAACCGTGCGGTACGCCGTGACATCGTCGACCTCCCAGCCCAGTTCGATCAGGCCGGCGACCAGGGTCTCGGTGGCGATGTCGGCGCGCGGCAGGAACACCCGGTTGATCGGGTCGAGCAGCTCGTCGTACGGAGGCCAATCCTCGAGAAGGCCTCGAGCGGACTGCTCGCCCGAGGGAACCAAATCGGGTTTGATGCCCCATCGCGAGATGGCCTCGGCCGTCTTGTCGCCGACCGCAGCGATCTTCAGGCCGGAGAATGCACGGGCATCGAGTCCATACTCTTCGAATTTCTCGCGCACGGCCTTGACTGCGTTGACGCTGGTGAACGCGATCCACTCATAGCGTCCCTCGACGAGGCCGCGGACGGCCTTGTCGATCTGCTGCGGGTTGCGCGGCGGCTCGACCGAGATCGTCGGGACCTCCTCACCGACGGCGCCAAAGGAGCGCAGACGGGCGGCGAGCCCGGCCGCCTGTTCCTTGGTGCGGGGCACGAGCACCCGCCAGCCGTAGAGCGGCTTGGTCTCGAACCACGACAGCGTCTCGCGCATCGTGACGACCTGGCCGACGACGGTGATCGCGGGCGCGGCCATGCCGGCCGCGGCCGCATCCTTGGCGACGCCGGACAGGGTGGACACGACGGTGGCCTGATCGGTCGTGGTGCCAACACGGGTCATGGCGACCGGTGTGTCAGCGGACCAACCGGCCTCGACGAGTCCCTCGGCGACCTCGGCGATCCGGCCGACCGCCGACAGCAGAACCAGCGTGTCGACCGCGGAGTGTTTGGACCAGTCGATGGTGGCGTCGCCCACGCTCACCACCTCGTAGCTGCGGTTCGAGCGGTTGGTCAGCGGGACGCCGGCATAGGCCGGGACGGCCGAGACCGACGAGACGCCGGGCACGATCTCGAACCCGATGCCGGCCTTGGCGCACGCCGCCGCCTCCTCCGGGCAGGTCGAGTACGTGAACGGGTCACCGGTGATGAGGCGAACCACATGGGCGCCGGACTTGGCGAGCTTGGTGACGAGCCGGGCGCGTGCGACGTGGGTGAGCTGTTCGCCGTCCTCGCCAACGCTGCCGTCGACGATCTCGACATCGTGATCGACTAGGCCGGCCTGCTCGGGGAGTTCGGTGACGACAACGTCAGCCTGACGCAGCAGGTCAGCGGCGCGCACGGTGAGAAGGCTGGCGTCGCCGGGCCCTGTCCCTACGAAACTGACGTGGCCCTTCATCGCAGACTTGCGGCTGCTGCGCGCGCCGCGGGTGTCGCGGTGAGCCGTCGCTGAGGTCGTGCCGATGAGGTCAGTAGTCATGGTCTTCTTTCTGGTCTGCCGTTCGGTCATGGAGCGGTACCTGCACTCGTTACGGCTTTGGTGAGGGCGGAGGCACCTTCGGCGAGCAGCTCGGCAGCGAGTTGTTCGCCGACAGCGGCGGCATCGTCGGGCGATCCCGTAGCGGACAGGCGGATGGATGGAGTGCCGGAGACGTCGGCCACGACGGCGCGTAGCCACAGTTCGTCGCCGTCGTCGCCCATGGCGACGTCGGCGAGCGCTCCGACGGGTGCAGAACAGCCGGCCTCGAGGGTGGCGAGGAGGCTGCGCTCGGCCGTGACGGCGGACCGGGTTTCGGCGTCGTCGAGCACGGCGAGGACTTTGGTGGTCGCACCGTCGTCGGCGCGACACTCGCAGGCCAAGGCGCCTTGGCCGGGAGCGGGGAGAATCTGGAGGGGATCGAGGAGCTCGGTGGCCTCGTCGGCGCGGCCGAGACGCTTGAGGCCGGCCAGGGCGAGGACCACGGCGTCGAGGTCGCCGTTGCGCACCTTGGCGATGCGGGTGTCGACGTTGCCACGAATCGGGACGATCGTGAGGCCCAGGCCCAGTGCGTTGATCTGGGCGGTGCGGCGGGGCGAACCGGTTCCGACGGTCGATCCGGTCGGCAGTTCGCCCAAGGTCAGGTTGTCGCGGGCGACGATGGCGTCGCGCGGGTCCTCGCGGGACGGGACCGCGGCCAGCGTGAGCCTCGGATCTGGCGTCGTTGGGAGGTCCTTCAGGGAGTGCACGGCGAAGTCGACCTCGCCGGAGGCGACGGCTTCGCGCAGGGCGGTCACGAAGACGCCCTGTCCCCCGAGTGCCGACAGCGGCGTCGACTGGTCGCGGTCGCCTTCGGTGGAGATGGTGACCAGTTCGACGTCCACGCCGGCCTCGGCCTTCAGCCGATCCGCGATGTGCTGAGACTGCACGGTGGCCAAGGCGCTGGCGCGGGTGCCCAAGCGAAGTGTCATTCGACCTCACCCCCCACCCGGGTGACAGCCTCGACGGCCGCCGGGTCGAGCGCGAAGAGGTCGGTGAGCGCCTCGGCGTAGGTAAGGCCGGCCGGCCCGTCAATGAGCTCCTGAACGCGCACCGTCGGCGCGTGGATCAGCTTGTCGGCGATGCGCTGCAACGAGCGGCGAACCTCGGCAAGCTCGTCGGCTCGCAGGTCGGGCATCCTGGCGGCGAGCCGGTCGGCCTCGGCATCGACGACCTCGGTCGCCATCGATCGCAGGGCCACGACCGTCGGGGTGACGCGGGACGAAGCCTTCGCGGCCAGGAACGTCCGCACTTCATCCTCGACGATCGCGCGGACTGCCGAGACGTCGTCGTCGGCCGCTTCCTCGACACCGCGTTCGGCGAGCACGGCGAGGTCGATGACAGTCACGTCCGGAAGCCCGGCCGCGTCGCGAGCGACGTCCCGCGGCAGGGCGAGGTCGAGCACGGTGACGGGACCGTTCGCCGATGCGGCGGAAAGCCGATTGCCGTCGAGCACGATGCCGGCTGCGCCGACACAGCTGATGACGACGTCTGCGTCGACCAGGACCGCGTCGAGGTCGCCCCAATCGGCCGCGTTCGCGCCGACCGATGCTGCAAGGTCCTCGCCGCGTTCTGTCGTGCGATTGACCACCGTGACGCGCAGGGGGTCGACGCCCCGGTCGATCAGCGAGCGGACGGCCAAGCCGGCCATGGCTCCGGCGCCCACGACGACGAACCGCGTCGTCGGCAATGTCGCGATCTCGCCGGCTGCGTCGAGGGCGGCAGTGGCAATGGACGGCGCCAGATGGTCGATGCCGGTTTCGGCGTGGCCGCGCTTGCCGATGCGCAGCGCCTGCTGGAACAGTGCGTTGAGCGCCGAGCCGACCGTCGACTCGGCCTGCCCGGTCAGCAGGGTGTCGCGGACCTGCCCGAGGATCTGGCTCTCGCCGATGATCATCGAGTCGAGGCCGGATGCAACGGCGAAGAGGTGCGCGACCGCCGAGTCGTCGTAGTGAACGTAGACGTTGGAGACCAGCTGATCGCGGTCGAGATGGGCGTGCTCGGCGAGCAGGCGGGAGACCTCCTCGACCGCACCATGGAACCGGTCAGTCTCGACGTAGATCTCGACCCGGTTGCAGGTCGAAATGACCGCCGATTCGGTCACCGACGGCGCCTCGAGCGCCAGGTGCGACAGTTTGACGGCCGCCGACGGGTCGAGCGAGACCCGTTCGAGCAGTTCGATCGGCGCGGAGCGGTGAGACATGCCCACAACGAGGACGCTCATCCGGCCACCCCCCGCACGCGCTGCTCGTGGTACGCGAGGATCTGCAGTTCGATCGACAGGTCGACTTTGCGGACCGCGACATCGTCCGGCACCGACACCACGGCCGGCGCGAAGTTCAGGATGCTGGTGATGCCGGCAGCGACGAGAGCGTCGGCCACCTCTTGCGCGGCCTCACCGGGGGTGGCGATCACAGCGATGGCAACGCCGTGCTGGCGCACCAGCGAGGCGAGCTTGGACATCGGCGCAACGGTGAGCCCGCCGACCTTGGTCCCGACCTTGGCCGGATCGCTGTCGACGAGCGCCGCGATACGGATCCCGCGGGAGCTGAAGCCGTTGTAGGCACACAAGGCCGAGCCGAGCCGGCCAACGCCGACGATGACGACGTCCCAGTCCTGCGTCTGACCCAGAGCCCGGGCCACGTGGTAGCGCAGGTACTCGATGTCGTACCCGACTCCGCGCGTGCCGTACGAGCCGAGGTAGGACAGGTCCTTCCGCAGCTTGGCCGGATTGACGCCAGCCGCGCCCGCCAAGTCATTGGACGAGCAGATGCTGAGGCCCTGATCGGCCAACGCAGCCAGCGCCCGCAGGTAGACGGGCAGCCGTGCAACGGTCGCCTCCGGGATGTTCCGGATGGCTGGCGTATTCAGAACAGTCACTGGTCTCCCGCGCACACGGTGTGGGATTACCCCTCTGCAATCACATCGGGGCTACCGCGCAGCGCGCCTGCCAGTTTAGGAGTTTGTGAACGTGCGCACCAAATCGGCGAATCTGGTCACTGGTGCTCTGGGCCCTA
>DATLCL010000105.1:0-15913 GCA_035526415.1 Aeromicrobium sp.
GTGCGCGGGCTCGAGCCATCCGGCCAGGGTGAACGGTCCGGCTTCGGCGGTGTAGGAGGACGGCAGCAACCGTCGCTGGATTTCGGCGGCGACGGAGAAGGCCGTGTCTCGTTGCGCCCACTCGAACAAGTCGGTGTACCGACGGGAGGCGATCAGCACATACGCAAGGGCATGAGCTGCGGCGACGAGATAATCGAGGGTTTCGGCGTCTGGATGGCGCGGCAAGGACAGCTCGAGGATGCCGATCGCATCGCCCCGCTCCGTGACGGGCACCAGCACGAGCCAGTCGTCGCCGTCGCGAGCGACGTCGAGCGTCTGGGTGAACAGGACGCGCTGGTAGGCGGAATCATCAAGGGAGAGGGCTTCCACCCGTTCGTTGTGACCGTTGCGGAGCGCGTCGGGATCCGTAACGTGCGACAACCGGTTGACGGCGGAACCGCTGAAGTTCGAGATCAGAAGACTGACATGAGTCGCGCCAACGATCTCGGCGAGTTCGGCGGCGAGCACATTCACCACATCGATAGGAGGCGCGGCGTCGGCGGCGGCGAGCAGCCGGCGAAGATCGAAGCGCTCGGTACCTGAGGCGGCCACGACGACACTCTATGGTCCGCCAGCGGGCCCGCGACGCTGGCGCAGGCCCGCTACCGTGGCCCGGTGAGCAGCGCGCGAGTGCCCGGTGGGGTGGTGCACAAGCTTCCAGGAGACTTG
This sequence comes from Aeromicrobium sp., assembly GCA_035526415.1. GTDB lineage: Bacteria > Actinomycetota > Actinomycetes > Propionibacteriales > Nocardioidaceae > Aeromicrobium. Next base: position 709 of record DATLCL010000105.1, read on the forward strand.
CGCAAGGCGCTGAGCGCCAACCCCACCGCATTTGGTGCCTGGAAGGACATCACGCCTCTGGCCCGCAACGAGTTCATTTGCTGGGTCGAGAGTGCCAAGCAAGAAATTACCCGGGAGCGGCGCATTCGACGGACTCAGGAGGAGCTGGAGGAAGGTCAGCGCCGGCCTTGCTGCTGGCCGGGGTGCACTCACCGCGAGCGCACCGGCAGATAGCGGGAGAGCCGATGACGCGCGCCGATGAGATCCGAGACGTTCAGCGAGCGAAGTGGGCCGAGCTCTCTGCGAGCTGGGAGAAGTGGGACTCGATCATCATGGACCAGCTGGGTCCGGTCGGCGCAGCGATGAGCGCGCGTCTCGACATCGCTGAGGATCATCAGCATCTTGACATTGCCGCCGGCACGGGTGAGCCGGGTTTGAGCATCGCGAAACTGTTGCCGAAGGGACACGTCGTGCTGACCGACCTCGCGCCGGAGATGCTGGACGTAGCAGCGCGACGCGCCAGGGCGCAAGGGATCGCCAACATCGAGACGAAGGTGTGCAGCGCCGATGATCTGCCCTTCAACGACGCCACATTCGACAGCGTCTCCGTGCGGTTTGGGTACATGTTCTTCCCCGACATGGCCAAGGCGACGGCCGAGTTCGCGCGCGTGCTCAAGCCGGGCGGACGTCTCTGCTCGTCGGTATGGGTCAGGCCCGAGGAGAACCCCTGGACGGCGATCGCCATGCAGGCAATCGCGACGGAAACGGAGGTGGCCGCACCCGATCCGGACGGGCCGAATATGTTCCGGTGCGCTGCCCCGGGATATGTCAGTGCCCTGTACGAGGGCGCGGGGTTGAGCGACGTTGTCGAGTGGGACGTGGACATCGAACTCGTGACGGAATCGCCCGAGCAGTACTGGGAGATGATCAGCGAGCACGTTTCGCTCGCGGCTGCCGCGCTTCAGGGGGTCGACGATCCGGCGCGGGAGCGGATTCGGGCAAGCGCTATTGCGAAGGCGGACGCGTTCGAGAAGGACGGCAAGGTCCGGGTTCCGGGCGTGGCTCGGTGCATCGTGGGAACCAAACAGGACGCGAGCGGCGCTCAATAGTTCAGTAATCGCCCTTGATCACGAAGTACGAGCCGCGAATCGTCCCGGCGAGCTTCGACTTCTGTCGCGCGAACTTGAATGAGCTGAGCTCGGCGGGCACTTCCATTCCTTCGGAGAGTTTGAACCCGACCGCTCGCCTTCTTGGATTGTCGAGCGGGTACAGGACGTTGATCGAGAGCCCGCTCTCGTAGAAAACGTAGGTCCAGCGAATGTCCTCGACCTCGAGGGCCGTTGCCTCGAGCGGGGGCGAAGCGATGGTGATGTCGCGTTCCTCCTTGAGGATGCGGTGCACCCAGTCGATGGCCGTTTTGGCCTTGGCGGCCGGTTCGACAGTGAAGACGTGGTCGTACTTGTTCTTGAAGTAGCGAGCCTCGTTCGCCCGCAGCCCAGCGAGTGAGGCCGCCACCGGCGACGACTCGAGGCCGATGGTGGAGACGTTGACGAAGTCCACTGCGTAGCTCATGACGCGCTCCCCGTTACGCCGGCGGTTGGTCCCTGACGGGAACGAAGACTATGCGCCGCCCGGCTCGACGTATTCAGCAAGATTTGCGAGTGAGGAGGCCAGCCCCGTCGCGTGATCCTCGGCGGAGATGCCGTCGGGGACGTCCTTGGCGATGATGTCGACACGAGTCCCTGCACCGACGGCAGCGACCTCCCAGGTCATCGTCATCGTGCCGGCGAAAGCAGGATCGTCGGAAACGAACTCGACGGCCTGAACGACCCGGACGCCAGGCACAATGTCGATGTACCGAGCCTCGACGATGTCGGAGTTGAGCGTGGCCTTCCCCAACGCGCCTGAATCGCCGGTAATGGTCAGGACCAGGCGGTACGAGCCTTCGGGTCTCGCATCGAACCGCTCGAACTTGCCGGTCATCCCTCTGGGCGGGAGCCAGGCCAGCAGTGCATCACGGTCTACGAGGGCGGCGTAGACCTGTGCGGGAGGGGCGGCGATCACCCGAGATGCGGCGTCCGTTCGCGACATCCCTGAATGCTATGGCCCAACGCGGTCGACATCTCGAGCGGCGCCGATCCATCAGCCGATGGGCTGGGCAAGCGCAACGATGATCCCCTCGGGGCCGCGGACGTAGGCCATCCGCCACGAGCCCTCGTACTCGCCGATTCCGCCCACCAACCCGTACCCGGCGGACGTCACCTGGTCGACGGCGGCGTCCAGGTCATCGACCTCGAAACCGAGGCTTCGCAAGCCGACCTCGTTGGCCATAGCGGTCGGCGATCCCGGCACGCAGTCAGGCCGGACGAAGCTAGAGAGCTCGACGCGTGTCCCGTTGTCCGGAGGCCGAAGCATCACGATCTCAGTTCTTGATCCGGGGATGCCGGTGACGGTGTCGATGAACTCGCCCTCCACGAACGTCCTCCCCTCGATCTTCAGCCCGAACGAGACAAAGAACTGCGTCGCGACATCAAGGTCGGTGACAGTGATGCCGACGTGGTCGAATCGGCGTACGTGTGACATGTCGTTTCCTCCGTGCTCGTGGCCGCGGCTCAGCAGCCCCTTTGTGTAGTCCACGACGACGTCCGCGGTCATCGCGTGTGATACGAGAAGCCAGATCGACCGCGCTGCCAACTTGCTCGAGGCATCGTGTTGATAACCGATGAACGGGAGGAGAGTGGTGGGCAACGTCAGCAGAGAGGGCCAAAATTCCGTCACGAAGGTATCCGCTTCATGAGTGTCGCCAAGCTGTTCCGCGTCACCCTTGAGGTCGGCGATTTGGACCGCGCGACCGAGCTCTATCGCGATCTGTTTGACGATGACGGCGAGCGTCGCCCGGGCGCCCGGCACTACTTCAATTGCGACGGCGCGATCGTGGCTCTGATCGACGTCTCCCACGGCGGACTATCGCCGACCCCGGGGCCCAAGTCGCTGTACTTCGCCGTCGAGGACATCGAGGCCGTCCATGAGCGGGCGAGCCGGCGCGGCGTCCTCGCGCCATACCAGGTTCACGGCGAACCCGCTGGTGACCTGATCGAGCGACCGTGGGGTGAGCGGTCTTTCTACGTCGTCGACCCGTGGGGAAACGACCTTTGTTTCTGTCAGGACGGCACGCTCTTCACGTAGTGGTGTTGGGGCGAACCCGGGTGTCCGCCCGGTGGGGTGCTACCAACGCCGAAGCGCGCGCCTCTTGTGTCACGCTTCCGAACGCTGCAGGTGGGGGCGCCGGAACCCCAGCCAGGAGGAGTGCACCATGAACTCGATGGCACGCCGGATGTTCGAGCTAGTCGAGCCGATCGGTGCCATCCCCTACTCAGCCGACGAACCCAACGAAGCGATGTTCGCCCTCGGGTTCACCAACTACTGGGACACCTACTTCGCTGGAAGGGCAGCGCCACTGGGCCTCGCCACAGCGGAGGTGGTGGACGCGCTCTTTTACAGCTTCGCTCCCGGTGAGGTGGCCCGACACATTCCAAACGTGTGGCGCACCACCACACCAGAAGCGGCGATCGCCGCTCGCCAGGCAGGCTGCGTGAAGGCGTTGCGGCGGATCCTCGGCGATCACGTCGCCTCTCCCGGCTTCGCCCGCGCCGCTGAACTGCTGACGAAGGCCGCGACCAGCGCGCCGTTCGAGGGCCGGCCGATGTACGCCGCGCTGCGCGCGATCCCGATCCCCGATGAAGTGGTGGCCCGCCTCTTTCATGCCGCTTCCTTGCTGCGCGAGCATCGTGGCGACGGACACATCGCAGCCCTGATGATTGAAGGTGTCGGCCGCCTCGAGGCCCACGTTCTGTTGGCCCTGGACATGGGCATGCCCGCGGAGAAGTTCGGACGCATCCACCACCTCCCGGCCGAGCAGCTCGCCGGCGTACTCGACGGATTGCGCGATCGCGGCCTGATCGGCGATGACGGTTGGCTCAGCGAACAGGGTCGCGCTGTCAGACAGCGGGTCGAGGCGCTCACCGACGACCTCGCAGCGAAGCCGTACCAAAACCTCGAGCCGGGCGAGCTCGACGAGCTCATGGCCGCGCTCGAGCCGCTCGCCGCGCTGCTACTCGCCGCCCAAGACTGGTAGACGCATCGACGAACTCGACCACCGCTGATTGCGCGCGCTCGGTCTCATCGTTCGACGACTACATCTATGAAAGGAACGGGCTGAGGAGTGCCCCGAGCTCGTCGGTGCGCTGCATCACCTCGGTGTGGCGGGTGGCGGGTAGAACGGCGAGCCTGCAGTTGGGAAAGAGGTCGAGCATCTCGGCAGCGTGGTCGAGGCGGACGAAGTCGCGGTCGCCGATAACGAGGAAGGTGGGAGCGCTGATCGAGCGGATCTCGTCGGCGGCCCAGCCGGCCATGTCGTGGACGACGGGCTGCAGGCGCTCGAGCAACGGGAAGAGGTCCGCCGGATTCGGCGCTACCGCCTCGTAGTCCGCCTTCCAGGTGCTGAACTCCTCCTCGTTCGGCAGGCGTGGGTCATCGTGTTCGGGGGCCGTGATCTGGGGGTGGTAGCCGTCGGCGCGGATGTTCGAGGCGGCGAGCACGAGGCGGTTGATCTTGGCTGGGTGGCGGAGGGCGAGGCTGGTGGCGGTGAGGGCTCCAAGGCTGTAGCCCCACACGTCGACAGGTCCGCCGCCCGCGGTCCGATCGATCAGCTCGGCGACATCATCGGCGAACCGCTCGATTGACATGGCGCGGCCGGTGTCGGGCGTGTGGCCGTGGCCTTGGAGCTCGACGCCGATGACCCGGCGACCCTGTGCGAGCCAGGGAAGGACGTCGTTGAAGGTGCGGTGGAAGGTGAGGATGCCGCCGTGCAGGGCAACCAACGGTGGTCCCGCCGGGTCGCCGTGCTCCTCGTACCAGATGGGGACGCCGTCAATTTCCTCGTAGGCCATACCGCTCGGACGTTAGAGGCTTTGTAGACTCATCGGTGGAGTTGCTCGGGATGACATTAGCGAACGCATTCACGGTCACACGAAGTCGGGCAAGCCCATTTCGAAGCGAGCTGACAGAAACGACCTGACGGCCGAGGCGCTACTTCAAGAAATTCTTCCTACGTGGTCGGACGGCCAACGACTTCTGCGTGTACCAGGCCGTTGTCGTCGCCGGGTCGGACGATCATGCTGGAGAAGCCAGGGAGGTACGTCATGAGCACAGGGATCGAGAAGCACTACTCGGAGTCTGAGTCGCTCGTCGATGCCATCGCGGCCTCGTTGCGCGCGGTCGGCATCGTTCCCGAGCGGGTTTCAACCGCCGATCTGGCGCCGGTGGATGAGTTTCACATCCGGGGACGGTCGGCAACGCTGGCGCTGGCCGATGCAATGGGCGTCGATGCGGAGACGTCCGTTCTCGACATCGGAAGCGGTCTCGGTGGTGCGGCGAGGACGCTGGCCGAGGTACATGGCTGCTCGGTGACCGGCATCGACTTGACGCCTTCGTTCTGCGCGGCCGCTGGCGAGCTGTCCCGCTGGACAGGACTCGACGATCGAACGACGTTCAGAGTCGGCGACGCCTGCGCGTTGCCATTCGACGACGACAGCTTTGATGCCGCCATGACGATCCACGCCGTGATGAACATCGCTGACAAGCCAGCCGTGTACCGAGAGGCTCGCCGAGTGCTGAAGGCGGGCGGAGTGTTCGCCACCTATGACGTTCTCCAAGGCGAAGGAGGCGACGTGCTGTTCCCGGTTCCGTGGGCTCGCGATCCGTCGATGAGCCATCTGGCGACGCCCAGCGAGATGCGCGAACTACTGGCGGCCGCGGGCTTCGAGCTATTGGACGAAGCGGACTCGACCGAGGAAAGCCTGGCCTGGTTCCAGCAGATCTCGGCACGCATCGCGGAGCACGGGCCGCCCCCGGTCAGCTTCGGAGTTTTCTTGGGCGCCGGCTTCTCCGAGATGGCGGCGAACCAAGTCGCCAACCTCACCCAACGTCGCATCCGAACCGTCAGCTATCTCTGCCGCTGACGTCGCGCCTGGCCGCGTTGTGCGGGCAGCACCGCCCGCGATCGCGAGCGCGCGTGGCGGCGTACCGAATGGGCGCTCGGCACCTCGTGCGGGACGCGAGCGTGGTCGCCTACGCGTTCACTCATCCCCTGGTGCGGGTGACCCTCTACGACGACCTGCGTATCGCCCGCCGGGTCCGGGCTGGTCGACCTGGGCTGGAACAAGGCGCTGGACGCGACCGGGCATTCCGACCCGGCCGTGCGGGTCCGCGAGCGAGCCGACCTGAACTGGTGGGTGGCGCAGGCACAGGTGACCCTCGAAAAGGGTCTTCTCGATGACTGAAAGGACAGCGATGGGCAACGTCACGAGACAGGTCAGCGTAGTGATTCGGGCCGATGCCGGACGGGTGTGGTCGATGGTCACCGATGTGACGCGGATGGGCGAATGGAGTCCGGAGACCGAGCGGGCGGAGTGGATCGACGGGGCCACCGGCCCTGCGGTCGGCGCCCGGTTCAAGGGCCACAACCGCAAGGGCCGGACGCGGTGGTCGACGACCTGTGAGGTCATCGAGTCGCGGCCGGGGAAGGCGTTCGCATTCGCGGTGGGCAAGGCGGCCAAGCCAGAAACGGTCTGGCGCTACCGCTTCGAGCCGGTCGCCGAGGGCGTGCAGGTGACCAAGTCGTTCGAGCTGACCAAACCGCTCGGCTTCGGCTCCCGGCTAGTCACACGGGTCACGACCGGGGTGAAAGACCGGCCGGCGGACATGGAGGAGGGCGTGCGGGCGACGCTTGCCGCCCTGAAACGTGCCGCGGAGAGCGCCACGAACGTCTAGCGAATTCGTGGCCGGACCGTTTCCCGGAGCGCGTCAGCCACGGATCAGGCTGGAGGGTTCACGCAGGCCGTTCACGTCATCGGGGTCGATACATGTAACGGACTGCTTGAACCATGGTGCCGCTCGGTACACGCCCGCCGTGCCGTGCTACATCGCCTGATCTGTCACGCCCGTCGGCTTGTTGCTCGGCGATAGTCGACACGGCAGGTCCGTCGTTAGGCCTCTCGGGCGGCCTGGTAGCTGAGGTAGACAAGGCCTTGACCGACAGTCCGGGTGTGGACGAGACGCATGGACCTCTTCTCGCTGAGCTCGCCGAAGAGCCGCTCACCGGTGCCGAGTACGACCGGGTAGACCATCAGCCGCAGCTCGTCGACCAGGTCGTGCTCCATCAGCGTGCGCACGAGCTGACGGCTGGCGTAAACGACGACCTCACCTTTCAGCTCCTGTTTGAGCTGCGAGACCTCCTTCATCACGTCGCCCTCGAGGACCGTCGAGTTGTTCCAGGGGGAGTTTACGAGCGTCGAGGACACGACGTACTTGGGCATGCTGTTCAATCTGTCCGCCCAGTCGCCACCCCGGGATGGCCACCTTGCGGCAAAGAACTCGTAGCTACGCCGACCCAACAACAGGGCCTCGGCGCCCAGCGCCTCGCCGAGCTCGACCCTGCCCCACTCTTCGCGGTCTTTGTCCGAGATCTGGCCGAACCAGCCGCCGCGCGAGAACCCTTCTTCACCAGTCGGGTCCTGGACGACTCCGTCGAGCGACACGTTCTCACTAACCACGAGCTTTCCCATTTCGCTTCTCCTTCGCCGGTGTTGTTCGCTACTCACCCGCTCCCGGCCCCGAGCGTCCTGAAAGAAATCGCAACCGACGGTTGCGCATCGATGATACGCCTGTTACCTTAATACGCAACCAACGGTTGCAGGGGGTTGTCGTGGAGTTCGGAACCATCGAGCGGGAGATTTTCGTCGAGGCGTCCCCGAAGGTCGTGTTCGAGGTGGTGAGCAGCCCGGCTCACGTCCAGAAGTGGTGGCCCGACGAGGCACACTACGAGCCGGTACCCGGTTCGATGGGTGAGATCGTCTTCGGCGATCGCGACGCCGGTGGAGCCGCTGCGTCATTCACCGTCATCGACGTCCATCCGCCGCGCCGGTTCTCTTTTCGCTGGACCCATCCCAAGGGCGAGCCGGCCGCGGAGGGGAACTCGTTGCTCGTCACCTTCGAGCTCACGCCGTCGCGGGGCGGAACGCTCCTGAAGATGACCGAGAGCGGGTTCCGTGAGATGGGCTGGGACGTCGCGTTGCTGGAGGAGCAGTACCAGGAGCACGTCTCGGGCTGGAGTTTCTACCTTCCGCGGCTGGTCGAATACCTCGCCGGGTTGGACCCGCAATCGTGAGCGCAGCCGCGGGCGACACGGTCGACGATGACCTCTGGTCGGCGATCGGGGACCCGACGCGGCGTCGGATCCTCGAACTGCTCCTCGCCGTCGGCGACGGCACGGCGACGAAGCTGAGCGAGCAGCTGCCGGTGACTCGGCAGGGCGTGGCCAAGCACCTGGGTGTCCTGGAGCGGGCCGCCCTTGTTCGAGGAACTCCAACTGGCCGGGAGAAGCGGTACCGGGTCGACGACGTTCAGCTGGCCCGGGCGGCGGCGCAGCTGGCGTCGGTCGGTGCGGCCTGGGATGCCCGACTGCAGCGGATCAAGCACATCGCCGAGGCGATCGAGCGCAGCCAGAACGGCTGAGCGCGTCCGCCGGGAGAGCTTCGTCGTCCTCGCGGCCCCATTTCGACAACAACCAGAAGACAAGGAGAAGAGCAATGGTGGACATACTGCACAGGGTCGGGGTCCGGACCGCCTCGCCACAGAAGGTGTACGAGGCGCTCACGACCGTGGAGGGCCTCGCCGGCTGGTGGACCAACGACACGAAAGGCAGCGCCGAGGTCGGCGGGGTCCTCGAGTTCCGGTTCCCGCCGGGCGGTTTCGACATGAAGGTGATCAACCAGCAGCCGTCGGAACGGGTGGCGTGGGAGGTAGTTGACGGCCCCGAGGAGTGGGTCGGCACGACAGTCGACTGGCAGCTCCGCCAGGACGGTGAGCACACGATTGTGCTCTTCAAGCACCAGGGCTGGAGGGAGCCAGTGGAGTTCATGCACCACTGCAGCACCAAGTGGGCGACCTACCTGATGAGCCTGAAGTCCCTCGTCGAGACGGGCGAAGGCTCCCCCTCGCCGCGTGACGTGCACATCGCCTTCCCCGACTGAAACCCCTTAACCAGTCCGCCGAAACCTGATCGAGTGCGGCGCGGCGACCAGCAGTCTCCGGAGGTCCGCTACTTCTCCAAACGCGCGGCCGTCTCGCGGTACCGGACCCCTGGGACGAGGTGGACGCCGTCGAAGGCGCCGCTCTCGGCGATGCGCTGGGCCAGCTCGCACGCGAGACGAACGCCGGCGGTCCGGTCGTGTTCAATGGCGTCGATCCATGACTCAGGCACACTGATCTCGGGAATGTCGCCCACGAGCTTGCGGGCCATCGAGGCGCTGGGGAGGACCATCACGCCCGCGTAGACGTTGCCGTCGAACTCCACGCTGTCGCGCCAGGCGAGCAACCGCTCGAGATCGAAGGACACCTGGACGAAGAGGAAGTCCGCCGCTCGCTTCCAGGACGGAAGGGGGTGGAGCCGGGTAGTGACCCCGGCGCGGAACCCGCCAGCGTGGCCCTGGTGCTCCTCGCTGAACCGACGCAGGTGCTCGATCATCGAGCGAACCGTCAGCTGGCCGGTCCGCTCCCCCGAGGCAGGAGCGTCGCCGTAGACGAATAGGAACTCGTCGACGCCGTAGGCGGCGCCGGTCAGAAGATCGCGTCGGAATCCCAGGGCGTTGCGATCCCGTGCGTTCAGGCAGGCGATCGAGCGCCCACCCATGCGATCGACCTCGTGGGCGACGGCAATGCTCGAGACCGTCGCTCGCCCGACGTGGTTGTCGGGGATCAGGTAGGCCGAGGCCACCTTGCTCAGCACCCCGATCTGATGACGGACGTGCATCATGTCCGGCCTCGTCGGCGGCTCGATTTCACAGATCCACTCGAACGCCGAACCGGTCACCGCTGCAGGCTACCTACGACATGCCGACGCAGTCCGCCTACGACGACTACCCCGCCGTCTGGCGGCACACGGGCGCCGGATGGACGCGGCAACCATGCCGCGACGCGGCAACCATGCCGCGACGCGGCAACGATGGATCGCAGCGCTCGGCGCGTGCGTCGGTCGCGCTCTGGAGATCAGGGTCGAATCGCGCTGTTGCCATCGGGAACTTCGTACCCGTACGTAGCTGGGGAAATAGAATCGCCCGCGTCGGAGCGACCGGCGTCACGCCCCGTTGCCGCCGTCGCGGTCAGACAATATTTTGCGTCCCGGGAGGGATCGTCATGGTCGAACGCCACCTCACCGTGCGACGACAAGTGGGCGCGTCCTGTGCTTCTTGTCTGGGCCGTGTTCGCCGATTTCCCGAACCTGGCGGTCCATTGGGCCGGCCTCAAGGCCTCCCGACCCATCGGAGGCCAGATGCACGGCGTGGGTGCCCGCCGCCCAGGTGGACCTGAAGCCGGTCGGCGCATTGTGCGAAACGGTCACCGCCTGGGAGGAGGGCCGCACGCTCGCCACCAAGAATGAGCCATCCGCTCTCGTGCCGTTCAAGCAGGCTGAGTCCAGGCTCACCCTCGAGCGCGACGGTGACGGAACCGCGATCACCTTCGACTACCGGTATGTGCCCATGGGTGGCCCGATGGGTCGACTGACCGGTCCCGTGATCGACCGGAAGCTGAGGACAGACTTTCAGAGCATGCTGGCGGCCATCGGGGAGGCCGCTCTCAACGCCGGCTGACTAGTTGTCAGAGCCCTTTGTCGACGACAGTCGTAGTCTCGATGGCGCCATGACGGGCCGGCCGGGCTTTGAGTCTGTTGGTTTGGCCGAGCTCATCGCAGCACTGTCATTGGGCATCGACCTGGGGTTCGGTCAGCCGATGGAGCACGTGGTGCGCCAGTGCCTGATCGCGGTCCGGCTCGCCGAGCGGATGGGCTTGGACGAGAACGTCCGCTCGGTCGTCTACTACACGGCACTCCTGACGAACGTCGGTTGCCACACGGACGCGCATGAGCAGGCGAAGTGGTTCGGTGACGACATCGGCCTGAAGGGCGACAAGTATGTCTACGGCCTGCACGGCGCGCGTGCGACCCTCGCTGGGTTGCGCCGCCTGGGCGCCGGTCATCCGGTGCTGCATCGCTTCCGGATCGGACTGAACTTCGCGCTGTCAGGCCACCGAGAACTCGACGGCATGGTCGCCCGCCACTCGGCGATGGCGCAGTCGCTGGCCGCAGAAATCGGTCTGCCGGAAGCCGTCCAAGCGGCAGTTGGCGCGTCGTACGAGCAGTGGAACGGGAAGGGGTGGCCCGGTGCGCTCGAGGGCGAGGCGATTCCGATTGCCGCGCGCGTGTCACAGCTCGCCGAGTTCGTGGAGGTTGCCCACCGCTCCGGTGGGGTGGACGCGGCCGTGGCGCTGGCACGCCGGCTCGGTGGCAGCCAGTTCGACCCGTCCATCGCCGCGAGCTTCGCTGCCGCAGCGGCCGAGATCCTCGGAGATATCGACGGCACCAGCGCCTGGAACGACGTGATCGCGGCGGAGCCGACACTTGCTCGCCCGCTCTCGCCGGACGAGCTCGATTCGGCGCTCGCGGCGATCGCTGACTTCGTTGACCTCAAATCACCGTTCATGCTCGGCCACGCCTGCGGTGTGGCCGAGCTGGTCGACGGTGCCGGCCCACACGTCGGCCTGGATGCAGCGGCGGCCAGGTTGTTGCACCGAGCGGCGCTGGCGCAGGGTTTCGGGCGGCTCGGTGTGTCCAACGCCATCTGGGACAAGCACGGTGCACTGGGCGCCGGCGAGTGGGAACGAGTCCGCCTGCACCCGTACCTGACCGGGCGCATGCTGCAGCAGTCCGTCGCGCTGAACCCGATCGGGGTACTGGCCGCGCAGGTACGCGAGCGACTCGACGGGTCCGGCTATCCCCGCGGCCTCGCCGGCGGTGCAATTGCTACCGCGGCGCGTGTCCTGGGTGTCGCGGACGCGTACCAGTCGATGGTCGAACCTCGGCCCCACCGGCCGCCTCACGCGCCGGATGCCGCCGCCGGGGAGCTTCGGGCCGAGGTTCGCGCCGGCCGCCTTGACGACGAGGCCGTCGAGGCCGTCCTCGTGTCGGCCGGTCATCGCTCCATGGCGCGCCGGCTCCGTCCCGCGGGTCTCACTGCCCGCGAGGTCGACGTCCTGCGGCTCGTGGCGCGCGGGTTCTCGAGCAAGGACATCGCCGCTGAGCTTGTGATCTCAGTGAAGACGGCCCGCAACCACATCCAGCACATCTACGCCAAGACCGGCGTGACCAACCGGGTGGCTGCGAGCGTGTTCGCGACCGAGCACGGCCTGCTGGCGCCGTCCACGACCTCAGCCGACTGAACACGGGACGAAAGATGGGGCAACTGCCCCATGCGGCCCGACGCGTGGACATTGTCCAATGGGGGCGTGCACGGCGACCTTCGGAAGGCGCCGTCGTTCGTTCGCCCGATGATCGACCGGCCGTGCCGCCCGGCCGGTCGACGCGCTGGCTTCCTGACCAACAATTGAGAGGAGACCTCGCATGAACATCGCCGATGTCGCCGCCGAGCGCGGTGCCAAGACCGTGAGAGCAAACGAAATCGACATCGCCTACGTCGACGTCGGCGATGGCCCGCCGCTCGTGCTCCTGCACGGTGCGCTCGCGTCGACCGGTCCCGCGTGGGCCGGTTCCACCAATGCCCACGTCGATCACCTCACCGCCCTTGGCAAGCACTTCCGTGTGATCGCCCCCGATGCACGCGGGTCAGGCGCCACCATCCATCCCGGGGGACCGGCAGGCTTCGACGTACTCGCCGACGATGTCCTCGCCCTGATCGACGCGCTCAGCTTGGAGCGGCCCATGATCGCCGGGTTCAGTGAGGGCGCCGCCACCGCCACCCTTGTCGCTCTCCGCCAACCCGCACTCGTGCGCACTCTCGTGAACCACGCCGGGTTCGACTACTTCCACCCCGAGCACATGAACCAGCAACTCGCCCACGGCTTCCGACCGCTGTTCGGCGGCCACCCCGCGGCAACCACTGCTGACCCCGACGCCGCCGAGCGCGCCTTCAAGGGGATCCCACCGATGGCCGCCACGTTCACGACCATGCAATCCGACTACGACTCGGCCCAGGGGGAGGGCCACTGGCGCACCTACCTCGGCCAGTTCTTCGACCGCACGATCGCCGGCGTCGGCCGCATCACCGACGACTTCGCCGGTCTGTCCATGCCGACGCTGGTGCTCGCCGGTGACCGAGACATGTTCTGCCCCGTCGAAGTCGCCTGCGCCGCGTACCGTGCCATTCCCGCCGGCCAGCTCGGCATCGTGCCGAACACCGGCCACGACATCACCTCACCCGTCATCGACACGATGATCCAGTTCCTGTCCGCACACGCCTGACGGTCGCGGGGGAACCGCCGCCTCGGGCGCGTGTGCGATCGGCTCTCCACGGCGGACCGGGGTGTCCCCGAACCAATCCGGCTCACGCGCCGGAACGAGGAGGCCTCCGTCGCTGCCGGCGCGCCGCGGGGTCGGCGACGAGGACGGCGACGATGCCTCCGATGATGACCTGCCACGACGCGATCCGCGGGACGGCACATGTGGTGGCGTCTACCGGCCCGCCATCTGGTTCGAGGAGTCGCGACGGGCATGCGGGGCCAGGGGTTGGTGCAGCTCGCCATCACCGGACGCTCAGTCGCTTGGGCGGGAGGCCGCTGCCCGAGAGACCGCCAGTCGTCGCCACGGCACACGCCGCCGCGCCAAACTTTGCCCGTGGCCATAACAGCTACTAATGACCCCGATATCGCGCTGTGGCGCCTCGCGAGGGCCGGCGTCGACGATCTCCTCGGGCTGATTCATGCCGGAGATTGGACTCGATCCACGCCGTGCACCGAGTGGAACGTCCGCGACGTCCTGAATCACCTGGTGGGTTCGAACTGGCGGTATGTCGCGCTGTTGCAGGGAGGTAGCGGGCGCGAGTTCTGGAGAGTGCGAGCCGAGGAGAAGGTCCTCGGCGATGATCCCGTCGTCGACTGGAGGCTCTCCGCCGACGCGCTTGACGCGGCGTTCCTCGAACCGGGAGCGATGGAGCGACCGGTCGACTTCGGCCTGTCAACGGGGCGAGAATTGCTGCGTGGCCGCGTCTTCGACGTCACCATCCATAGCTGGGATCTCGCGCAGGCCCTCGGCGCCGGCCTCACCCTCGACGAACGTCTCGTGGCGGCGTGCCTCACGACACCGTTCGCGGCGATTCTCGCGCGTGGCGAGGGCATGCCCGCGACCGAAGATCATGAGCAACTGGCGGCGCGCCCCGCCCGCCCGTTACCGAAGGGACCATCGGACGAGGAACGCCTTCTCTGGCTGTGCGGTCGCAAGACATCGTTAGGATGAAAAGGCCACGCGGATGCCCGTGCCCGGCCAAGGCGGGCTGATGTAGCTCGGAGCACCATGTTGGTTGTCGACAGTCGTCGGCGAGGCCCGACTAGCGCGTCGCACAGAGCTGCCGCCACGCGCTGGCCGTGTTCGTCCGGCCGCCCTTCCAACGAGCCGGACCTCGAGCCCCGCCAGACGACAAGAGTGGCCATGTCCACCATCGCGTCGTCGTGGTCCGTGCCATGTAGAGCCATGTCCGAAGGGTATTCGTCAAACGAAGAAACGAAAGCATTCAACCAGCCAAAGTCGCACCTAGCACATCTCATGACTTGTCATGGACTCCAATAGATCGACGCAGTTGTTCGCGCGGGCTCGCCAATCGTGCGTCACGCCTGCGCAGGGAAGGCTCCTCGTGCCGTAGCCCCTAACGGCACATGGAGGACGCGGCCGAGCTCAGCCCGCGGCACGTTCTGGGCGCGCATTCGGGGACAGCGGCGTCGTGCTGCGCGCCCAGATTCGGTGCGAGATGTGGTCAAGACCCGCGGTCGAACGCGCGAGGTTGCGTCGACACTTGGCTCCTGGTCGGCGGGCTCTACAGGTGGCGCACCCCCCTCTAGGGATGCGACCGTGCCCCCACCTCGCCTCTAGGCGCAGCAACTCGCACCGCTCGGCCCACGCCCGTAACCTGATTGGAAGGAGGTGTCGGGCGTGGCCGAGCGGGACCGAATGCTCGAGCGGGGCCATGATGCCTTCGGGCAGCGGGCCTGGTTGCAGGCCTACGAGGCGTTCGCCGCCGCCGATTCGATCGCACCGCTGGGGCCCTCCGAACTCGAATGTCTCGGTCGGTCGGCGTACATGATTGGGCGCGACAACGACTACGTC
>DATLCL010000245.1:0-19282 GCA_035526415.1 Aeromicrobium sp.
CGCCCATCCGATGGCGGCGAGCCCCCCAAGCATCAATGCGTAGTCCAGCCAGCGGCCGACCAGAACGCCCGGCGTCGACCCGGCGGCAAGCGGCACGGAGGCCGAAAGTGTTGCCGGCACAGGCATGGGAGCACGCGCGACGACGTGCCCCGTCGCGTCGATGATCCCGGAAATTCCGTTGGTCGACGGCACCAGTACCCAGCGGCCGGTCTCGATCGCCCGCAGCCGGGAGATCTTGAACTGCTGCTCGGGCTGCGCAGTGCCGGTGAAGCTGGCGTTGGACGTCTGCACCACAAGCACCTGCGCTCCCCCGCCGACGGCCTCCCGGATGAGCCCGTCGAAGGCGATGTCCCAGCAGATGGTGTCACCGAGCGTCACGCCGCCGGCCGATAGGACGTTGGGCTGGTCGCCGGGGAGCATGTCGCGCGGGATGAACCGGTCGAACTTCGGCACTAGCGGCCCGAGCACACGTCGGAACGGCACGTATTCGCCGTACGGGACCACGTTGCGCTTCACGTAGCGACCCTCCGGACCACTGCTGGTCCACACGACACCCGCGTTGTAGGCGGTATTGACGGTGGGTCCGTCGAACAGGCCGCCGACAAGGATGGGCGCGTCAAGTTCGGCGGCGAGTCGCTCGATTCGCGCCGCCACCGATTTGTCGTGAAACGGGTCGATGTCGGTGGCGTTTTCCGGCCAGAGCACCAGGTCGGGTTGGGCCACGTCGCCCGCGTGGATGCGATCGATCAGCTTCTCTGTTTCGGCCGCGTGCAGCTTGAAGATGTCGCCCTGCTTCCACGTGAAGAAGCTGCCCGGAATGTTCCCCTGCACGAGTGCGATCTGCGCCGACACGCCCGCACCGTCGCTGCCACCGGCCAACCCCACCGGCAGGATGGCGCCGACCAGCAACACTGCCACCGTGCCGCCGAGCACGGCCGGGACGTGCTCGCGTGGACGGACCACGAACCACGCGAGCCCGGCAGCCAGCAGGCAGACGATAAACGACGTCGCCGGCGTACCCACCCAGCGCACGTATCCGTCGAGCGGCGTGTCCACGGTCGTGTGGGCCAGCCGGCCCCAGGGGAACCCGGAGAACGGCACCATCGAGCGCACGGACTCGCCGAGCACCCAGACGCTGGGCATGGCGATCGGCCACCACCGCAGCCGAGACACCAGCCGCAGCCCAAACAGGATGGGGACGAAGAACAGCGCCTGCACCAGGACCAGCGCCACGTACGCGCCGTAGCTGACTGCGTGCATCCACCAGATCAGCGGTGCCATGAAGCCGAGGCCGAACGCGAGGCCGAGGAGCGCGACGTCACGCCGCCGGACCGGGTCCAGTCGATGCGCGATGACGAAGAATGCCGCCACGCCGGCGATGCCGCTGTACCGGAGATTGACCGGGTCGAAGTTCAACGCCAGCGCAACACCGGCCAGCAGTGCACCGAGGACGTAGGGGCGCACGGATCAGTCCAGCGTCACGAGATCGCGCGGCGTCCGGTTGAGGACGTCGAGGCCTGACTCGGTGGCCACGACGATGTCCTCGATGCGAGCGCCGTACTGGCCGTCAAGGTAGAAGCCCGGCTCGAGGGAGAACGCCATACCCGGCGCGAGCACGACATCGTTGCCGGCGACGATGTATGGCTCCTCGTGCGTCTCAAGCCCGATGCCATGGCCGGTGCGGTGAATGAACAGGTCGCCGTAGCCGGCCTCCCGAAGGATCGCGCGGCCGACCTCGTCGACGGACTCGGCGGTCACGCCCGCCCGGGCGTAGCCCCGTTGCGCTGCCTGGGCCTCGACCAGCACAGCGTAGGCGTCCACGTACGCGCCCGGCGCCGGTCCCCCGGTGACGTAGTTGCGCGTCGAGTCCGAGCAATAGCCCGAAGGCATCGTGCCACCGATATCGACGACCACCGGATCGCCGGCTTCGATGACCCGCTGCGAGACCTCGTGATGCGGAGACGCACCATTCGCGCCGGAGCCGACGATCACGAAGTCGACTCGCGTATGTCCTTCATCGACGATGGCCCGTGCGATGTCCGCGCCGACATCACGTTCGGAGCGGCCCGGGCGCAGCCACTCGCCCATCCGGGCATGAACCCGGTCGATGGCCTCGGCAGCCTCGCGCAGCGCGGAGATCTCGTTTGCGTCCTTGATGGTGCGGAGCGGGCGAATGAGCTGGCCGGCCAGTCCCAAGGTCGCGCCCGGAAGCCGTGCCTGCAGGGCCAAGACCCGCTCGGCCCACATGTGATCGTCCACGGCGATCCGCGACGCGTCACGCAGCCGATCAGCCACGCGCCCGAACGGGTCGTCCGTCTCGCCCCAAACCGCGATTTCCACCTCGACCCCCGACGCCAACGCGGCGGCGCGTTCCAGCTCCGGCACGAACAGCAGCGGGTCGCCCGAGGCCGGCAGAATCAGCGCGGTGAGTCGTTCGAGCGGCTTAGCGTCATATCCGACGAGGTACCGCAGGTCTGCACCCGGGGTGACCACCACCGCATCGACGTCATGCTCCACGGCTGCGGACTGAGCGCGCACCCATCGCGAGATCACGACGACGAGCGTAGCGGTCGGTGCCCTCGCCAGACCGCCCCTACGATTAGGGCATGGTCGTCCGTCGCATCGCCGTCATCGACGGGCTACGCGGGGTGGCCGCGTTCATGGTGATGGGACTCCATTGGTGGTACGGCGCAGGGCAACCCATGCTCGACCCGTTCATCGGCCCGGCGCTGACCATGCTCGTCGCGGCCGGGTACGCCGGGGTCGACCTGTTCTTCGTGATTTCAGGCTTCGTCCTGTTCCTGCCCGTGTGTGAACGCAGGGGCGATTTCGGTAGCCGGCGGACCTACACGCTGCGGCGAGCGGCACGCATTCTTCCGTTGTACTGGGTGACCCTCGCCGTCGTGGTCGCGCTGGTCGTGGCCGTGAAATTCACTCCCGCAGCACAGGGCTCCCTCGGCTTGAACCTGCTGCTGCACCTCGGTTTCCTGCAGCACACCGTGAGCCCGGCGCTCGGATTGCCGGAGGGATTCGGCGTCAACGGTGTGATCTGGACGCTGTCGGTTGAAGTCACGTTCTATCTGCTCCTGCCGTTCATCGCCCGGCGCTTCTACAACCGGCCGGCGCTGTGGTTCGCGTTGTTCCTGGTGGTATCGGCATCGTGGCGACTCGTGGTCACGCAGTGGATTGGCGGCGCGGACACGACGCCGCAGTTGCTCCCGCTCGTCCTCATCACCCAACTCCCGACGTACTTGCCTCACTTCGGGCTCGGGATGGTGGCCGCGTGGATCTGGGCGCGCCGCGCCGAAGCGCCCTCCCTGCCACAGCGTCGTCTCGCAATGATCGGGTTCGCCGGCGGAGCCCTCGTGATCGGGTGGAGCCTGCACGAGTTGGGCGTCGGTGACTGGATGAAGACCGCCGGCATCTACACACACCACACCGGCACTTTGGTGGTGACGACTGCATTCGCGGTGCTGCTCCTATCGGCGCTCATGGCGCCCCGGTGGCTGCAACGCCCGTTCGACAACGCCGTCGCACGCAAGCTCGGCGAGATCAGCTACGGGCTCTATCTGTGGCATGCCATCGTGATCTGGATGGCGTTAACGGTCGTTCACCTGCCTGTCCACGGTGCGCTGAACGCATCGATCTATCTCACGGTTGTCCTTTTCGGGACGATCGGACTCGCCTGGCTGTCTCACGTGACCATCGAGCGACCAGCGATTGAGTGGGCACGCAGGAAGACGACACCGGCAATCGCTGACGTCGTCCATTAGTCTGACCATCACCACAGTTGCGGCGCGTCGGATGGGAACCATGGAGTCCAGGCACGATCGGCGTCCAACGTCGACCGGGGCGGTTTTGGCGTGGACGTTCGCCAAACGTGAACTCAAGTCCCGGTACAAGGGGACGTTGCTCGGTTGGCTCTGGTCGTTGATCGTCCCCCTGGCGATGCTCGGCCTCTACGCGATCGTCTTCGGGCTCATCTTCCGCGCTCAGGTACAGCCGATGGGGAACGGACACCCGCCGGTCTACGCACTATGGCTCTATATCGGCCTCACGGCGTACAACTTCTTCGCGAACGCGGTCGTGGGCGGAGCGAACGCACTGTGGGCCGCATCGGGCCTGATCAACAAGATCCGGGTGTCGGTGCTCGCGCCGGTTTTGGGGAACGCGATCGCGGCAGGCATGCAGGCCCTGGTCGAGGTCGCCCTGTTCCTCGCGGTGCTCGCCGTGTTTGGGAACGTCGGTTGGACGTGGCTCCTGCTCCTGACGTGGTCACTTCTGTTTCTCGGTTTCGCGGGCGGCTTGGCCGTCGTCATGTCCGTCTTCGCTGCGTACTTCCGCGATGCGCTCCTGTTGTATGCCGTCCTGCTCCAGCTCCTGTTGTTTGCCACCCCCGTGATGTACCCGTTGACGATGATCCCCGAGCGAATTTTCGGCGCGGTGCCGTTGCGGGACATCATCGGTCAGGCTCCCCTCGCCCGATTCCTGGAGATGGCGCGCACCGTGACCTATGACCTGACGCCAGGACGGCTCAGCGACTGGTTCGTACTTGTCCTCTGGTCGGCTCTCGCGTTGGCCATCGGGACATGGACTGCGCGACGGTTCGGGCAAGATGTTGCGGAGAAGCTCCAATGACGCGTATGGCGGTACGGATCCAGGGCGTCACAAAGCGCTACCGGCTGCACTCGGAGCGGAACGATTCGCTGCGGGAACGATTCGTGCGGCTCCGGTCGGCGCGGTACGAAGACTTCTGGGCATTGAACGGCGTGAACGTCGAGATTGCCCGCGGCGAAACCTTCGGCGTCATCGGCCACAACGGATCAGGTAAGTCGACGCTGCTGAAACTTGTCGCCGGCATTCATCGACCGACGTCGGGCACGATCTCCGTTAACGGACGCGTCGGCGCCCTCCTCGAGCTTGGTGCCGGGTTCCATTCCGACCTGTCTGGCCGTGAGAACGTCTACCTCAACGCCGCAATCCACGGGCTGAGCAGGAAGTACGTGCAGGAGCGCCTGGCTGACATCGTCGAGTTCGCCGACGTCGAGCAGTTCTTCGACGCACCGGTCAAGGTCTACTCCAGTGGCATGGTGCTGCGCCTCGGATTCGCCGTTGCGGTACATCTCAATCCCGACATCCTCCTGGTGGACGAGGCGATCTCGGTCGGCGATGAAGAGTTTCAGCGCAAGTGCATGGACCACATCCATCGCCTGCGGCAGGCGGGCACGACGATCGTCATCGTCTCCCACTCGCTGGGCTTGATCTCTGAGCTGTGCGACACCGTGCTCTGGCTCGACCACGGTCACCAACGCGACGTGGGGCGCGCCGACTCGGTGGTCCAGAACTACCTGCGGGACGTCAACGAAGGTGGCAGCGCGATCGTGGCGACGACCACAGAGGAAGAGAACGCACCTGAGCCCGACCCGCACCAGCCATCAGTCGGGACCGGCGAAATCCGGATCACCGGGTTGGAATACATGGGTGCCGGCGGAGAGGTGACGACGAGCCTGCTCGCTGGCGAATCGTGCTCCCTCCGCATCCATTACGACGCCCGAGAACCGATGGACGAGATCATCTTCGGTCTGTCGTTCTGGACCGAAACCGGCACCCGGCTGGCGGGGCCCAACAGTGGCTTCGACGACGGTGCCGTCCCCGTGCAACCGGGGCCGGGCTTCGTGGATTTCCAGATCGACGAACTCTTGCTCCAGCCCGCCCACTACCGTGTCTCGGTGGCCATCGTGACGCGGTTGCACGTCGTCGATGCGATCGAGGCCGGATTCGAGCTGGTCGTTCATCCATCACGCGCGATCACGGAGCCCGGACTGATACGCATGATGGGAGGCTGGGTGCATGGCAGCGGCGACACCCGGTACTAGGTTGCTGCCGATGAAGATCCGCCTGTCGTATGCGCAGAATCGCGAGGACTTCATCATCGCGGGATTCTTCCCCGATGTTGAAGTGGGCCACTACGTCGACATCGGAGCCGGGCATCCGATCGAACTTTCGGTGACGAAGCTCTTCTACGAGCGCGGCTGGAGCGGTCTGAATGTTGAGCCTGTTCCAGAACTCGCGGCCCTCCTGCGCGCGGATCGGCCGCGGGACGTGACCGTCGAAGGCGGAGTGGCCGATCGCGAAGGACGGATCTCGTTCACCCAGTACGTCGGTATCGGCTTGTCGACCTTCAACGCCGACATGATCGCTGAGCACGAAGCGTCCGATGCGCCGGCGACCATCAGCCACGTCGAGTACGACATCGACGTGACGACACTCGACAGCCTTCTGCGAGCCCACCCACTCCCCCACATTCATTTCATGAAGATCGATGTCGAAGGCAGTGAGTACGAGGTCCTTGCCGGCAACGACTGGAATACGTTCCGGCCGGAGCTGCTCTGCATTGAGACCGACCACATGGTTCGGGACTGGTTTCCTCTGCTCAAGGCGGCCAACTACCGGATGGTCTTCGACGACGGCCTCAATGCGTACTTCCTGGCCGCCGAGGCGCGCCACCGAGCAGAGTTGTTCAGCTTTGCCGACGATGTGCTCGATGGTGGGTACCTGGTCCCGCCTGTCGTGGCCGATGAGCTGGCCGCCGTTGTCACCGAGCGCGAAACCGTCGCGCAGCTCAGGCAAGACGACGCACGGCTGGAGCACGACAACGCTCAACTGAAACTCGACAACGCTCAGCTCGAGCTCGACAACGCGCGCCTTCAGGCTGCCAAGGCCCAGCTGCAGGACGAGAAGGATCAAATCCAGAGTGAGCTGGTGGCGGAGACGTCGTTACGGGCGATGTACTTCGCCCGTGAGGCGATGGTCAGCGCGCGGCTTGCCGAGGTGGAGACGTACCTCGGTGAAGTCTTGACCAGCCGCTCGTGGCGGCTCACCAAGCCGGTTCGTGTCTTCATGGAGCTGCTGCGCCGACGTGCCCCTGCTTCGGCGATCGACCTGGCCCGACGCACGCGCGACCGCATCACCTCTGGCGATGCAGAGCCTGGCCGGCTGAGCCCGGACGGGCAGCGAGTACTCGAGGATCTCGAACTCCTCGCCGGTATCGAGGCCGATTCGTGAGGATCGTCATCGACCTCCAGGGGGCGCAGTCGGAAAGCAGATACCACGGAATAGGCCGGTACTCGCAGGAACTGGCAGTTGGCGTCGCCAGCCATCCCCGACAGCACGATGTCTGGCTGCTGTTCAACGGCTCGTTCCGCGAGGCCGCTCGCGACCTGCGCGCGAGGTTCGCCGGTCTGGTGCCGCCCGAACGGATGGTGACGTTCTTCCCGCCGAGCCCGATCGAGACGCAGGTCGCTGAGCCGCGGCCGAGGCGCCGCGTCGCCGAGGAACTCCGAGCCGAGGTGCTGGCCGCCCTCGAGCCGGACTGCATCCTGGTGACCAGCCTCATCGATCCACTGGGCAGCGACGCCGCCACGACCAACACCCGACCGGAGTTCGACGCCGTGACGGCCGCGGTCGTGTATGACCTCATTCCTTGGATCCAGCCAGAACGGTATCTGGCCGAGCCTACGACCCGCGCGTATTACGAAAGCAAGCTGATCGAGCTCGGCCGCGTCGGGCTGGTGCTGGCCATCTCGGAGAGTTCACGTCGCGAATCCCTGGAACACCTGCCGCTGCCTTCCGAGCGGGTCGTCACCATCCTCAGTGCAGCAGGCGAGGAGTTCTCCCCCGGCGAGCCCGACCGCCAGGTGGACCTCGAACGCGTTGGGATCACGGGACCGTTCGTCCTGTATGCCCCGAGCGGATACGACGTGCGCAAGAACATCGAAGGCCTGATCACCGCCTATGCGCGGATGCCCGAGGACGTCCGTGCATCGCGCCAGCTCGTCATCACGAGCCGGTTCAAGCAGTCCGAGCATGATCGGCTGCGTGCGATTGCGGCGAAGGAAGGTATGGGAGCGACCGAACTGGTGCTCACCGGCTACGTCCCCGATGCCGACCTGATCGAGCTCTACCGCTCGACCGAGCTGTTCGTCTACCCGTCGCTGCACGAGGGGTTTGGCCTGCCGGCCCTCGAAGCCATGTCGTGCGGAGCGCCGGTCATCGGATCGGACCGCACCAGCGTCCCCGAGGTGATCGGCAACCAGAGCGCACTCTTCGATGCGAGCTCGATCACCGAAATGTCCGAGCGGATGAGCGACACACTTCGCAGCCCGGATCGCCGCGCCGAACTGCGAGAGCACGGTTTGACGCAGGCCAAGGAGTTCTCATGGTCGCGCACCGTCGAGCGGACGCTCGACGCGATCGAGCAAACCTTCACCGAGACGACCCCACCGATCGCGGAGGCTCCGCCGCAGGCGAGACAGCGTCTTGCGTTCGTCTCCCCGCTGCCGCCAGCTCAGTCCGGGATCGCCGGGTACAGCGCAGACCTCCTGCCTGCGCTCACGGAGTACTTCGATGTGACGCTCATCTGCGAGCAAGCCGGCGCCACTCTCGCTCCCCCGTTGGACGCCCTCCCCCTACGGTCGGCCACCTGGCTGGAAAGCCACGGCAGCGAGTTTGACCACGTCCTGTACCAGCTCGGAAACAGCGACTTGCACACCTTCATGCTTCCGCTGCTGCGGACGCAGCCCGGCTTCGTCGTGCTCCATGACTTCTACCTGAGCGGGCTGTACTGGATGGCTCAGGGAACCGAACGGCTTCCCGCGGTATGGGACCGCGCCGTGGTCAATTCCCATGGTGATGTCGCTCGACGAGTCACCTCCTCCATCGACATCCAAGCCGCATATCCCTTCAATCGGGAGGTACTGAACGCGGCCCGTGGAGTCATCGTCCACTCATGCCGTGCCCAAGAACTTGTCGATGGGTGGTACGGACCCATCGCCCAACCGCGGGTCACCGTCATCCCGCTGACGCGGTCCCATCCTGACGAACTAGGCCGCCAGAAATCACGGCAGCAGCTCGGCATCGCGGACGACGCCTTCCTGATCTGCAGTTTCGGTCGCCTCCACGAGGTGAAGAGAGATCGCGAACTGCTACGGGCTTGGTTGTCATCGGCAAGTGCCCAGGACTCGCGGTGCGTCCTGCATTTTGTCGGGGCATCGTCAGATCCCGCCTTTGCCGAGGAGTTGCGGAAGGAAGCCGACAAGCATCCGGCGGGCTCGCGGGTCACGCTGACCGGCTGGCTCTCGGACTCCGACTACACGGCCTATCTCGAATCGGCTGACGTCGCCGTGCAGTTGCGCGCATCGTCGCGTGGGGAGACGTCCGCCGCAGTGCTGGACTGTCTCAACTACGGCGTTGCCACCATCGTGAACGCCCATGGAAGCACCGCCGAGTTGCCAGCCGACGCGGTGCGATTCCTCGCCGACGAGTTCACCGAGGCGGAATTGGCAGCTGCGATCGACGAACTGCACGGCGACGGCGAACTGCGTGCCGCGGTGGGCCGTCGGGGACGCGACATGATCGAGCGCAAGCACCGGCCCGAGCAGTGCGCTGCCTCGTATGCGGATGTGATCCAGTCGTCCTCCGATGACCCCCGCACGGCGCACGTTCGGTTGCTCAAACGCCTGCTAACGCTCGTCCCCGAGAACCGTGCCGAGCTCCTTCCCGACGTCGCGCAGGCGGTGGCTCGGACGTTTCCGCCGCCGGTGACGGCACGCCAGATTCTCATCGACATCACGCACACCCCGGGCTGGCCACGCCGGGCGGAGGCTGACCGGCTCGTTCTCGACGCGCCGTCCGACCTCCGGGTGGTGTTCGCATCCGTGCTCGCCTCAGCACGCGGCGCGTCACTCGTGCGCGCAGACGGACACCCGCGAGAAGCGGACCCCGCCGTCTTGCTGGCGGATCTGCACCCCGGGGACATCCTCGTCGTGCCCGATGCCGAAACGATCCGCGAGTCGGCCGTTCGCGAGGCCTACGTGGCGGCGCAAGCGGTCGGTGTGCGGATTGCGGCGTTCCTTGAATCGCCCGAACCACTGGTGGACTTGGTGGACCTACTGCTCGCGAGCGATTGCGGTATCTATTGCGTTGACACCTCGTTGGGTGAGTTGGCCGAGCGAGCGGCGAAACGCACCAACGTGCCGGTACGGGTTCTTGTCAACCCCAGCGGGGATCCACGATCCGCACTGGTCCGAGCCCTCATCGAGGATGTCAGACCTTGCGGATGAGGATGCCAAATGACGTCGAGACCGAGTCGCCGAGCACGAGCTTCAGGTGGAGTCCGTCGGGGTCCGGCAGGTGTGGTCCGTGGACCGGGTGCACGGCAAGACTGACCCACCTGTCCTCGAACCGCTCCATGCCGATGGTGAAGTTGAACGACGCCGTGCATCCGACGCCGGCCAGCCGTCGTTCGAGATCGATGAAGTCGTCCACCCGATAAACCGCACAGTTGCCGTAGTCCATCGTCGTCGGCTTGTCGGTCAGGTCGATCTCGGTGGTGTGCACGGCAATGCCACCCGGCTTGAGCAACTTGCACGACTCGAGCACGAACTCCATCCCGTGCTGCGGACTCCCCAGATGCTCGATCACACACGACGACCAAGCGATGTCGAAGGTTCCGAGATCGCTCGGGACGTGGTTCATGTCAACGTCCCGGAGCTGGACGAGGCGGCTCAACTCCTCTTCGGACAGCAAGTGCGGCCGAGCCAGTCCGCTCAGGTCCCGCATGAGCTGGTCGCCGGACGCCCATGTCGCACCAGTGGCGCCGCGGGCACCTTGGTCCGTGGCGAGAACACTGATCCCCTCAGACGCGAGGAACGCGGGAATCGGCTCCTGCCCGACGCCGAAACCGACGGCACTGGCGCCGGGTCTCATGAGTCCGGCTTCGCGAATCGCCTGGAGGATGTACACCCATTCCCAGACCTTGCGGTTGTACTGGTGTCCCTTCGGAACTTCGGTCGAACCCAGGAGCCGGCTCGCGAGACCGCGGAACTCAGGGGTGTCGCACTGAGCCGCGCCGGCTGCCTGACTGGTCAAGCCCGGAAACGTGGGGAACGGGCCGGTGGTGTTGTGCTTGCTCAGATCGATGGACGCCAAGCACCGCGCTTGGAACAACTCAGCCGCGTCACGCGGAGCCAACGTGTGCTCGACGGACGCCGGTCGCACCTCCGCGACCGAAGGCGTGGCGCGCGCCTCGCGAATGCGTCGCCGAACGCCATGCGCTACGCGTCGCGGTTGGCGCAGGCCGAATCTGGCGACGCGACGAGCCTGTCGGATCGCGCGGAGCATCAGCGCCTCGCGTGGCGGCGCGACCTGCTTCTGCAGAGCGACCTCGCGCCGGATGTCCACACTTCGGCGGAGCGCTCGCTCGGCCTCGCGGAGTCCTTCGCCCGATGTGCCCGTCGGCTCGGCGGGTGGCGACGGCGCCGCGATGGTACTGGTTCCGTCCCGCCACGCCAGCGCGCCGCGCACCGACTCCGCAGGGTCGACCGCCAGCGCGTCCAGCGCGGCCCGTACGTCGGGGTGCCCCAGGAGCTCCGAGGGCGCGAATTGCAGTTGCCACGCGCTGCTCGAGCGATGCAGGACGGCATCCAACTGCGCTTCGGCCCGGACTCGAGCGGCGATCTCGTCGACGGTGGGAGGCTCGCGCACCTCCAATCCGAAGTCGGCCGGATGCGAACCTTTGAGCGCCAGGTAGTCGGAGACGACTTCGGGTTGATGCTGCGTCGAGTTCCACGGTGTGATGTCGCGTGGCGTCACCAAGTACAGGGTGTAGCCGAAGTCCTCGACGGCGCGCAGGAAGTCGCTGGGCCGGATGCGCTGCTCCATCAGGGGCGCAATGTTCGACTCGAACAGCAGTGCCGGAGCCTGCGGCGAGCCGAGCAAACTCGACGCCCCGGCGAAGGCGCGTAATTCGGAGCCTTCGATGTCGATCTTGGCGAAGGCGACCGTGTCCCAGCCGTTGGCAGCCAGCAGGTCATCGACGGTCAGCTGGAGAACGTCGACGACCTGGTCGGCATCCGAGATCGTCTGGTGGCTCACCACCTGACCCCATGGACCGTGGGCGATGAACCGGATGGACCCCGGCGTGTCGCCGATCGCCGCGTTGACCACCTGCAGGTGGTCGAAGCCATTGGACTCGGCGCTCGTGGTGATCATGCGGGCCAATGTCGGATTTGCCTCGACGGCGACGACATCGCATCCCATGCGCGACGCACTCAGCGCGAACTCGCCTGCGAACGCACCCAGATCGAGAACGCGATCACCCGGCTTCACCAATGCGGCCATCACGCGGATGAGGTAGGCGTTGGGCGAGTTGCGGCCGCCCGACAGATAGGACGTCGACACCGGGTCTGTCGCGGCGGAGTCGACGACCATGGCGTACGTGGCACCGTCTGGAAGCGCCATCTCGCACGTCACCCACGTACGTTGTACGTCGGGTACATCGACCACGGTGAAACCAATCGTTGTGTACACGCGGCGTGCCAGCCTCGAACGAACCCGGTCAGTGTAGCGACAGTCCCTACGATGAACCCGTGCTCCCACCGCGTGTGATCATTCTCGCCCCACGTGAGGGATCGTCGGGGGTGGGCGACCACGCGACCCGGCTGATCGACGCCCTGCGGGGCCGGGTCGAGGTCGTGGAGATGCGCCACGGCGTTGCCAGCGATGACTCCAGCCTCGATCTCTGGCGTTTTCGACGGAAGGTTCGCGCAGCTATCCGAGCGGCGCCTCCGGGCACCGTGGTCCACGCCGAGGTGTCGGGTGGCAGTTCCCATGCGTTCTGGGCCATGCAAGGACTCGATGTGCGGCGCACGGCGACGCTTCATGACGCGCCTCGCCCGTTCTGGCTGCCGTTTGTGTCCCGAGGAGTTGCCCGCTTTCGACCGCTCCGCGCGGTAATGCTTCGCGTGCTGAGCCCGCTGAGCCTTGCGCTTGAGCGACGATGGACGCGCGACGTCGATGCGATCGCCTTGTCGAGCGCCGGGGCCCAGGCCATCCGTGGCTTGGGCATGGCCCGCACCGTCACCGAAAGTCGGCTCCTGCTTCCGGATCGGCCGCTCATCGCGCCGGTTTGGGACCGGCCTCCAGCCGTGGGTTTGTTCGGACACGTCTATCGCGGCAAGGGGTTTGACGCGCTCCGCCGACTGCGGAGTCTGCTGCCCCATGATGTTGCGTTACGCGTCGCCGGTCAGGGAACCGAACTCTTGAACGACATTGCGGGCGTGGAGATCAGCGGCCCGGTCTTCGGCGCGGACGAAGATGCGTGGTTCGCATCAGTGCGGGTGATCTTGCTGCCGTACTTTCGCGCCCCAATTGGGGGCATCGCTGCCGTTGCCGCGTCCGCCGTACAGGCCGAGGCGACAGCCTACGAGACGCCGTGCTTGGCGCTCTCCTGGCCGACGATGGACGAGCTGGCTGCCGAGGGTGGGTGTGAGACGGTCGCCACCCTCGAACAACTCGCGGAACGGGCGGCCGCCCTTGCCACTTCGGCCGCCGAGGCGCGACAGGCGCACGCCAGACTCATGGCCTTTCGGGCCGCCCACGAGACGGAATCGGTGCTGGCGCCATACCTTCGGATGTGGGACCAACCGTGACTGTGCGCCTCAGCGGTCGGGGGTCAACGCAAGCCGGTATGCCTGAAGCAGCGCCGTACGCGCTGCGCCGGAGTTGTTGCCGGAAAGCACCGCATCCGCGGCGACGACGGCCTCGGCCCGCGAATGCGGCTCGGCCAGCTCTTTCACCGCGAGGGCCACGTCGCTCGGATCGCGTACCTCGTGCGGGAAGGCGAACGCTGCCAGCGTCGGGATGTGCCGAATGATCAAAGGCAGGCCGGCGGCGTGCGCTTCGAGGATGGCGAACGGAAATCCTTCCCAGCGCGCTGAGTGCAGGTAAATGCCGCCGGGTTGTGCCAGCCGGCGCAGCGACTCGTCACGTGGCAGCCAGCCAGTGACGTCGATGTCGGCCGCCAGCAACCGTCGCCGCAGGTGGGCCTCACCGTCGCCGATCCAGGTGGCGTCGAGTTCGATCCCGGCCGCGCGCACCGACTGGACGGCCGTCGCGAAGAACTCCGGGTCCTTCTGCGGGAACAGCCGGCCGACGCCCAAAACGTGCGGACGGTCGTGGGGTTTGGTTGCGGCGACAGGTGGACGGTCCATTGCGGTGAGGGCATTGGGGACGTAAACACGCGGCACGTCGGCATCCAGGCGCGTGCATTGTTCGTACTCATAGGGCGCACAGGCCGCGTAAACCGTGGTGTTGCGGGCCAGCCGCTTCTCAACCGCGCGGTAGGCCGCCCGACTCAGCGCAGACCGGTCGAGACGCAGGTGGGCGAAGCAGTGGGGCGTGTAGACGATCGGGACCTCCGACGACCGCAGCGCGATGCGGGCGAGCGCACCGCCGATGGCCGAGTGTGCATGCACGATGTCGACCCTGCCCTTGCCACCCACCCGCCGAATCGTGCGGATGGCCGCGAGGGGCGCGTGCGGAAGGGTGATGACCGCGTCGAACGGATCGAGGTCGTGACCGGTCAGCGGCGCCTCAAGCCGATCCGAGAACGCCAGGACGTGCCGGAACTCCGGCGAGGCAGCAACGTGTGAACGTACCGCCGCAACGACGCCACCGCCGAATGCTTCGGATACGTGGAGCACCGTCTGTGAGTCGCCCACGAGAGAACCAATCCGTTTCGAAAGTTGCGGGAACCCGGTCCCGCGTCCTCCCCTAGTCTAGGTTCTCGGTCGCCCGCAGCCTGACATTCACCCGACTTTCGGAGGAACGCGTGACATTGTGCTTCCTTCTCGCCAAGGACCCGACCAGTGAGGACGTCGGTGACACGGCGATGATGAACCAGCTGCTCAAGCTGGTTCGCGCGGACCATGACGTATCAATCATCTGCTGGTCAAGGCGGCCAGAACTCGGTAATGCCGACGGCATTGTCCGCCTACCCAAGCCCGCAGTGTCACCGGTGCGTGTGGCCGCGCGCGCAGTGCGGCGCGGACGGAGCCTCGTGCACGCCCGCTACGACGACCCGGCGCTGCGCAAGGCCATCGAGGCGTGCGATGCCGACGCGTTCGTCGCCGTCCACCACTACCTCGCCGAGGCGTTCCTGCGGTCGTCTCGGCGTGCTGCCCCGCTGTACGTGGTCAACGTCGTGCCGGAGAGCCCGGTCTGGCGTGAGACACGTGGCTGGCTCGGTCGCGTGCAGGCCCGGGCGATCGAGCGGGACGAAGCGCGAGTCACCCGGCACGCGACATCGGTCGGCTCCTACGATAAGGCCGACGCTGCCGGCGGCGCCGACGCCGGAGCCCGACGGTCGGTGTGGCTCGAACTGACACTCCCCCCACAGCCGGCCATGGACGTGCGGTCGACTCCCCCGCGCTTGGCCGTGCTTGGCGACCGGACCTGGGCACCCAACGAACAGGCTTGGCAGCGGACGCTCGCGCTGTGGCCCGAGATCAGCGCCGGCGTGCCGGACGCCGAGCTCGTTGCCATCGGCCACCCATGCGGAACGTCGGAGTCGTCACAACGGGACCTGCCGGATGGCATCACGGATCTCGGCTTCGTCGACGATCTCCGGGCCGCACTGGCCGGCTGCCGCGCGATGGCCGCACCCCTCGACGTCGGGGGCGGTGTCCGCGTCAAGCTCCTCGAGGCAGCATCGGTCGGATTGCCGGTCGTGGCGACGTCCGCAGCGACGGGCTCCCTGACCGAATTGCTGGGCATCGAACCGGTCGACGACGATGTCAGCTTCGTCACGACCTGTCGGCGCCTCCTCACCGCGCCAGAGTTCGCCGCCAGTCAAGGCGCCCGGCTCCACGCCGCGAACGTGGCCCACTGGGAGTCCGGCCGCCCGCGGGCCACAGTGCGCACGTGGCTGGCCTGACCGCCCTATTCAGCGTCATAGTCTGGGGCCCATGCCCGGACGTCTGCTGCTGCTGGACAGCGCGAGCCTGTATTTCCGTGCCTTCTTCGGTGTCCCGGACTCGCTCAAGGCGCCAGACGGCACCGTCGTCAACGCGGTGCGCGGCATGCTCGACTTTGTCGCCACCCTCGCCGCTCAGTACCGCCCGGACGCGATTGTGGCTGCGTGGGACGACGATTGGCGACCCGCGTGGCGGGTCGACCTCATCCCGTCGTACAAGGCGCATCGCGTCGTCGAGGTGACATCAGAGGGTGTGAGCGAGGAGGAGGTGCCGGATCTGCTCTCGCCGCAGGTCCCGGTCATCGCCGAAGCGCTCACCCTGCTCGGCATCCCGGTGGTCGGCGCCGAAGGCGCCGAAGCCGACGACATCATCGGTTCGCTGGCGAGGCTGTGGGAGGGCCCGGTCGATATCGTCACCGGCGACCGCGATCTGTTCCAACTCATCGACGACGACCACCCGACGCGCGTCCTCTACACCGCACGCGGCGTCGGCAACCACGACGTCGTCGACGCTGCGTGGATCCGTGGCAAGTACGCGATCGAACCGAGCCAGTACGTCGATTTCGCAGTGATGCGCGGCGACGCCTCGGACGGCCTACCGGGGGTGCCGGGCATCGGCGAGAAGACAGCCGCCAGCCTCTTGGCCACCTACGGCGACCTCGATGGCATCGAGGCCGCCGCCGCCGACCCCGCCAGCGACCTGCGCCCGCGTATCCGCCAGTCGCTGCTGGACTCACGCGAGTACATCAAGGTGGCTCGCACCGTCGTCGCCGTCCGCGAGGACGTCGCCACGGTCGACGCCGTCGTTCCGCTCGCGCCCCTGACCGCCGATGCCGGCGACGCCTTCGCCGCCTTTGGCACGACGTGGGGCTTGGGCGGCGTCCCTGCACGCGTGATTGCGGCTCTGGGCTAGCGTCGCGGCATGTCTTTCCTCGTCACCGGCGGCGCCGGCTACATCGGCTCGCACACCGTGCGTTCGTTCCAGCAGGCCGGACTCGACGTCGTCGTGGTGGACGACCTGTCCAGCGGACTGCACGCGTTCGTTCCCGATGACGTCCCGTTCGTCGAGGCGACGATCCTCGACACATCCCTTCTCACCGAGACGATGCGAGATCACAACGTCTCCGGGGTCGTCCACCTGGCCGGCTACAAGTACGCCGGTGTCTCCGTGCGGCGTCCCCTGCACACGTACGACCAGAACGTCACCGGCACAGCCAGCGTCCTGGCCGCGATGCGCAAGGCCGACGTACGCAGCATCGTCTTCTCCTCCAGTGCCGCGGTCTACGGGACGCCGAGCGTTGACCTCGTCACCGAGGACACGGAGCCGCACCCGGAGTCCCCGTATGGCGAGAGCAAGCTCGTCGGCGAGTGGCTGATCCGCGCCGCCGCCCGCGCGCACGATTTTCGATACACATCGCTGAGGTACTTCAACGTGGTTGGCTCGGCCGTGCCCACGCTCTACGACACCAGCCCGCACAATCTCTTCCCACTCGTCATCGATGCCTTGCGCGCCGGCCGAACGCCAGCTGTCAACGGCGATGACTACCCGACCCGCGACGGCACCTGTGTCCGCGACTACGTCCACGCCGCCGACCTCGCCGACGCCCACGTCGTCGCGGCAACGAAGCTCGACGCCGGCGAAGCCCTCGAGCCGGTCTACAACCTCGGTTCTGGCACGGGCGTCACCGTGCGCGAGATCATGACCGCCTTCGCCGACGTCACCGGCCAGCCCTTCACTCCCAACGTCGAGCCACGCCGTCCCGGCGACCCTGCGACCATCGTGGCCAGCGGCGACCTCGCCGCGCGCGACCTCGGCTGGCAGATGCGCCATTCGATACGCGACATGGTCGAGTCCGCATGGACCGCGTCTCCCGAGGCCATCGAAGCCTGAGTCCGGATCACTCCAGCGTCGACGAGTACGCGATGACACCGCGTCGGAGTTCCACCAGCGCCGCTCGGGCGGTCTCGCGGAGTTCGTGGGTCGACGCGGCGTCGGCGACTTGCCCGAGTGCGTCGATGACCTGCTTGACGGCCCGGACGAAATCACCTGGCGCGACGTCAGCCTCGGCGAGGACGTCGTCGAGCTCGGCGCCTGATGCCCACTCCCAGACGGTCTGGGCGAAACCGAAGTCGAGCGGCCGCAGCGTCTTCAGCCGGTGGTCGCGCTCGAGCTGTTGGAGGCCGCCGGCCAGGTTGGCCATCTCGTCGGCGATCGCGCGAACGCGCTTGGTCGGCAGCAGTGGAACAGGAGCCTCATCCGCCCGCGTCTCGAAGGTGAGCGCGCTGACGACCGCCGCGAGCTCCGGCGGGTCCAGTTCATGCCAGAGTCGGTGTCGTAGGGACTCACTGACGACGAGGTCCAGTTCGCCGTAGATGCGTTGTAGCCGCTTGCCGGGTTCGGTGACGGTGTCGCCGTCGAGGTAGTCGAGTGCGTCGAGGACCTCGCACACGCGGTCGAACTGACGGGCGACGGTGTTGGTGCGGGTCTCGATCCGTTGGCGCTGGTTGTCGGTGTCGCGCTGGAGCTTGACGTATCGCTCGGCCCAGCGGGCATGGGAGTCCCGGTCCGGGCAGGAGTGGCACGGGTGGCTGCGAATACGCCGGCGGAGATCAGCGATCTCGGGCGACTCGCCCGTCTTCGGTGATCGAGTAGACCGCGCAGCGGGCGTATCGAGATCGCTCCTGTTCGGTCTCGATACGCCGACCTCGTCGGCTACTCGACCGGCGGAATCGGTGAGCCGGCTTGCCAGATCCCGGCGCGACTGGGGGTTACGCGGGTTGAACGACTTCGGCACGCGCATCCGGGTGAGTGGCGCCACCGGCGTCGGGAAGTCGATCAGTGCAAGGCGTCGCGCGTGGCGTCCTGCCGTCAGCACGAACGGGCGCGGGGCGTCCGAATCTCGCAGGCCCGGATCGAGTACGACGGCCAGGCCGGCCCACCGTCCGGCCGGGACACGGATGACATCACCGGGCTGGAGCGCGGCCAGGGCTTGGGTGACAGCTGAGCGCTTCTCGGCGCGTCGGGACTTTGACCCGGCCGATTCAAGATCGCTGAGCTCGCGGCGCAGACCCTGGTACTCCATGAAATCGCCGAGGTGGCAGGTCGCGGACTCGAGATAGCCCTCGAGCGCTTCCTCGGCCTTGCGAATCTGGGTCGCGATGCCGACGACCGAGCGGTCGGCCTGGAACTGCGCGAACGACTGCTCCAGCAGTGCGCGTGCCTTCTCCCGTCCGAACTGGCCCACCAGGTTGACCGCCATGTTGTACGACGGTCGAAACGACGAGATGAGCGGATACGTGCGCGTCGATGCGAGTCCGGCGACTTGGCGTGGATCGAATCCGTTCTGCCACAGGACGACGGCGTGACCCTCGATGTCCAGGCCCCGGCGCCCGGCCCGCCCGGTGAGCTGCGTGTACTCCCCCGGTGTGACGTCGACGTGGGTCTCGCCGTTCCATTTGCTCAGCCGC
>DATLCL010000256.1:0-17207 GCA_035526415.1 Aeromicrobium sp.
GTCCGATGCCCTGACCGAGGCCAAAGGTCCGACCAGCGTGGCCGACGGGACACCGAGGATGCGCAGCGTTCCGGTCGTCTCGTGGAAGCCGACGTCGGAGACGATCGGCCGAGCGACCAGTCGAACCTCAGGCGGCTGCGGTGCAGATCGCTGCCGCGCGGTCCGGGCGAGGATCGTGTCGATGACGCGGTCGGCTGCGCCCGGCTCAAGAACGTCGAAGAAGTCCTGCCGCAAGTGCGCTGCCTGGCGGTGTGCCGGGCCGTCGGGGTCCTCGGCCAGAGCCGCCGACAGGGCGCGGAGGGTGCCGGCCCATGTGGTGCGCGTGCGCCCGCCGGTGAACTCGGCCACCGGAAGGTAGAAGCCGCGGCGGGTCGTGTAGTCCGTGAGGTCGGGCGTGAAGTGCACGACCGGGCCGCCGACGAGGGCATAGTCGAACACCAGCGACGAGTAGTCGGTGATGATGGCGTCCACCGCCGGAAGCAGCGGGTTGAGGTCCGTCACCACCTCCGGGCCGATGAGGACGATGCGTTTCGAATGCGCCGGACCGGCAGTGAAGTCGCCGCGCCCCAGCGGGTGGTTGCGGACAAGGAGGACCGCGTCGTTCTCGTCCAGCCAGTCGCGGATGTCGTCCCAGTCCATGTCGGTCGGCACGGTGGGGTCGGCTGCCCCGTCTCGCCAGGTCGGCGCGAAGAGGATGACCTTCGACGTGCGGTACCGCTTGCGCAGGAGCTCGTGTACGCGTTCGGTGGCCCGCTCCTTGGCGTGCGGTGCCAGGAGGATGTCGTCCCGCACGTCGCCGAGGACGACGACATTCTCCGGCTTCGCGGCGAACCCGCTGATGATGCTCGGCTTGACCCGTTCGGAGGCGACGGGGAACAGCGAGATCGCGCGGCCTGCGCGGCGGTACGCCCAGCCCAGGAGGCGGCGGACGACCGTCACGTCCGGCAGAAGCGCCACCTGATAGGTGGACGGCGAGTCGAGGTGGAGGTGCTTGAACGGCAGCCCGTGCCAGAGCTGGACGATGAACCCGCCACGCACGGCGTACCGATTGGCATCGCCGAACCCGTGCGTGACGACGATGACCTTGGCGCGCGCCGTCGTCCACCAGCCGGCGATTCCGGTCTTGCGGACGACGTCCATGCCACGGGAGCGGGCATCCAGGAATTCGGCCTTCGTGCGTGCCATCCAGACGTGCCGTTGCGCCGGTAGACGCGCACGCGCCCGCTCATAGAGCGGTAACGCTCCTTCTCCGAGACCGATGCCTGAGCCGTACACCCACAGCTTCCGTGAGCGCGGCACGAACAGGCTGGTCAGCCCGCCGACGAGGTAGAGCGGAAGGCCCGCGATCTTCCGGGCGTTCCCCGTCCCGAAGGTGAAGCTGGCCATGGTCGGTCGATTCTTCCACGCCACGCCGGGTGTGCGCCCGCACTCGGAAAATCCGCTGGCAGGCGCGTCGGTAGCATCGGACGGTGACCAGCAGTGACTCCGCCGCAGCCGGGCCCGAGGCCGCCCACCGCTATACAGCGGAACTGGCGGCGGAGATCGAGGCGCGGTGGCAGGATCGCTGGGAGAACGAGGGCACCTTCCATGCGCCGAACCCGGTCGGCGACCTGGCCGATCCGGGCCCCAAGGGTGTGTACAGCGAACTGCCCGCCGAGAAGCAGTTCATCCTCGACATGTTCCCGTACCCGTCCGGTGCCG
Source organism: Aeromicrobium sp. (assembly GCA_035526415.1). Classification (GTDB taxonomy): domain Bacteria; phylum Actinomycetota; class Actinomycetes; order Propionibacteriales; family Nocardioidaceae; genus Aeromicrobium. The sequence continues at coordinate 1,702 of DATLCL010000256.1, forward strand.
GCCTGCATGTCGGGCATCCGCTCGGCTACATCGCCACCGACGTCATCGGCCGCTACAAGCGGATGCTCGGAGTCAATGTCCTGCATGCGCTCGGCTTCGACGCCTTCGGCCTGCCGGCGGAGATCTACGCGGTGGAGACCGGCCGGCACCCGCGCGAGACGACGCTGGAGAACATCGGGGCGATGCAGCGACAGCTGCGCCGGTTGGGGTTGGCGCACGACGACCGACGCTCGTTCGCGACGATCGACCCGGGGTTCATGAAATGGACGCAGTGGATCTTCCTGCAGATCTTCAACGCGTGGTTCGACCCGGAACTGAAGAAGGCGAGGCCCATCGACGAGCTTGTTGAACGCCTCGGCACCAGTGATCCGGCTGTCATCGACGAGTACCGGCTCGCCTACATCAAGGAGTCGCCGGTCAACTGGTGCCCGGGCTTGGGCACCGTGTTGGCCAATGAGGAGGTCACCGCCGACGGACGCAGCGAACGTGGCAATTTCCCGGTCTTCAAGCGGAACCTGCGGCAGTGGCAGATGCGCATCACGGCGTACGCCGACCGGCTGCTCGACGACCTAGACACGCTCGACTGGCCGGAGCCGGTCAAGCTCATGCAGCGCAACTGGATCGGCCGTTCGCACGGCGCCAGCGTCATCTTCGACGCGGCGGGCGCAGCCATTGAGGTCTTCACGACGCGGCCCGACACGCTGTTCGGTGCGACGTACATGGTGCTGTCGCCGGAGCACCCGCTCGTCGACGCTCTCACCACGACCGAGCACGCTGACGCCGTCACCGCCTACCGGGCCCAGGCCGCCGGCAAGTCGGATGTCGAGCGTCAGGAGAGCCGAGAGAAGACCGGTGTCTTCACCGGCGCCACCGCCACGAATCCGGTCAACGGGGAGCAGATCCCGGTCTACGTCGCCGACTACGTCCTGATGGGCTACGGCACGGGGGCCATCATGGCCGTCCCGGCGCACGACGAGCGTGACTGGGAGTTTGCGCACGTCTTCGACCTGCCTACGCCGCGAGTTATCAGTGCTGAAGAAGAGGGCGGAGACCTTCCGTGGACCGGCGCCGGTGTCCTCGTCAACTCAGCCAACGAGGAGGTGAGCCTCGACGGTCTGGAGGTCGAGCCCGCCAAGGAGCGGATCATCGCGTGGCTGGAGTCGAAGGGCCTCGGCACCGGAGCCACGACTTACCGCCTCCGGGACTGGCTCTTCAGCCGACAGCGTTACTGGGGCGAGCCCTTCCCGGTCGTCTTCGACGAGGAGGGCCGGGCCATCGGCCTGCCCGAGTCGATGCTGCCGGTCGACCTGCCGGAGGTGCCGGACTACTCGCCGCGGACATTCGCGGCCGACGACGCCGCGAGTGAGCCGGAACCGCCGCTGAGCCGCGTCCAGGAGTGGGTCAACGTCGAGCTCGACCTCGGGGACGGCCTGAAGAAGTACCGGCGCGATACGAACACGATGCCCAACTGGGCCGGATCGTCCTGGTACGAGATCCGCTACGCCGACCCGCACAACGACCAGGCGCTGGCTGACCCGATCAATGAGCGGTACTGGCTCGGCCCGCGGGGCGAAGGCGACCCAGGTGGGACCGACCTCTATGTCGGCGGTGTCGAACACGCCGTCCTCCACCTGCTGTATGCCCGGTTCTGGCACAAAGTGCTGTTCGACCTCGGTCACGTTTCGGGATCCGAGCCATTCCGCAGGCTCTTTAACCAGGGCTACATCCAGGCCTACGCATACACCGACGAGCGCGGCGGGTATGTTCCCGCGGCCGACGTCGTCGAGCGGGAAGGACCCGACCACAGCGTGCTGTATGAGTACGAGGGTCGGACCGTCAAACGCGAGTACGGGAAGATGGGCAAGAGCCTCAAGAACGTCGTCACCCCCGACGAGATGTACGAGGTATACGGCGCGGACACGTTCCGGGTCTACGAGATGAGCATGGGGCCGTTGGACGTTTCGCGGCCGTGGGAGACGCGGGCGGTCGTCGGCGCGCAGCGCTTTCTCCAGCGAGTTTGGCGTCTCGTCGTCGACGAGGAGACCGGCTCCGCGTCGGTCTCCGACGAACTCGCGTCGGACGACCTGCGACAGGCGCTGCACAAGGCCATCGACGCGGTCCGAACCGAGTTGGACGGCATGCGGTTCAACACGGCGATCGCCAAGCTGATCGAACTGACGAACCAGGTCACCAAGGCCGAAGAGCGACCGCGCGAGGTCATCGAGCCACTCGTGTTGATGCTGGCGCCGTTCGCGCCGCACATTGCCGAGGAACTGTGGAGCCGCCTCGGTCATCCGCAGTCGCTGGCCCACCAGCCGTTCCCGACCGCCGACCCGGCCTTCCTGGTCGAGGAGTCCGTGACCTGTGTCGTCCAGGTGCAGGGCAAGGTGCGGGCGCGGCTTCAGGTGTCGCCGGCGGTGTCCGAGGAGGAGCTGACCGCTCTGGCCCTCGCCGAGCCCAACGTCCAGCGAGCGCTCGACGGCAAGGAGCCACGCCGGGTCATCGTGCGAGCACCCAAACTCGTGAACGTCGTTCCGTAACCGAGCGGTTAGGCTCTCGCCCATGTCTGTGGCCATCGTCACCGATTCGACTGCCTGTCTGCACCCCGATGACGCCGAGCGCGAGGGGATCTCAGTCGTGCCGCTGAAGGTGATCATCGGCGAGGAGACGTTCACCGAAGGCTGTGGGCTGGCCGGCGACGAGATCGCCAAGGCGCTGAAGGCTAAGAAGCCGGTGTCGACATCGCGGCCCACGCCCGAGGAGTTCCTTGAGGTCTACGAGTCGCTGGCCGCTGACGGCGCTGACGAGATCGTGTCGATCCATCTCAGCGCCAAGGTGTCGGGGACGCTCGACGCCGCCACGGTCGCCGGCAAGCGGTCCCCGGTGCCGGTGACGGTCGTCGACTCGACGCAGATCGGACTGGCGCTGGGATTCGCGGCCGGTCGAGCGGCACGCGCCCGCGAAGCCGGCGGAGTGGCATCGTCCATGGCGGCCGCTGCGCGCTCGGCCGGTGAGGCCTCGACCACGCTGTTGTACGTCGACACCTTGGAGTACCTGCGGCGCGGCGGCCGGGTGGGCGCGCTGGGAGCGCTGGTTGGCTCCGCGTTGGCGGTCAAGCCGATCCTTGCCATCCGCGAGGGCACTGTCGTTCCACTGGAACGGGTCCGCACGTCAGCCAAGGCGATGGCACGACTGGAAGCGCTCACCGTTGCGGCCGGCACTGCGGCGGAGAACGGTTTCGACATCGGCATCCAGCACCTGGCTGCGCAGGACGTCGCCGACGCGTTCGCTGAACGGCTGGCGGCCGCGCTCGGGCGTGACCGGGTGGCGGTGGACGAGATCAGCGCCGTGCTCGGCGCACACACGGGCCCCGGCACGGTCTCCGTTTCGCTGACCCCCAGGTGAGTCCACAGGCAGGCTGACCTCCGCTCGGCTTTCCACAGGCCGGGTCTTGGACCTCCCGCGGTACGGCAGCGGCCCCTACGGTCGCGACATGGTCGTCGGGGGAGAGACTCGCGCGGAGATCGCGCGCAGGCGCATGGCCGAGCTCTTGGCGTCCTTTGACGCGCAGGCGGCTCCCCATGCCCATCCGGTTCGTCCCGCCGCCCCGCCACGTTCGCACGCCGCCGATGTCGCCTGGCGCGTGCCGCCCACCCACCTCCGGGCGCTGGTGGCGGTCGCCGTCGCCGCCGGCGTCCTGCTGACGTGGTGGTTGCTCTCGGCGCGCCCCCGCACGTCGGAGCCGGAAGCCGTGCAGGTCAGCGCCACGGCGAAGCACGAGCGCGCCGCGGCCGCGCGCATGCTGATCATCGATGTCGAAGGCAAGGTGAAGCGCCCCGGCATCATCACGCTCCCGCGCGGCTCCCGGGTTCACGAGGCGATCACCAAGGCAGGCGGGGTCGTCGACGGCGCCGACACGTCCACCACCAATCTGGCCCGGGTTCTGGTCGACGGGGAGCAGATCATCGTCGGGACCCCGGCCGCTGGACCGGCATCGGCCGGCGGCGGTGCCGTCGCAGGCGGGCGGGCGAGCCTGAGTTCGGCCACCGCCGAGCAGCTCGACGAGCTCCCCGGCATCGGTCCGGTGACCGCCGACGCGATCATCGCCCACCGGACGGCGCACGGTGGGTTCCAGCGTGTCGAGGACCTGCTCGACGTGAAGGGCATCGGGGAGAAGACGCTGGCTGACCTGCGGGACCTGGTTACGCCCTGAACAGACTGGGTTCGTTGCTTCCCGCGGCGCTGGCGTGGGTGGCTGCCGCTGCGCTCGTGGGCAGGGAATCGGGCGTATCGGTTGCGACGGCTGTTGGCTGCGTCGCTGCGGCGGCGGTGTGCGGTGGCCGATGGCGTCCGGTGGCGATTGTGCTGGTCTGCGTCGGTGCTGTTGCGGGCTCCTGCGCGTGGCGACTGGCCGAGCTCGAGACCTCGCCCCTGCGAGACCTGGCCGAGCGGCGGACGAGCGTGGCTGTGGACGCGGTTGTGGCCGCGGACCCCAAGCACTTTCGTCGGTTCGGCACCGACTCGTCCATCGTTCGGCTGGACGTCCGCCGGCTGACGGCATCCGATAGCGGGGCTCGAACGTGGAGTGGGCGGTTCCCGGTCGTCGCGATGGTGCGCGATGCCGCGCCCGACCTCTCCGTCGGTCGTCGCCTTGAGGCACATGGCCGGCTGCAGGCCTCAACCGAATCCGATGTCGTCGCGATACTGCAGGTCGACCGACGGTCGCCCGCGCAGGCCGGGTCGTGGTGGTGGACGGCGGCCGACCGCGTTCGCGCCGGGATACGGCATGCGGTTCGACGCGCACCGCCCGATCCGCAAGCCTTGGTTCCTGCGCTGGTTGACGGTGACGATGCGCGGCTGCGCCAGCCGGTGCGCGACGAGTTCCGTCGGGCCGGCCTGACCCATCTTCTCGCTGTTTCCGGCACCAACCTGACGATCGTGCTCATGCTGGCGTTGGCCCTGGCACGGGCGTCCGGCCTGGGGCGTCGCCGCCTGCTCGTGGCCGGATTCGTGGCGGTTGCAGGATTCGTCCTCCTCGCCCGGCCCGACCCGAGCGTGGTGCGCGCCGCTGCCATGGGGACCGTCGGGTTGGTCGCTGTCGCCGTGGGTGGGCGCGGCGGATTGCGCACGCTGACCACGGCGATTCTCGCCCTGCTGTTCGTCGATCCGTGGCTGGCGCGGTCGCCGGGCTTTGTGCTGTCGGCGTCAGCCACGGCCGGCATCTTGCTGGCTGCAAACCCACTCGCTGCGCGATTCAGCCGGTGGATGCCGCGCTGGTGTGCACTGGCGTTGGCCGTTCCCTTGGCGGCGCAGTGGGCGTGCCTGCCCGCGGTGGTGGCGCTGTCCGGCGAGGTGTCGATGGTCGGCATCGTGGCCAATGTGGTCGTGGCGCCGCTGGTCGCGCCAGCGACGATCGCCGGTCTGGTCGGCGGTCTGCTCGACCTGCTGCACGGCGGCGTCGCGTTGATTCCCGGGACGCTCGCGGCATGGACTGCCACGGGAATCGTGGCGATCGCCCACCACGCGGCCGGCCTGACAGGGGCGGCCACCCCGTGGCATGCCCCGTGGTGGGTCCTCCTGTTCGTCTTACCGCCGGTCGGATACGGGCTGTGGCGTGTCGCCGACCAGCCGATGGTTGTTACTGGACTGGCGATCGGCCTCAGCCTTGGCCTCGTTCGTCCGCCACAAGCCGGATGGCCACCGGACGGATGGCTGATGGTCGCCTGCGACGTCGGCCAGGGCGATGCCACCGTGGTTCGTGCCGGCCGTGACGCTGCCGTCCTCATCGATGCCGGGCCCGATCCATTGCCGGTCGACGGCTGTCTGCGCCGCTTGCATGTCGCTCTTCTTCCGCTCGTCGTCATCACACACACGCACGCCGACCACCTGAACGGATGGTCCGGAGGCGTACGGGGCCGAGTGGTCGGGCAGGTGCTCCATGGATCATCGGGCGGGCCCGGCACCTCGGTTTTCGCCGGCGATCGGTTTCACCTGGGGTCGTTGGACATTGAAGCCGTCTGGCCACCCGTTGGGGCGGTCGCACCGGATCGGGGTGACGGCACGGCCATGAACAACTCGAGCGTCGTGTTGCGAGTGACGACGCGTGGCGTCGTTCTCCTCTTGGCCGGCGATGTCGAGACCGAGGCACAGGAGGCCATCCTCGCCTCCGGTATGCCCGTCGACGCGGACGTCCTGAAGTTCCCGCATCACGGCAGCGCTCGTCAGTCAACAGAGTTCCTGCAGGCGGTCGATGCCGGTATCGCCACCATCAGCGTGGGAGAGGGCAACGACTACGGCCACCCGGACCCCGAGGCGCTCGAACTGCTCCGGCAGGGCGGTACGGCGTGGCGTCGCACCGACCGCGACGGCGACATCGCGATCGCCCTCGACGACGGACGAATACGTGTCGTCACTCGCCGCTAGGCTGCGCAAATGAGCAACTCGGCCTTCGGCAAGCTCCTGCTCATCACCTGCGCCGGACCCGGGGGCGAGTTCCTCGCCGATCGAGTGCGGGAACGCGCGTTGGCATCCGTCCTCGCCGGAGAACCCGGTTGCGAGGTCACGACCGCATCTGCCGGCGCCCTGACGGCGGGCGAGTTCCTCGGCCTCACCAGCGCGTCGCTCTTCAGTGCGGCAACCGCCGTGGTGCTCCATGACCTGCAGGACGCGACCGAAGCACCGAGTGAGGAACTGGCCGCGTATGCGGCCGAGCCCTCACCGGATGTCGCCGTGATTCTCGTGCACGCCGGTGGCCAGAAGGGCAAAAAGCTGCTCGATCAGCTCCGGTCTGCGGTGACCGTGACGGAGGTCAAGGTGGAGGCGCCCAAGTACGAGCGCGACTTCGTCGGCTGGGCGCGCGGTGAGAGCCGCGAGGTGGGAGCGCCGCTCGACGATGCCGCGGCGACGTTGTTGGTCCAGGCCGTGGGGCAAGACCTGCGTGCGCTCGCTGGGGCGATCGATCAATTGGCGGCCACGCGTGATGCCCCACAGGACGGAACAGCGGCCATCTCAGCCGACACCGTAAGCAAGTACTTCGGTGGACGCGCCGACGTCCGCGGCTATGAGATTGCCGACGCTGCCATCGAGGGCCGCTTCGACGTCGCCCTCGAGCGGGTGCGGTGGGCCGAGTCGGCCAAGGTTGCGGCACCCGTCATCGTGAGTGCCCTCGCCGCTGGACTGCGGTCACTGGCGAAGCTGGCCGATGTAGGGGCCGGCGTCTCAGATGCCGACGCCGCCAAACTCGTCGGCGCCCCAGCCTTCAAGATCCGCAGTCTCAAGGGTCAACTGCGTGGCTGGAACCCCGACGCTCTCGCCACCGCGCTGAGCGCCGTGGCACAGACGGACCTCGACATCAAGAGCGGCGAGGCCGATCCTGCCTATGCCGTCGAACGCCTGGTCCTGCAGATCTTTCAAGCTCGCAACCGCTGAGCAAGCGATCCGGCTCTGCCGGTCGCGCACGTACGGGCAAGGTTGCTTGGGCGTCGGCGATCGCCGTCAGGCGACCGTCGCCGACAATTCAGTTCAGAGGCTGGCAGCCTTCTTGGCGACCGCAGACTTGCGGTTGGCGGCCTGGTTCTGGTGAATGACGCCCTTGGACGCAGCCTTGTCGAGCTTCTTGCCGGCATCGGCCGCGAGAGCCTTGGCCTTCTCGACGTCACCGGCCTCGACCGCCTCATGGAAGCGGCGCACGGCCGTCTTCAGCGCTGAGCGCACGGACTTGTTGCGCTCGTGAGCCGCCTCGTTCTGACGGTTGCGCTTGATCTGCGACTGGATGTTCGCCACGACTGGCCTGTCTTTCGTTCGAATCTCGGTGAAAAAAGTATGTGAGGCACGCTGAACGCGCGACCGCCGACTCTATCAGCGCAGAGCCGGCGGCCTCAAATCGTCGGGCCTACCCGCCGGCACCATTGCCTTTGTCCCGTCGCAGCATCATGCCGCTGCCGACGTTCTCGGCTTTGATGGTGTCGCCGTCACGCTGGCCATTGACGACGACGTTGTCGCCCTTCGTCAAGTCCTCGATGCTGCCCTCCTTGTTGATCCGGATGGCCGTGCCGTCCACGACCTGCACCTTCACGGTGTCGCCCGACTCGGTTTTGACCGTGAATGTGTTCCCGGAGATCGACTCGATGGTGCCCATCGTCAGATTGGCCGGCATGTCCCCGCCCGGGCCGCCGCCGGGACCCTCGCCGCGCACGACCATGCCGCCGGGCCCGTCTTGGCCGCCGGCACCGTGGCCCCCGACGAGATAGCCGCCGAGGAAGCCGCCGCCGGTGAGAATGAGCCCCGCGAGGGCGAGCGTCCCCGTGTTGATGCCGGGGCCAGCCGGCTTGGCGGTCCGTGCTCGCTCCAGGGCTTGTTCCAGATCGGAATCAGTGGTGGATGGCGTGGATGGTTCGGTCATGGTTTCTCCTCGGTTGGGGTGCTGACGCTCTACTCATGCCGCAGCGCGTCGACCGGCCGCAGACCAGCGGCGCGGTTGGCTGGATAGCTGCCGAAGAACACGCCGATGACGAGGCAGATGCCCAGGGCGAGTGCGACGGAGCCGGGCACCACCACGGGAGTGATGCCGATGATGTCGATCTGGCTGATCGCCAGGCCGACCGCCGTGCCGAGCAGGCCGCCGGTGACGCTGAGCAGGCTCGACTCCAGCAGGAACTGGCGCAGGATCGTGCGCCGCGGTGCTCCCAATGCCTTCCGGACGCCAATCTCGCGGGTCCGCTCCGTGACCGTGACGAGCATGATGTTGGTGATGCCGAGTCCGCCGACCAAAAGGCTGATGCCGGCCACGACGCCGAGCAGCACCGTGAACGTCCGGCCGGACGACTCCTGTGTTTCCAGCAGCGCCGAAGCGCTCTGCAGCGAGAACGGCAGCTCGGTGGTCGATGCGCTGATGTGGCCGAGACCCCGCAATACCGTCTCGACCTCGGCCTGTGCCGCCTCGACGCTGTCGGCGTCGGTGGCCTGGACGACGATCGAGCTGAGCGGGCCGTTGCCGGCCAACTTGGTGCGGACGGTCGAGATGGGCGCGACCGCCGTTGTCATGAACGCCGACGGGCCGGTGCCCTGCGACTTGAGGATGCCGACGACCTGGAATGACGTCGCGCCGAGCTTGACGCTCTGGCCGACGGCTTCGTCGGCGGAACCGAATAGGTCCTTTGCAGTCGTGGCGGCGAGGACCACCACGCGCGCGCTGTTGGACACGTCGGCGCTTGTGAGTTTTCGGCCCGCCTCGACTGGCTGATTCTGTGCGGTGAACCAGGTCGGCACAGTCCCGACCACCTGGTCGATGCTGGACGTCTTCTGGTTCGCAGCTGCGGTTGCCGACGCGGTCAGGGTGGGGGACACCGTGGCGACGTGCGGGCACAGGTTCTTGTCGGCCAGCGCGTCGGCCATGGCCTGCGTCAACTCGAAGCTGCCCGAATCGCCCGTCCCAAATCCAGCACTGCCGGCCTGGACGGTGATGGTGTTCGTGCCGAGCGCCGAGATGGCGTCGCTGACTGCCTTCGCCGAGCCGTTGCCGACGGCCACGAGCACGATGACGGCGGCCACGCCGATGAGGATGCCGAGCATCGTCAGCGCCGACCGCAGGACGTTCGCCGTCAGACCGTGCCAGGCCGTGATCACAGTGTCGCGCCAGCTCATGCCCGCACCGATTCCGATCCCTGAGCGTGGGGATACCTCCCGCTAGCGGGGGATCGAAGGGCATCAGAGACGATCTGGCCGTCGCTCACGCGGACGACGCGGTGGGCGTGTTCGGCGACGGAGTCCTCGTGCGTGATCAGCACGATCGTGCGACCTTCGTCGTGCAGCGCATCGAACATTCCCATGATGTCGGCGCTGGCCGTCGAATCGAGGTTGCCGGTCGGCTCGTCTGCGAGCAACAACGGTGGGTTCATGGTGAGTGCGCGAGCCACGGCCACGCGCTGCTGCTGGCCACCGGAAAGCTCGTTCGGCCGATGCGAGGCGCGATCAGAGAGCCCGACCAGGTCGAGCACCTCGCGCACCCGCTCGAGCCGCTCGTCTCGTCCGACGCCGCCGTAGAGGAGCGGAAGCTCGACGTTGGCGGCTGCCGTCATGCGGGGAATGAGGTGGAACGACTGAAAGATGAAGCCGATGAGCCGACTGCGCACCAGCGAGAGGGTGTCCCCGTCGAGGCCGGACACGTCGTGACCTTGTAGCTCGTATGTGCCCGATGTCGGCTCGTCGAGGCAGCCGATGATGTTCATCATGGTCGACTTGCCGGATCCGGACGCGCCCATGATCGCGACGTACTCGCCGGGACCGACGGTGAGATCGACCGAGCGCAGCGCGGCTACAGCGACATCGCCGGCGCCGTAGATCTTGGACACCTCACGCAGGCTCACGACTGGGGTGCTCGTTGCGGGACTCATCCGCCGAACCCCTTGACGGGCCCGCCGCCGCTGACCTTCGGTCCGCCGCCGATACGGACGTCCTGGCGGTTGGAGTTGGACGACGTGCTCGTCGCGCCGAGTTCGACCACATCGCCGACGCTGAGGCCGGACTTGATCTCGGTGTAGGTGTCGCCCTTGATGCCGATCTGGACCGTGCGCGCCGTGCTCTTGCCGTCCTTGACGAGCTTCACGGTCGATTCGCCCTGCGCGTCGGTCGTGACGGCCGACGTCGGCGCGGCCGGGACGTTGGTGGCACTGGCCGTGGTGACGGTGACGCTGGCCGAGGTCCCGTCCCGCAGTTCGGACGGGGCGTTCAGGACGTCTACCTCGACGCCGTAGGTGGTGACGTTCTCGCTGGTCGTCGCGCTCAGGTCGATCTTGCGGATCCGTCCCGTGAAGGTCTCGTTCGGAACCGCTCCGAACGTGATCTCCACTTGGCTGCCTTCCTTCACCTTGGCCACGTCGGCTTCGGAGAAGTCGCACTCGACCACCCACGACGACATGTCGGCGATCGTGGCGAAGGTGTTTCCGGACGAGTCGTCCGCATCTGATCCGGTGCCGTCTGTCGAACTGCCAACGGTCTTGTTGATCGCGATCACCGTGCCGGCGACGGGCGCACGCAGGGTGAGGTCGTTGATCGCATCTTCGGCCTGCAGGACCGAAACCTTGGCCTGTTCGACGCTTGCCTTGGCCGAGGCGCGCTGCTTGTCGCGCTCCTCGTCGGTCATCTCAGTCGTGGCGGTGTCGTCGCCGTCGTCGTCCGTCTCTTCCTCGACGGCCTCGCGGTTGGCGTTCGCTGCCTTGAGGCTGGCCTTGGCCGACTTCAACTCCGCCTGGGCCGTGCTGTTCGAGACGTAGGCCAGGACGTCGCCGACCTTGACCTCGTCTCCGACCTCGACCGGGATCCTCGAGATGATGCCGTCGGTGTCGAAGCTGACGTCCGCACTGTCGTTCGGTGCCACCGTTCCGTCGGCCGACACGGTCGAGGTGACGTCGGTTTTGGTGACCTGTGCCGTGGTGGTGGCGGCCGTCTCGGAGGTGTCCGGCTGGCCCCAGACCAACCACCCGCCGCCGCTCCCCAGGGCGAGCAGCACGGCCAACAGCGTGAGGTTGAGGGCACCGAGGCGCGGCCGCCGAATTTTCAGCATGGCCAGAACCGTGTCGGTCGCTGCTTTGAGCTGACCCGGAGGTTCCTGTGTGGCGTCTATGAAGCCGGATCGCCCCGATTAGGTGCCCAGGACGCGGGTGCGGTGGAATGTACGGGTTATGCCTCCCGCCCCCGCCGCGCTCGCTCCCGGCGCGACTCCGCCGGAGTTGCTGCGCAACTTCTGCATCATCGCGCACATCGACCACGGCAAGTCCACGCTGGCCGACCGGATGCTGCAGCACACCGGTGTGGTCGAAGGCCGCGCGATGCGCGCGCAGTACCTCGACCGGATGGACATCGAGCGCGAGCGCGGCATCACCATCAAGAGCCAGGCGGTGCGACTGCCGTTCGAGGGCCACGTCCTCAACCTGATCGACACCCCTGGACACGTCGACTTCACCTACGAGGTGAGCCGCAGCCTGCAGGCGTGTGAGGGCGCCGTCCTGCTGGTTGACGCCGCCCAGGGCATCGAGGCACAGACGTTGGCCAACCTCTACCTCGCCATGGATGCCGACTTGCATGTCATCCCGGTGTTGAACAAGATCGACCTGCCGAGCGCCAACCCGGAGAAGTACGCCGCCGAAATCGCGCACATTCTGGGCGGAAGCCCGGACGACGTCCTGCGTGTCTCGGCCAAGACTGGCCAGGGAGTCGAGGAACTGCTGCACCACATCGTCGACGAGGTGCCGCCGCCGCAGGGCGACGCCGACGCGCCCCCGCGGGCGATGATCTTCGACTCCGTCTACGACACCTACCGCGGCGTCGTGACGTATGTGCGCGTCTTCGACGGCAAGCTGACGCATCGCGACCGCATCAAGATGATGTCGACGGGTGCCGTCCACGAGATGCTCGAGGTCGGGGTCATCTCACCGGAGCCGAAGAAGTGCGACTCGATCGGCGTCGGCGAGGTCGGATACCTGATCACCGGTGTGAAGGAAGTCCGGCAGAGCCGCGTCGGCGACACCGTCACGTCTGCGGTCAAGCCGGCGTCCCAGGCGCTCGGTGGGTATCAACATCCCAAGCCGATGGTGTTCTCCGGGCTGTATCCGATCGACGGGGACGACTTCTCGAACCTTCGGGAGGCACTGGAGAAGCTGCAGCTCAACGACGCCGCGCTGCAATACGAGCCAGAGTCGTCCGGCGCCCTCGGCTTCGGCTTCCGCATCGGCTTCCTCGGCCTACTGCACCTGGAGATCGTCCGGGAGCGCCTGGAGCGCGAGTTCAATCTCGACCTCATCAGCACGGCACCCAACGTTGTCTATCGCGTAGAGATGGAAGACGGCTGTGAGCTGACTCTCACCAATCCCGGCGAGTACCCCAACGCCGGCAAGATCGCGCACGTCTACGAGCCGATCGTGGATGCGACGATCCTCGCGCCGTCCGAGTACATCGGCACAATCATGGAGCTCTGCCAGGCACGGCGCGGCACGCTCGGCGGCATGGATTACCTGAGCGAGGAACGGGTTGAGATCCGGTACACGCTGCCGATGGGCGAGATCATGTTCGACTTCTTCGATGCGCTGAAGAGCCGGACGAAGGGCTACGCCTCCCTGAACTACGAGCCCTCCGGCGAGCAGCCGGCCGACCTCGTGAAGGTCGACATCCTGCTGCAGGGCGAGGTGGTCGATGCCTTCAGCGCCATCGTCCACCGCGACAACGCGTATGCCTACGGCGTCGCCCTGGCCGGCAAACTGAAGGAGCTCATCCCGAGGCAGCAGTTCGAGGTGCCGATCCAGGCCGCCGTCGGCGCCCGCATCATCGCCCGCGAGAACATCCGCGCCTTGCGCAAGGACGTTCTGGCCAAGTGCTACGGCGGTGACATCACCCGCAAGCGCAAACTGCTGGAGAAGCAGAAGGAAGGCAAGAAGCGGATGAAGATGGTGGGCCGGGTCGAAGTGCCGCAGGAAGCCTTCATCGCCGCACTCAGTACCGGGGACGGCCCGAAGGCCTGATTCGCCTGAATTGCAGGTGAACAGGTGGTTTAGGGTGAGGCTCATCACTCGTCTTGGAGGACCTGCATGAAGCCAGCGGCCGTCACCCCGGAGCAACTCGCCGTCATTGCCGGCCGGCCGCCGAGTCTGGCGCACCTGTTCTTCGACCGGGTCGCCGAGTCGGCCGAACGCGAGGCGATCCGCTACCCCGACGCTGACGAGAAGTGGCATTCGTTGACCTGGCAGGAGGTTGGCGACCGCGTCACCAATCTGGCGGCCGGGCTCGTCTCCCTGGGTATCGAGCCCGGGCAGCGGGTCGCGATTGCCGCCGGCACTCGGTATGAGTGGGTGCTCGCCGATCTGGCCATCAACGCGTCGGCGGCTGCGACGACCACCGTGTACCCCTCCACGGGCGCCGAGGACACCGCATACATCCTGTCCGACTCGGAGAGCCGGATCGTGTTCGCCGAGGACGACGAGCAGGTCAAGAAGCTGATCGAGCAGCGGGCCGCGCTGCCCAACCTCACCACGGCCATCACCTTCGAGCCGAGCGCACTCGGCGAGGAATGGGTCATCGGCCTGGACGAGCTCGAAAGCCGGGGCGCAACACTTCTGGCCAACAAGCCGACGACCATTGAAGACCGAATTGCGACGCTCACGCCCGATGCACTTGCAACCCTCATCTACACGTCTGGCACGACCGGCAAGCCGAAGGGCGTTCGCCTCGCGCACGACGGGTGGACGTACGAGGGGTACTCGATGAAGTCGGCCGGCATCCTGTCCGAGGACGACCTGGAGTTCCGTTGGCTGCCGATGGCGCACTCGTTCGGCAAGGTGCTGCTCACCGCTCAATTAGCCGTCGGGTTCGCGTCGGCCATCGATGGCCGGGTGCCGAAGATCGTCCCGAACCTCGCCGTCATCCGGCCCACATTCATGGGCGCCGCGCCGCGCATCTTCGAGAAGGCCTATGGCGGCATCAACGCCATGATGGAGAAGGACGGCGGCACGAAGCTCAAGCTCTTCCGGTGGGCCGAGAAGGTCGGCTTGGAGCACTCGCGGGCCGTCCGCAGCGACAAGCCAGTCTCGCCGGTCCTGAAACTCCAGTTCGCATTGGCCGACAAGCTCGTCTTCAGCAAGGTGCGCGAGCGGTTCGGTGGCCGGATCAGGTTCTTCATTTCCGGGTCGGCGGCATTGTCGCGCGACATCGGCGAGTGGTTTCACGCAGCCGGCATGCTGATTCTCGAGGGGTATGGCCTCACCGAGACGTCGGCGGGCGCCACGATCAACCGGCCGGACGCCTTCAAGCTCGGCACCGTCGGCCTCCCGCTTCCGGGGGCTGAGGTGAAGATCGCCGACGACGGCGAGGTCCTGATCAAGGGCCCGAATGTCATGCGCGGCTACCACAATCTGCCGAGCGAGACTGATGCCGCGATGATCGGGGATGGCTGGTTCGCCTCGGGTGACATTGGCGAAATCGATGAGGACGGATTCCTGCGGATCACCGACCGCAAGAAGGACCTGTTCAAGACGTCCGGCGGCAAGTACATCGCGCCGACGTACATCGAGGGCATGTTCAAGGGCATCTGCCCGCTGGTGAGCAACGTTCTCGTGCACGGCAACCAGCGCAACTTCTGCTCCGCGCTCATCACGCTCGAAGCCGACGCGGCGACCGCTTGGGCGGCGCAGCACGGACTCGCCGGCACGTCGTACGCCGAGATCGCGGCATCGCCAGAGATTCACGAGGAGCTCCAGCAGGCGATCGACGAGCTGAACGCGAAGCTGAACCGCTGGGAAACCATCAAGACGTTCGCCGTCCTCGACCGCGACCTCACGGTGGAGTCAGGTGAGCTCACGCCCAGCCTCAAGGTGAAGCGCAAGGTCGTCGAGGACAACTTCCGCGACACTCTCGAAGGGTTCTACGCCTGACGCCGTTCGGCGCGTACGTCCACGTCCCGTTCTGCTCGGTGCGGTGCGGGTACTGCGACTTCAACACCTACACCGCCGACGAACTGGGCG
>DATLCL010000109.1:0-4629 GCA_035526415.1 Aeromicrobium sp.
CGCCGACACGGTCGCCGACCCGGTGTCTCGTGACGTTGTCGCCGACGTCGGCGACCGTCCCGACGATCTCGTGTCCTGGCACGACCGGGAACGGCTGCGCGCCCCAGTCGCCGTTGACGGTGTGGATATCGGAGTGGCAGATGCCGGCGTACTCGATCGCGATGAGGACGTCGTTGGCTCCGACTGCTCGCCGCTCGATGGTGGTGGGTGCGAGTGGTGCTCCGGCAGCGGGTGCTGCGTAGGCGTTGACCTTCATGAGGGTTCTCCTTCTTGGTGGTCATTTCGTGGTCGTCTGAGGGCGTCAGCGAGCCTGCGTGCCTGCTCGCTGATCAGGTCTGCACGCTCGGTGTCGCCGGCCTCGACGGCGTGCCAGTAGTCGATCTTGAGCCCGACATAGCGCTGGCGGAGGGCCACATGTTCGGCCTCGGCCACCAGGCGCGTGGCCTGGTTCGTCAGGAGGTCGATCTGCTCGGCGGCGGCCTCCGCGCCTAGTTGTCCGTTGGCGACGTACTTGCGCATGTCCCCGATCGACATCCCGGTCGCGGCCAGACAAGCAATCCACATGAGCTGGTCGAGATCGCCGTCGCGGTAGACGCGGTGCTTGCTGCTCGCTCCGCGGCTGATCGGGGAGATGACGCCGATCGATTCGTAGTAGCGCAGCGTGCTCGCCGGCAGGCCGGTGAGCACGGAGGCTTCCTTAATTGAATAGGTGCGCTCGGCGATTTCATTCGTCACCCTGATGACCGTAGGAACTTAAAGTGCTTGAAGTCAAAGGTTGAGCACTGACGTCGTCCGAAGGAACTCAAAGACCTGCTCTGACATGCCCGCACAGGGCGAGCGGTCGATAGGGTACGCACGAGCGCACGGATGTATGCGCCGGTGGTCAAGGACGTGAGCATGCCCGCAGAGGTCGATTGGTTCTTCCAGCACGCGGATTTGCACGACTGGATCCACATCGTGACGATCCCGATCTTCACGGGAGTGATCGGCTGGTTGATCAACTGGTCCGGGCTGGTGATGCTCTTCGCCCCGGTGCGCTTCTATGGCTTTGAGCTTCCCGGGTTGAAGGCCGTCGCGCGGGTCATCCCGCGCAAGTTGCAGGAGATTCCGGGGATCATGACCGGTCAAGTCGGCTGGCAAGGGATTGTGCCGGCTCGGGCCGCCAAGATGGGAAGCATTTCGGCGGACAAGGCGATCGCGAAACTCGGCACGCCGGCCGAGTTCTACCAGCAACTTGAACCGGACAAGATCGCCGAGCACATCGTCACACTGTTCAGCCCGGACATGCCTGCCATGGTCAACGAGGTGATGATGCGCGAGCACCCGAGCCTCTGGCGTGACCTGCCGCAGCCGGCCAGGGAAGGGATCATCGCACGCGTCCAAGCCCAGATGCCGGCCATCGTCGGTGGGATCACGACGGAGCTCGGGACGCACATCGACCAACTGCTCGACCCAAAGATCATGACCATCGAGCACTTCCGGAAGAACCCCGCACTGGTGGTTCGCGTGTTCCGCGACATCGGCCAGAGAGAGCTCAATCTCATGGTGGCGTTTGGCTTCATCTTCGGCTTCGCGCTCGGCATCCCGGTGGCGATTGTGGACCACTGGTTCGGGATCTGGTGGCTCCTGCCGTTGCTCGGCATCCTGGTTGGCTGGATCACCAACGCCCTCGGCATGTGGCTGATCTTCGAACCGGTGGAGCCGAAGAAGATATTGGGCATCACCGTGCACGGACTGTTCCTCCGCCGCCAGGACGAGGCCGCCGAGATCTACGCCAAAATCATCGCGGACGACGTGATCACCCTCGAGCGGATCGGCGACTTCCTCATGAACGGGCCGCGCGGCGACCGCACCCGTCAGATGATCGCGACGGCGATGCAACCGGCCGTCGACCAGGCGGCCGGACCGGCGCGCGGCGCCGTTCGGATCGCGATCGGGCGCAAGAAGTTCGACAGCATCCGCGAGACCATGGCCGGTGAGGCGGTGGATCGGACCATCCTGCCGTTCCAAGATCGAGAGTTCAGCAGGCAGCAGTCGGAGAAGATGCGCACATTGATTGCCACCCGGACCAAGGAGCTCTCGCCGCAGGACTTCGTGGAGATGCTGCGCTCGGCGATCAAAGAGGACGAGTGGATGCTGTACGCGCATGGCGCGATCATGGGCTTCGCCGGTGGCCTCATCCATCTGGCGATCTTCAACCGCGCTGATCTGCTTGGTTTCCTCGGAATGGGTGGCTGACGTGAGCAACGAAAACCGGACACCGACGACGTGGGAGGACGCGGCCAGCGCAATGCCGGGTGTCGCCCGTATCGCTGGAACGGCTTGGGTTCGTTCCGCGGGATGGGCCCTCGGCACGGCCGCACACTCGGCCCGAACCCTCGCGCGAGCGATGACCAATCCGGCCGCTGCCGGTGAGTTCGTGCGCGAGGTTGCCGACGACGTCGCTGTGGCAACTCGGACGATCGCCGGCGTGGCAAGTGCCGTGTCCAGCGGCGTTCCCTTGCCGCGGGCGATCTTCGAAGCCGGCGTGACGCTGTCCAACAACCGGACCGCGAACGGAGCGGCGGGCCGTTCGTCGCAGCTCGCGCTCACGCTTCGCGAGCGGGGCGAGGAGTTGCTCCGCAAGTCGCGCGACGTCTGGAACGACGACACCGCGCACCCTGCGTACGCCCGGATCCTGGACGAGCTGGCCCCGGATGAGGCCCGGATCCTGATGTTGCTGCTCGAGGGCGGCCCGCAGCCGTCGGTTGACGTGCGCACCGGCGGTCCGACCGGAGTCCTCAGTTCGTCTCTGGTGTCGTCCGGGCTCACGATGATTGGCCCACGCGCAGGAGTGCGCTATCTCGACGAGGTCCCGGCCTATCTCAACAACCTCTTTCGGCTGGGTCTGATCTGGTTCTCCCGAGAGCAAATGGACGACCCGATGGAGTACCAGGTCGTCGAGGCGCAACCCGACGTGCTGGCGGCCATGCACTCGGTGCGGTTCGCTAAGCCGGTTCGTCGATCGATCCACCTGACTCCGTTCGGAGTGAAGTTCTGCACCACCTGTCTGGCCGACTCGCAGGAGACGGTGGATCTGCCGCAGCACCAGGTACCCGACGCAGAGGCGTGATTGCCATTTGTGAGTGAGCGCTCACTCACTTATGATTGCTGGCATGGCCCGTGCAGTTCCGATGACCGTTGACGACCGCCGCAAGGCGCTCATCGACGTGACTCTTCCATTGCTCCGCGAGCACGGGCGCACAGTGACCACGAAGCAGATCGCTGAGGCTGCCGGCGTCGCCGAAGGCACGATCTTTCGTGCTTTCGAGTCGAAGGACGACCTCATCCTCGCCGCGGTCGAAGCCGGCATGGACATGCAACCGTTCCTGGACGATCTGGCCGCCGTCGACGTCTCGCTCCAGTTCCGTCCGCGGCTGATCGAGCTCGTGACGCGGCTCCAGGCCCGCTTCGCCGGAATCTTCGCGCTCATGAGTGCGTTGGGCATGTCCGGACCACCCCGCGCTCAGAAGCACACCGAGGCCGGTCGCCGACACGCAGAGGAGATCATGGTCGCCCTGGTTGAACCCGACGCCGACCTGATCACGTGCTCGCCCGCTGACCTTGTGCACATGCTGCGCCTGTTCACGTTCTCCGGAACTCATCCGCATCTCTCCGAAGGACGCCGACTGACCCCCGAACAGATCGTCGACACGCTCCTGGACGGCGTACGCAGAAAGACCGATGGATGCTGACCCGACTGATCCGTGAATACCTGCGGCCCTACCGCGCGCCACTGCTGGCGATCGTGGCGCTCCAGTTCCTGAGCACGGTCGCCATGCTCTACCTGCCGAGCCTGAACGCCGACATCATCGATCACGGCGTTGTCACCGGTGACACCGGATACATCCTGCGATACGGCGGCCTCATGTTGCTGGTGGCGGTGGTCCAGATCGTCTGCTCGATCGCCGCGGTGTGGTTCTCCTCGGGCAATGCCATGCGCTTCGGCCGTGACGTGCGCGCGGCGCTCTTCCACCACGTTGGGTCGTTCTCGGCCCGCGAAGTCCAGCATTTCGGCGCGCCGTCGCTGATCACGCGTGAGACGAACGACGTCCAGCAGGTCCAGATGCTGGTGCTCATGGGAGGCACCTTCATGGTCTCCGCGCCCATCATGATGGCCGGCGGCGTCCTGATGGCCGTCCACGTGGATGCCGGATTGTCGTGGCTCGTCCTGCTCGTCGTGCCAGTGCTGGGCTCGTCGATCGGATTCATCGTCAGCCGGATGGTGCCGAGCTTCCGCCAGATGCAGGAGCGCATCGACGAGGTCAACCGCCTCCTTCGCGAGCAGATCACCGGTGTCCGGGTGGTCCGGGCGTTCGTCCGCGAGCGGCACGAGGCTGACCGCTTCCAGACGGCGAACGACGAACTCACCGACGTGGCCATTCGGGCCGGACGCTGGCAGGCCGGCATGTTTCCGACCGTGATGGTGGTGGCCAACCTGGCCACCGTGGGGGTCCTCTGGTTCGGAGGCCACCGCGTCGAGGCCGGCCAGATGCAGGTCGGCGCGCTGACCGCCTACATCTCGTACCTCATGCAAATCGTCATGTCGGTGATGATGGCGACATTCACGCTGATGATGGTTCCGCGTGC
>DATLCL010000009.1:0-4948 GCA_035526415.1 Aeromicrobium sp.
CTCCCCACCGAGGAATTCACCGGTTACAACGCCTTGGCGAGCGACCTCGAGACCCTCTGGTGGACCAGCAATTGGGCGGGCGCAGCGCTACCGCTGGATGCCGGCATCTATGGGATTTCGAATGCTGCGCTCGACACACCATGGCCGAAGGTCGTCAACGGCAAGCGGCGCTTCGGTGATGCGCTTGCGTCCGGCGCGAAGGTGGAGGACCTCTTCGCTGTGCTGGCCGATGACACCCTCGCTCCCGATGAGCTGCTGCCGGACACCGGCATCGGAATCGAGCTTGAGCGGCTGGCCTCGCCGGCGTTCATCTCCTCGCCCGACTACGGCACCACGGCATCGACCGTCCTCCGCATCCGCCGCGACCGTTCCTACGACGTCGAGGAGCGCCGGTTCCTGCATGGCGCGGAAACCGGTCGTGTGACGTTCAGCGGTCAGTTTTGACCAAGTTCAGAACGTCACCGAACCGCCGCGGGGTACCGCCTCGAGCCACACGTGTCCCGGCTTCAAGCCGACGGCATTGCCCTCTTTGGAGGTGAATGTCATCGTGCCGTCAGACTTGGACTTGTTCCATGTCGCCTCGGTCGCGGTGCCGTCACCCAGGATGACCGCACGACCGGAACCTTCCACCACGGTTTCGGGAACCGGGTGGCCCGCCTTGTCGTTGTAACCGGCCTCGACCACCTTGGCGAAGACGACGACGACCGTGTCGGGCTTGAACTCCTGTCGCTCCGCCGCGCGTTCGGGCGAGCGGTGCCAGCCGCCGCCGTAAGTCCAGCGGGTCGTCGTCTTGGAGGAGAACTTGACGGCGGCGCTGGTTGTCTTCTTCGTGACATCGTCGTCGCCAGGGCCATCACCAAACGTGAAGTAGTTCTGCTTCGGAGTGGCGGTGCGCTTAACCGCTTTGTCCATCGCCTGGAGGTTCAGCAGCACGTGATACGGCGCTTGTTTGGCCGGGTCGGTGCTCCAGCCCGCGCCGTCTTGCCAGTCCCAGGTGTAGAAGGGGATCGGTTCGCCCAAGATGTCGTCGCGCGTTTTCTGGGCGCTGCCGGAGGCGATGATCGCGGCGTTGACCGGTTGCGACAGGGCGATGTCGGTCGTGCGCGCGGAGCGGACATGGCCGATCTTCGTCGGCAGGTCCGAGTAGAACAAGCCGATGCACCGGGTGGCGCCGTTCTCGACGAGTTCCTCGATCATCATGTCGGCGTGATTCTCGCCGTACTGCGGTTCGCCGCCGTGGGTGTTCTCGATCTTCACGTAGTAGACGGGGTTCGCCGGCGCGGAGGTTTGGTCGAGGCCGGTCAGCGGAGACGTCTTGGCGCTGAACTCGATCTCGCCCTTCGCCTCCTCCTGCGGCTGGGGCCCGTTTGCCCCCGGCGCGCAGGAAGCGAGGCTGAGCCCGATGACAAGAACTGGGGCGGTCCACGCGGCGGTCCAAGCGGTCCTACTACGGAATTTCATGATCGACAGCATGCACTACCGGTCTGTGGCCGACGACGAGTGGCTCGGCGCCATGCCGGTCGCTTGGTCGAATGCGATCCAGACCAGTGGCGACCGTTTGCCTTCGCTGCCGATGAGGAAGCCGGTCCCGTCGGGATGGAACGCAAGCGACTCTCCCTGTCGGACCGGCGGAAGGGCGATCGTTCGTGCCACCGCCCAGGTGCGTGCATTGAGGACGTGCGCCCGCTTTCCATCGGTGAGCAGTGCCCACGCGCCGTTGGCGGTGAATGCGCCGTCCGAGACCTTCGTCGGCATCGGCTTGCCCAGATCGATGGCGACATTCTCGACGCCGACCTGGAGCTGGGTCGGCAGTGCGAACAGGACTCCGGGCTTCTTCTTGCGCTTCGTCACCAGGTACTTCGCGCCCGAGACCGGGTTCAGGAGGAAGGCTTCGACGTTGTGCTGGAGACCGTCGGAATAGACGATCGGGTAGCTCACGGGCGCCACCTTGTGGTTGCCCGGACCCTGTTCGGGAAAGGCGTAGAGGACGACGCTGGAACGACGCTTCGTGTTGTCTCCCACGTCAGCCAGCCAGAGTGTGCCTTTGCTGTCGATGGCCATGGCCTCGGGGTCGGTGAAGGTGATCCCCTTCAGTTTCGTGGTGCCAACCGTCTCTCCGGATGCAATGTCGATGGCGTACACCACCGCCTTGCCTTCGTCGTTCGCGGTGTGCGCAATGCCCGGGAAGCGCGCGCTGATCGCCAGCGAACTGGACTCGTTGATCCGTCGATCGACGATGGTGCTCACGCAGGCTCCCAGCTACTTCCGACCGCGGGCCGCACGGGCGCGCTGGGTCTGGTCAAGGACGAGCTTGCGGATCCGCGCGTGGTCAGGGGTGACCTCGACGCACTCGTCCTCGCGGCAGAACTCAAGGCATTGCTCCAGCGACAGCTTCTTCGGCGGGATGAGCTTTTCGAAGTTGTCCGACGTGGCGGACCGGATGTTGGTCTGCTGCTTTTCCTTGGTGATGTTGACGTCCATGTCGTCGGCTCGGGAGTTCTCGCCGACGATCATCCCCTCGTAGACCTCCGTGGCTGGATCGACGAACAGCGTGCCGCGTTCCTGGAGGTTCGTCATCGCGTAGGCGGTGGCGGCGCCCGCGCGATCGGCGACCAGGGAGCCATTGGAGCGCGATTGGATCTCGCCGGCCCACGGCTCGTAGCCCTCGGAGATGTGGTGGGCGATGCCGGTGCCGCGCGTCTGGGTGAGGAACTCGGTACGGAATCCGATGAGTCCGCGGGACGGGACGAGGAACTCCATCCGAACCCATCCGGTCCCGTGGTTGGTCATCTGCTCCATGCGGCCCTTCCGCAGCGCAAGCAGCTGGGTAATGGCGCCGAGGTGCTCCTCGGGAGCGTCAATCGTCAGGCGCTCGGTGGGCTCGTGGAGCTTGCCGTGGACTTCCTTCGTCACGACCTGGGGCTTGCCGACGGTGAGTTCGAAGCCTTCGCGGCGCATTTGCTCAACCAGGATCGCCAGCGCCAGTTCACCGCGGCCCTGCACCTCCCAGGCGTCGGGGCGCTCGGTGGGCAGGATCCGGAGCGAGACGTTGCCGACCAGTTCGCTGTCGAGGCGATCCTTGACCAGCCGGGCGGTGACCTTGGTGTTTTTGGTCGGGCCGCGGCCGACGAGGGGAGAGCTGTTGGTGCCGATCGTCATGGAGATGGCCGGCTCATCGACGTGGATCAGCGGCAGCGCAACTGGGTTTTCCGCGTCGGCCAGCGTCTCGCCGATGGTGATCTCCGGGATGCCGGCGACGGCGACGATGTCGCCCGGTCCGGCGCTCTCGCCGGGTTTGCGCTCCAAGCCCTCGGTGACGAGGAGCTCGGTGATCTTGACCGTCTTCGTCGAACCGTCGCGACGGATCCACGCGACGTTCTGGCCCTTCTTGAGCGTGCCTTCGTGCACACGCAGCAGCGCCAGTCGTCCGAGGAAGGGGGACGCGTCGAGGTTGGTGACATGTGCCTGGAGCGGCGCGCCCTCGGTGTACGTCGGCGCGGGAATCGTGTCCAGGATGGTCTGGAAGAGCGGCTCAAGGTCGCTGCCTTCCGGCATCGTGCCGTCGGCGGGCTGTGTGAGCGAGGCGATGCCGGCGCGGCCCGAGGCGTAGACCACCGGGAAGTCGAGCGCATCCTGGCTATGCGACTCGTCGAGCAGGTCCAGGAAGAGTTCGTAGGTTTCTTCGACAACCTCGGAAATGCGTGCGTCCCCGCGGTCGGTCTTGTTGACCACGAGGATCACTGGCATGTCGGCGTTGAGCGCCTTCCTGAGCACAAACCGGGTTTGCGGCAGCGGACCTTCCGAGGCGTCGACCAGCAGCACGATCCCGTCGACCATGGAGAGTCCGCGCTCGACCTCGCCGCCGAAGTCGGCGTGCCCGGGTGTGTCGATGATGTTGATCGTCATCGGCTTGCCCTCGGCTGCGGCCCCGGCGTAGTGCACGGCCGTGTTCTTGGCGAGGATCGTGATGCCCTTCTCGCGCTCGAGGTCGCCGGAGTCCATGACGCGGTCAGTGACTTCCTGGTGCTCGGCGTACGCCCCCTGCTGCTGCAGCATGGCGTCGACGAGCGTGGTCTTGCCGTGGTCGACATGGGCCACGATCGCGACGTTGCGGAGGTCGTTCCTCAAGGTAGGCACGAGGGGAAACTCTACCTGTAGCGAGCGAGTGGGCAGCGCGCTAGCGCGCTAGCCCCGAGCGAGCGAAGGTGAGCGGCGCAGGGCGCCGCGATACCGAGATTTGGGCAGGTCGCAGAATCCTCGAAGGCGCCTGCGCCACCTACGGCTGCTCGCGATGAACCTTGTGTGGGGCTGCCTGTGCGATCGGCTTGATGACCATGAGGTCGATGTCGACGTGCGGGGGGCGGGTGACCACCCAGCGGACGGCCTGGGCGACGTCTTCGGCTGACAGCGGCGCCTCGACGCCGGCGTAGACCGCGTCGGCCTCGGCCTGGTCGCCGCCGAGGCGGACCAGCGAGAACTCCTCGGTCTTGACCATGCCGGGCGCGATCTCGGTGACGCGCACGGGCTGGCCGTTCAGTTCGAGACGCAAGGTTTCCGTCACCGCCGCGAGCGCATGTTTGGCTGCGGTGTATCCGCCGCCGCCCTCGTAGACGAGATGGCCGGCGGTCGAGCCGATGTTCACAATGACTCCCGCGCCCGACGCAATGAGGGCCGGCGCCAGAGCCTTGGTGACCTGCATCGTCCCGATGACGTTCGTCTCGTACATCATCCGCCACTGGTCGGGATCGCCCGCGACGACTGGATCGACGCCCAGTGCGCCGCCGGCGTTGTTGATGAGGACGTTGAGGCGCGGCCCGACGGCCTCAGCCAGCCGCGCGACATCATCGGCTGACGTCACGTCACACACCACGGCGGTTCCGCCGATCTCGTCGGCCACGGACTGGATGCGGTCCGCGCGCCGCGCGGCACAGAACACATGGAATCCCTC
>DATLCL010000020.1:0-2902 GCA_035526415.1 Aeromicrobium sp.
ACCAGAAGTCGGCGTCGCGCAACCCGCGCTCGACGGTGGGCACCATCACCGAGGTCTACGACTACCTGCGCCTGCTCTACGCCCGTGCCGGTCGCCCGCACTGCCCCGAATGTGGGGAGCCGATCTCCCGGCAGACGCCGCAGCAGATCGTTGACCGCATCCTGTCCGGCGAGGAGGGTGCTCGATTCCAGGTTCTCGCGCCGATCATCCGTGGCCGCAAGGGGGAGTACGCCGAGCTTTTCCGTCAATTGCAGTCGTCCGGGTTCAGTCGCGCTATCGTTGACGGCGCACCGCATGACCTCGCCGATGAGCCGCCCAAGCTCAACAAGCAGCAGAAGCACACCATCGACGTGGTCGTGGACCGGCTCCAGGTCAAGGCGTCGATGAAGCAGCGTCTCACCGAATCGGTCGAAGCTGCCTTGGCATTAGCTGATGGCCTGGTGATCGCGGATTTCGTGGACTCCGGCGTGAGCCGGCGGTTTTCGGAACGACTCGCGTGCCCGAACGACCATCCGTTGGCCGTCGACGAGCTCGAGCCGCGATCGTTCTCCTTCAACGCACCGTTCGGCGCATGCGCGGAGTGCCACGGGCTCGGCTCACGCATGGAAGTCGACCCCGAGCTCGTCGTCCCCGACGACTCCAAGTCGCTCGCCGAAGGCGCCATCTCGGTTTGGACGTCCGCCAACGTCTCGGAGTACTTCGCCCGGCTGATGGAGGCGCTGGCCGACGAGATGGGCTTTGCCACGACTGTTCCTTATCGAGACCTGCCGGCCGACGTGCGCGACGTACTGATGTACGGCCGCGGCATGAAGGTGCACGTCCGGTACAAGAACCGGTACGGCCGCGAACGGTCGTACTACACAACGTTCGAGGGCGCGGTCACGAACCTGCAGCGCCGGCATGCCGAGACCGAGTCGGATGTGAGCCGCGAGCGACTGGAAGGGTTCATGCGGCAGGTTCCGTGCCCCGAGTGCGAGGGGACCCGGCTCAAGCCGGTCATCCGCGCTGTGCTGCTCAACAACGTCGATGCCGGTCCCAAGAACATCGCCGAGGTCAGCGCCCTCAGCATCCGTGACGCCGCCGACTACCTGAGCGGTCTGGAGATGACCGATCGCGAGCGTCAGATCGGCGAGCGGGTACTCAAGGAGATCCACGAGCGGCTTCGCTTCCTGCTCGACGTGGGCCTCGACTACCTCAGCCTCGATCGCGCCGCCGGGTCGCTTTCCGGCGGCGAGGCCCAGCGCATCCGTCTGGCGACGCAGATCGGGGCCGGGCTCGTCGGCGTGCTGTACGTCCTCGACGAGCCGTCGATCGGCCTGCATCAGCGCGACAACCACCGGCTCATCGAGACACTCGTCCGCCTCAAGAATCTGGGCAACACCCTGATCGTCGTCGAGCACGACGAAGACACCATCCGCACGGCTGACTGGGTGGTCGACATCGGCCCGGGCGCGGGCGAGCACGGCGGCCAGATCATCGTGTCAGGAACCGTCGACGACCTGCTCAAGAGCAAAGAGTCGATCACCGGTCGGTACCTGTCCCGACGCGAACAGATCCCGGTTCCCGCGGTCCGCCGGCCGCAGGAGCCCGGACGCTCACTGGTGGTCCGCGGCGCGCGCGAGCACAACCTGCAGGACGTCGACGTCGCGTTCCCGCTCGGCCAGTTCATCGCCGTCACCGGCGTCTCCGGGTCGGGCAAGTCGACGCTTGTCAACGACATCCTCTATACGTCCCTGGCTCGGCAGATCTACAGCGCGCGGACGATCCCGGGCCGGCACCGCGACATCGAAGGTGTCGAGCACGTCGACAAGGTCATCCACGTCGACCAGTCGCCGATCGGCCGCACGCCGCGGTCCAACCCGGCCACGTACACCGGCGTCTTCGACCACGTGCGCAAGCTGTTCTCCCAGACGCCTGAGGCGAAGATGCGCGGGTACCAGCAGGGGCGCTTCTCGTTCAACGTCAAGGGCGGCCGCTGCGAGGCATGCTCGGGCGACGGCACGATCAAGATCGAGATGAACTTCCTGCCGGACGTCTACGTGCCGTGCGAGGTGTGCCACGGTGCGCGGTACAACCGCGAGACGCTCGAGGTCCACTACAAGGGCAAGACCATTGCCGAGGTCCTCGACATGTCGATCGAGGAAGCCGTTCACTTCTTCGAGGCCATCCCGGCGATCCACCGGCATCTCAAGACGTTGGTCGACGTCGGTCTCGGCTACGTCCGGCTGGGCCAGCCGGCGCCTACGCTCTCCGGCGGTGAGGCGCAGCGCGTGAAGCTTTCGGCGGAGCTGCAGAAGCGGTCGACCGGCCGCACCGTCTACGTTCTCGACGAGCCGACGACCGGCCTGCATTTCGAGGACATCCGCAAGCTGCTGGGCGTGCTCGGCCGCCTTGTCGATGCCGGCAACACCGTCATCGTCATCGAGCACAACCTCGACGTGATCAAGACGGCGGACTGGATCGTCGATCTGGGTCCCGAGGGCGGCAGCGGCGGCGGCCAACTGGTTGCCGAAGGCACACCCGAGGATGTCGCCAAGAATGCCGACAGCCACACCGGCACATTCCTCGCTGAAGTCCTCTGAGCCGCCATGGCTGATCCCGCAACCTACCGGCCGGCGACCGGCGAGATCCCGGCCAAGCCCGGGGTCTATCGATTCCGGGACGGCGAGGGCCGTGTCATCTATGTCGGCAAGGCCAAGTCGCTGCGGTCGCGCCTGAGCTCGTACTTCCAGGACGTCAGTGCACTGCATCTACGGACGCAGCAGATGGTGACGACGGCGGCGAGCGTCGAGTGGACGGTGGTCGACACCGAGGTCGAGGCGCTCCAGCTCGAATACACGTGGATCAAAGAATTCGATCCACGTTTCAACGTGCGCTTCCGTGACGACAAGTCCTATCCCTG
>DATLCL010000024.1:0-12214 GCA_035526415.1 Aeromicrobium sp.
CGGACGCCTTGCCACCGCGGGCGATGATGGCTTCCTTGGCGGAGTCGCGGGTGAAATTCTCCAATGAACCAGTCACCACGACGGTGAGACCTTCGAGTGTGCGCGGTATCGATTCGTCTCGCTCGTCCGCCATCCGCACACCTGCGGCGGCCCACGCCTCGACGATGCCGACGTGCCAGTCGACGGCGAACCAGTCGACGATCGCCTCGGCGATGGTGCGGCCGACGCCTTCGACGGA
Source organism: Aeromicrobium sp. (assembly GCA_035526415.1). Classification (GTDB taxonomy): domain Bacteria; phylum Actinomycetota; class Actinomycetes; order Propionibacteriales; family Nocardioidaceae; genus Aeromicrobium. The sequence continues at coordinate 239 of DATLCL010000024.1, forward strand.
GGAGAGCTCGTCGACGCTCGCGGCGCGGACGGCCTCCATTGATCCGAAGTGCGTGGCCAGGGCTCGCGCAGCGGTGGGCCCGACGTGACGGATGGATAGGGCGACGAGGGCCCGCCAGAGCGGCTGCACCTTGGCCGTCTCCAGGTTCTCCAGCAGCTTGCGGGCATTGGCCGAGAGCGTGCCGGCCTTGGTGCGAAACAGCGACGCACGCAGCAGGTCAGCTTCGGTGAGGGAGAACAGGCCACCCTCGTCGCCGATGACCTTGTTCTCCAGCAACGCGGCAGCGGCCTCTTCACCGAACACCTCGATGTCGAAGGCACCCCGCGACCCGACGTGCGTCAGCCGCTCCCACAGCTGTGCGGGGCAAGAGCGCGTGTTGGGGCACCGGATGTCGGCGTCGCCCTCCTTCTCCGGCCGCAGCTCGGTGCGGCACACCGGGCAGTGCGTGGGCATGACGAATGCGCGCTCCGAACCGTCGCGCAGCGGGACAACCGGGCCGACGATCTCGGGAATGACGTCGCCGGCCTTGCGCAGCACAACCATGTCGCCGATGAGAACGCCCTTGCGCTTGACCTCGTGCTGGTTGTGCAGCGTCGCCATCTCCACCGTCGAGCCGGCCACCCGGATCGGCTCCATGACACCGTACGGAGTGACGCGCCCCGTACGGCCCACGTTGACCCGGATGTCGAGCAGCCGGGTGTTGACTTCCTCAGGCGGGTACTTGTAGGCGATCGCCCAGCGGGGCGCGCGCGACGTGGAGCCGAGCCGGCGCTGCAGATCGATCTGGTCGACCTTGATGACGACGCCATCGATGTCGTGCTCGACGTCGTGCCGGTGCTCGGCGTAGTACTCGACGAACTCCTTGACGGCGTCGAGCGAATCGAGCACCTTGGCTCGATCGGAGGTGGGCAACCCCCAATCGCGCATCGCCGCGTAGGCGTCGCTCTGCCGGGTCGGCGTGAAGCCTTCGCGGTAGCCCAGGCCGTGGCACATCATCGAGAGCGGGCGCCTGGCCGTGACCGAGGCGTCCTTCATCCGCAGGGACCCGGCGGCGGCGTTGCGGGGGTTGGAGAACGGGGTGTTGCCCGCGTCGGCCCATGCCTCGTTGAACTCTTCGAAGGCCTGCGTCGGGAAGAAGACCTCTCCGCGCACCTCCACATAGGCCGGAACCGGATGGTCATCGGTGCCGGTCAGGCGCTCCGGGATGGCCTTGACGGTGCGGACGTTGTTGGTGACGTCCTCGCCGACACGGCCGTCACCGCGGGTGACCCCTCGGGTGAGACGGCCATTCTCGTACGTCAGCGAGATCGCGAGCCCGTCGATCTTGAGCTCGCAGAGGAATTCGGGATCGTCAATGTCCTCCCTCCCGAGCCGGGCATACCAAGCCTGCAGCTCGTCGAAGGAGAAGGCGTTGTCGAGGCTGAGCAGCCGCTCGCGGTGTTCATACGCCGCAAATGTGCTGCTGGCGTAGCCCCCGACGCTCTGGGTGGGCGAGTCCGGCGTGCGCAGCTCGGGCAGCCGTTCTTCCAGCTCCTCCAACTCGCGCATGAGCTGGTCGTACTCGGCGTCGGAGACGGTAGGTGCGTCGTCGAGGTAGTAGCGGGTGCGGTGCTCCTCGATGAGCTCGGCGAGCTCCTTGTGCCGCTGCCGCAGGGCGTCGGTGTCACCGGCCATACCGCCGAGCCTAGCGATGAGGTCAGACCGTTACGGCGGCCTGCTGGGCGAGCGTCAAGGCGGCACGGGCGTTGTCCCGGGTCGCCGACGCCAGACCGCATGCCGGGGTGATCACGGTTCGCTCACCGTACGCGTCCTCGTCGAAGCCGAGGTCAGCGAACCAGCGGTCGACCGCGCGCCGGACGTCGGCCGCCGACGGCAGATCGTCCGAGGTCGGAACAGCGCCGAGCCAGAGGTCGACGCCGGACTCGAACGCTGTGGCCCAGCGGTCATCGGGCCGTGCCAGACCAGCATCGAAGGAGATTGCGCCAAACCCGGCGCCACCCAAAAGGTCGACCGGAACACGCGCGGCACAGCAGTGCACGACCGAGGCGGCACCTGATCGAGTGATCGCCTCGGTGAGCATCCGCAGGTGGCGGTCGGCGTCCGAGTCGTACACACGCCGATGCTTGCCGAAGCCCGAGGCCGTCGGTACCGCGCCGGCAAGTACCGCGGGCAGCGCCGGTTCGTCGATCTGGATCACCAAGCTGGCGTGCGGTGCACGTCTGCGCAGGTCGCTGATGTGATGGGCGATGCCCTCGGCCAAGGACTCGGCGAGTTCACGGCGAGCGCCGTGATCGGCGAGTATGCGATCGCCGCGGGGACGTTCGACGGTGGCCGCGAGCGTCCACGGCCCGGTCACCTGTTGCTTCAGCACCGGCGTGGACGCCGGGAGAAGTTCCTCGACGGCGTCGAGGTCTTGTGCCAGCAGGCTCCGCGCTCGTCGCTGGTCCTTGCTCTGGCCCGACGTCAGCCGCCATCCGGCAGGTTGAAGATCGACGCTCAGGCCTTCGAGCATGGCCAGGGACCGGCCGATCATCTCGGCTCCCACGCCGCGGGCTGGAAGTTCGGGTACGAACGGCAGGTCGCCGACCTCACCCAGGATGACCTGCATGGCGTCGCGCAGGTCCTCGCCCGGCATCCCGCCGACACCGGACGCTCTCATGCGTCGATAAGACGTCCCCCGCCGGCAGGGGAAATTCTGCCAGCGGGAGGTGCCCCCAGCGCGCGGTCGATGGTGGCCGAGCCGACGACGCGCGTGCCGTCGTAGATCACGCAGGCTTGGCCGGGCGCGATCCCAGCGGCCGGGTCGCGTAGTTGGACGCGGACGTTTGTGCCATCCAACTCGACCACAGCGCGGTGTTCTTCGCCGTGCGCACGCAGCTGTACCGTGCACTGCAGCGAGCCACTCGGCGCGGCTCCCGCCCACAGCGGCTTGATGCATTCGAGCGCGTCGACGCGGAGGTGCTCACGCGGCCCGACGGTGACAGTGCCGGAGACCGGCTCGATGTCCAGCACGTAGCGAGGCTGTCCGTCGTCGGCGGGAACGCCCAGCCGCAATCCCCGGCGCTGGCCGATCGTGAAGGCGTAGGCGCCGTCGTGCTCGCGCAACACCTGACCCGACTCGTCGACGACCGAGCCGGGCCGGCGGCCCAGCTTGTCCGCCAGCCAGCCGGCGTTGTCGCCGTCGGCGATGAAGCAGATGTCGTGTGAGTCGGGCTTCTGCGCCACCGACAGCCCCCGTTCGGCGGCCTCGGCCCGCACGTCGGTCTTGACCGAGTCGCCCAACGGAAACAGCGAGCGCTCGAGCTGCCCCTGGGTGAGGACTCCGAGGACGTACGACTGGTCCTTCGCGGCGTCTGCGGAACGGTGCATCTCGATCCCGCCAGGTCCCTCGACGAGCTTCGCGTAATGCCCGGTGACGACACCGTCGAAGCCGAGCGCCAGCGCCCGGTCAAGCACGGCGGCGAACTTGATGCTCTCGTTGCAGCGCAGGCACGGGTTGGGCGTGCGGCCGGCCTCGTATTCGGTGATGAAGTCATCGACGACGGCGTCGGCGAACTCTTCGCTCATGTCCCACACGTAAAACGGAATCCCGAGGACGTCGGCAGCTCGCCGGGCGTCGTGCGAATCCTCCAGCGAGCAGCAGCCGCGCGCGCCCGAGCGATAGGACCGCGGGTTGCGGCTCAGCGCGAGGTGGACGCCGGTGACATCGTGGCCTGCGTCGACCGCGCGGGCGGCAGCCACGGCGGAGTCGACCCCTCCAGAGAGGGCTGCGATGAGTCTCGTCATGGACCGGTCCTGAGGAGGCTGGCCGCGCGGGAGCGCTCGATGATGGCCGGCAGCGCCGCCAGCACGGCATCGACGTCGGCTTCGGTCGAGGTGTGCCCGAAGCTGAAGCGCAGCGAGCCCCGAGCCGTCGCCGCATCCAGGCCCATGGCGAGCGGCACGTGGCTCGCCTGCGGCACGCCGGCAGCACAGGCTGATCCGGCAGAACAGGCGATGCCCTCGGCATCGAGCATGAGGAGCAGCGTCTCGGCCTCACAGCCGGGGAACGCGACGTGCAGGATGTGGGGCAGTCGGTTGTCGGCGCCGGCGTCGGCACCGTTGACCAGCGCCGTCGGGTCGGCGCGGCGAATGCCCTCCTCTAGCCGATTGCGCAGCCCCTCCAGGCGCACCGAACGCGCGTCCCGATGAGTTGCGGCGGCGTCGACGGCGGCCGCAAACGACGCGACCAACGCCGTCGGCACCGTTCCGGACCGCACCCGTCGCTCCTGCCCCCCGCCGTGCAGCAACGGCACCGGATCGAGCTCCCGACGCAGGAACAGCGCGCCGATGCCGATGGGACCGCCAAGCTTGTGCGCGCTGATCGTCATCGCGTCGAGGCCGGACGCGGCGAAGTCGAGCCGCAGGTGGCCGGCCGCCTGCACCGCATCGCTGTGCACGCGGATGCCGTGCTCGGCTGCTGCCGCCACCACCGCCGCGACCGGCTGGATGGTTCCCACCTCGTTGTTGGCCCACATCACCGAAATGAGGGCGACGGATGCCGGATCGTCGGCAAGCTCGTCGTGCAGTGCCTTGATCTCAACGAGCCCGGACCGGCCGACCGGAATGGTGGCGACCTCCACGTCCTCGTGCTCGAGCAGCCAGTCCACCGGATCGAGGACCGCGTGATGCTCGATCGCGCTGACGATGATGCGCTCACGTCCCTCGGCGCGGCCAGCCCACGCGAACCCCTTGAGTGCCAGGTTGTTGGCCTCGGTGCCGCCGGAGGTGAATACGACTTCGCTCGGCAATGCGCCGAACCGGTCGGCGATCAGTTCACGCGACTCCTCGACGACGCGCCGGGCGGTACGCCCGGCGGAGTGCAGACTCGATGCATTGCCGGCGCGGCCGGCATGCTCGGCGAAGGCAGCAACCGCCTCAGGGACCATCGGCGTCGTCGCCGCATGGTCGAGGTAGGCAGCTGTCTCGGGCACCGTTCAAGGGTACGGGGGTGGCTACGCCAGTACGACGCCGAGAGCGTCAGCCGCCTCGTCGAGCTGCTCTGCGGCGACGTCCCGGCCGAAGGTGAAACGCACCGCGGTCTGCGCGGCCTGTCGGTCGTAGCCCATCGCGGTCAGGACGTGCGAGGGCTCGTCGCTGCCGGCGGCACAGGCGGAGCCGGACGAGCACACGACGCCGCGGCGCTCGAGGTCGAGCAGGATCGACTCGCCACTCCGGCCCGGAAACACAAATGAGGCATTGCCGGGCAGGCGCTGCGTGCGGTGCCCGGTGAGTTCGCCGCCAGCCGCCTCGACCCGCTTGATGAACGCATCCCGCCGCACGGCGATCTCGTCGATTGGACCGGCCGCGACGGCCAATTCCAGCGCCTTGGCCATTCCCACGGCGCTTGCGACGTTCTCGGTGCCCGAGCGGCGGCCGGCTTCTTGTCCGCCACCGTGGATGAGCGGCTCGACCTCGACCCATCGATTCACGAACAAGATGCCGACGCCCTTCGGTGCGCCGAGTTTGTGGCCAGAGATGCTCATCGCCTGGACGCCGAGCTCCTTGACGTCGAGCCCGAGCCAGCCGGCAGCCTGGACCGCGTCGGTGTGAAACGGGACGCCCTTGGCCGCCGCGACCGCTGCCAATTCCGCGATCGGCTGCACCGTCCCGACCTCATTGTTGGCGTACTGGATGCTGACCAGTGTCGTGTCATCGCGCAGCGCTTCGGCGAGGGCATCGGGTGAGACGAGCCCGTCGTGGTCGACGTCAAGCGTGGACACCTGGAATCCGAGTCGGGTGAGCCATGCGGCGGATTCGAGCACAGCCGGGTGCTCGATCGCGCTGACGACCGCGTGCTGCCCGCGCGGCTGACCGAGCGCAATTCCCTTGAGCGCCAGGTTGTCGGCTTCGGTTCCGCCGGAGGTGAAGGTGATCTCGGACGGGCGGCAGCCAAGGATGCCGGCGACCGACTTCCGCGCCTCGTCCAACGCGGCCTTGGCGTGGAAACCCGGCTCGTGATGGCTCGACGGGTTGCCGAACTCGGGACCGAGGTACGGACCCATCGCCGCGAGGACCTCGCGCTTCAGCGGCGTTGTGGCGGCCTCGTCGAGATAGATCATCAGTTCACCCGGACGTCGAGTCCCAGGTCCAGCGAGTCGATGTGGTGGGTGAGTGCGCCGACGCTGATCACGTCGACGCCGGTCTCGGCGACGCCGCGGATCGTGTCGAGCGTGATACCGCCGCTGGCTTCGATCACGGCACGCCCGGCCACAAGGGCGACGCCCTGACGCAGGTCGTCCAAGCTGAAGTTGTCGAGCATGATCGTGCTGACGACGCCAGCGGCGAGCACCGGCTCGATGAGGTCAAGCCGGTCGACCTCAACCTCGAGGCTGATGCCTGCCGGCAGGCGCGACGCGCCGTCCGCGATCGCCTTGGCCAGGTCCCCGTCGAACGCCTCAAGCAGGACAGCCAAGTGGTTGTCCTTCGCCATCGCCGCGTCGGACAGCGAGAACCGGTGGTTCGTGCCGCCGCCGCACGCGACCGCGTGCTTCTCGAACGCGCGCAACAGCGGGGTGGTCTTGCGGGTATCGAGGACGCGAACCCCGGTGCCCCCAACCGCGTCGACATACCGAGCCGTCGCCGTGGCGATGCCGCTCATCCGCTGAACGAAGTTGAGTGCGACGCGTTCGCCGTGCAGCACAGCACGCGCCGGGCCTTCGACGGTTGCCAGGATGTCCCCCGCGTCGAAACGAGCGCCGTCGGCCGCCAGGTTGGTGACCTTGACCCGATCATCGAGCCGCGTCATGGCCACCTCGAACACCTCGGCACCGGCGAAGACACCCGGCTCACGAGCCATGAGGTCGGCGGTCGCGATGGCCGACTCAGGGACGAAGGCCATCGACGTGACGTCACCCTGTGGCGCGTCCTCGGCCAGCGCCGCGTCGACCGTCGCCTCGATGTGCGCGCGGGTGAGCGTCATGGACACACAACCGAGTTGTGCCGGGCTTGCGCAGGGTCGGCGTCTGGGAAGTCACTACGGAAGTGGCCCCCGCGCGACTCCCGCCGGGCGAGCGCACTGGCTACGACGGCGCGGGCGACGAGGAGCAGGTTGGCATCCTCGGCCGCCTTGGCGTCGGTGACGTCTGGCGCCCGCCAGGTGGCCAGCTCAGCGGCCGCCTCGGACAGGTCGGACGCATTTCGGGACAGCCCAGCGGCGTCCCACATCAGCTGTTGCAGGTCGGACCGCGAGAAGGGCTCCTCGTCCTGGGATCCGCCGCCGACGTCCACGGTGATCGGATCGGCCCAAGTCGGCTCGAACGGATCCTGGACGTCGCCCATGGCGAACGCCTCGACGACGCGGCGGCCGTAGACGGCGCCCTCCAGCAGCGAGTTCGACGCGAGCCGGTTGGCGCCGTGCAACCCGTTGCACGCGACTTCGCCCACGGCATAGAGGCCGGGGATCGACGTGCGTCCCCACGCGTCCGTGCGGATGCCACCCATGAAGTAGTGCGCCGCCGGAGTCACCGGAATGGGCTCCATGCCCCAGTCGAACCCCTGCGCGCGGCAGGCGGCATCGATGTTGGGGAAACGCTGGGCGAGGAACGCGGCGCCGAGCGCGGTCGCGTCCAGCCGAACCGGGGAGCCACCCTGCTTGGCCATCTGGCCGGCGATCGCGCGGGCGACCTGGTCGCGCGGCGCGAGCTCCTCGGTGAAGCGGTTGCCGTCGATGTCCAGCAGCACCGCGCCCTCGCCCCGGACGGCTTCGGAGACCAGGAAGTTGCCCGGCGCGGCGAGTGAGGTCGGGTGGAATTGGTAGAACTCGAGGTCGGCGGCCACGGCGCCCGCGCGCAGCGCCATGGCGATGCCGTCAGCCGTCGCGACCGGTGGGTTCGTCGTGTACGGGAAGAGCTGGCCGGCTCCGCCGGTGGCGAGAACGATGCGATCGGCCCGGATCTCCTCCCCACCTAGGAGCCGGACGCCGACACAGCGCCGCTCGCCGGCTGAGCTCGTCCACATCAGCAGGTCTACAGCAGTTGTTCGCTCGCGGATCTCGACTGGGCTCTGGCGCAGATCTTCGATCAGCGCATAGGCGATGCCGGCCCCCGTGGCGTCGCCGCCGGCGTGCAGGATCCGCGGGTGCGAGTGCGCCGCCTCCAGGCCGTGGGCGAGTTCGCCGTCGTGGGTGTCGAACGGCACGCCTCGATGGATCAACTCGCGAACGGCGTCCGGGCCCTCGAAACACAGGATTCCCACCGTGTCCAGATCACTCAGCCCTGCCCCAGCACCCAAAGTGTCGGCGACGTGTTCGGCGACGGTGTCGTCCTCGCCGAGCACCACCGCGACGCCGCCTTGGGCGAAGCGGGTGTTGCTCATGGCGAGATCAGACTTTGTCAGAAGCGTGACATCGTGGCCCGCGTCGGCCGATTCGAGCGCGGTGACGAGCCCGGCAACACCACTGCCGATGACCAGAACCTTCATCGGGGTACCGCCTTCAGCATCCGTTCCAGCGCGACCTTGGCGTCGCGCGCGACGTCGTCCGGGACAACGATCTCGTTGCGGACCTCGCCGGCGACGAGACCTTCAAGCGTCCACGCCAGGTAGCCCGGATGGATGCGATACATCGTCGAGCACGGGCAGATGACCGGGTCGAGGCAGAAGATCGTCCGATCCGGGTACTGCACAGCAAGCCGGTTGACCATGTTGATCTCGGTGCCGATGGCAATGACGTCGCCAGGCTGGCTCGCCTCGACGAACTTGCGGATCTTCTCGGTCGAGCCTGATGCGTCAGCGGCATCGACAACCGGCATCGGGCATTCGGGATGCACGACGACCTTCACGCCGGGGTATTGCGCACGCGCCTGCTCGATCTGGTCGACGGTGAACCGCTTGTGCACCGAGCAGAAGCCGGGCCACAGCAGGACCTTGGCATCACGGAGGACCTGGGGGTCGTCGTGGCCGAGACCGGGCTTATGCGCATTGATCATCGGAATCTGCTCCAGCGGGATACCCATCGCCTTGGCGGTGTTGCGGCCGAGGTGTTGGTCCGGGAAGAACAGGACGCGGCGGCCCCGCTCGAACGCCCACTCCAGGACTGAGGCCGCGTTGGACGAGGTGCAGACGATGCCGCCATTGCGGCCGCAGAACGCCTTCAACGCAGCCGAGGAGTTCATGTAGGTGACCGGGACAACGGACTGCTTGCCGTCCGTCGCGGCAGCCTCCTCTTCGGCATAGAGCGCGATCAGCTGCTCCCACGCGGCTTCGACGCTGTCCTCATCAGCCATGTCGGCCATGGAGCACCCGGCGGCGAGGTTGGGCAGGATCACATGCTGCTCGGGGCGCGCCAGGATGTCGGCGGTCTCGGCCATGAAGTGGACGCCGCAGAAGACGATGGTCTCGGCCTGTGGCTTGGTGAGCGCGGCCTTGGCGAGCTGGAAGGAGTCACCGACGAAGTCGGCGTACTGCACGACCTCGTCGCGCTGGTAGTAGTGGCCGAGGATGACGAGCTTGTCGCCGAGCGACTCCTTGGCTGCGCGGATGCGTGCGTGCAACTCGTCGTCGGACATCCGCTGGTATTCGGCCGGCAGCTGGCCCGGCCGGGTGACCGGCTCTGGAATGACGTCGTCCTCGGATGAGCCCGGCCCGTAGCCGGGAACGAGGTCGAAGATCCACGGGCCCTGCGCCAACTCGGTGTCACAGCTGCTCGCGGGGGCGGCGACGATCTGGTCGTTGACCGAGACGGAGGTGGTCATCGGGGCTCCTTGGTCGTCAGCGGCGCAGCCGCGCGGTAAAGCGCAGGAGGACGGTGGCTGGCGCCCTGCAGACAGGCACCGGTGGGTACAACGGTTCCGCCGGCAAGCATCTGGCGACGGAAGTTGGCGGGGTCAAGGGGCTTGCGCAGCACGGCTTCGTGAACCGTCCGAAGGTCGGCGAGCGTGAACTCCTTGCCCACGAAGGCCAGTGCGATCGGCGAGTAGGTGATCTTCGCGCGCAGCCGGGCAAGCGCGTACTCGACAATCTCGTTGTGGTCGAACGCGAGTTCGGGCACGTCGTCGGCGACGAACCACTCGACGCCGTCGACGGCGCCCGGCTCCTGGTCGCGCGGCACGAGCGCCCAGTAGACGACCGAAACGGTGCGGTCGCCCGTCTCGATGCCCGATCGGTCCAGCGCACCAAACGAATACAGCTGCTCCAGATACGTCGCATCGAGGCCGGCGGTCGAGGCGAGTGTCTGCCGCGCCGAAGCCACCAGGTCGTGGTCGGCTGCCAGTGGTTCGCCCGGCAACGCCCACATGCCGGAGTACGGCTCACGGTTACGGCGGACCAGCGGCAACCAGAGCGTCAAGCGGCCGGTCTTCGGATGCGGCCGCAATGCGAAGATCACCGCCGAGACGGCGAGATCCACCCGCTGGCTCGTGAGCTGCTCCGTCATTTCGGTCATCTCCTACTTTGAGTCATGGTGACTCTAAGTAGGTCCAACCTACCAGCACCTTTTGGTCAGCGCAACACTAAGTAGGCATCGTCACTACGGCGGCGCCGGTCAGGCGGCCGTCGGCGAGGTCGTCGAGTGCGCGATCGGCGGCGTCGAACGCATATGTGGTCACCGTCGGCCGAATCTGGAGTTCGGCGGCTCTCTGGAGGAGTTGCTCGCCATCGGCGCGGGTGTTGGCGGTAACGCTGGTGAGCACGCGCTCACGAAAAAGGTGCCGGTCGTAGTCGAGCGGCGGAATCTCGCTCAGGTGTATGCCGGCTATGACCAGCGTCCCGCCGTCGGCCAAGGCCGCTAGTGCAACCGGCACCAACTCACCGGCTGGGGCGAAGAGGATCGCAGCCTCGAGCGGGACCGGCGCCTCGGCCGCGGACTCTTGCACCGAAGCAGCACCGAGCTCCAAGGCGAGGTCACGTGCGGCCGCGCCACGGGTGAAGACATGCACCTCTAGCCCTTCGGCGACAGCTATCTGGGCAGTCAGATGTGCGCTCGCGCCGAAGCCGTAGATCCCCAGGCGACCGCCGTCGGTCAGGCCGGTCCGGCGCAGGGCGCGAAAACCGATGATGCCCGAACAGAGCAGTGGCGCCGCCTGGTCGTCGGACAACTCGTTGGGGAGTGGATAGGCGAATGCCTCGGGGACAGTCGCATATTCGGCGAAACCGCCGTCTGCGTCCCAGCCGGTGTACTGCGACGAACGGCAGAGGTTCTCGCTGCCGCTGCGGCAGGCCGCGCACACTCCGCAGGTCCGCCTCAGCCAGGCGATGCCGACCCGGTCGCCGATCTGGAATCGGCGGGCCGACTCGCCGCGGGCGACCACGTCGCCGACGATCTCGTGGCCCGGAATCACACCGGGCCGACGCGGCGGTAGATCGTGCTCAGCCAGATGCAGGTCGGTTCGGCAGACGCCACAGGCGCGGACCCGGACGACAACCTCATCCGGCGCCGCTTGCGGTTCATCGCGCTGGACCGTCTCCAGCCGGTCCAGACTCCCAGGACGTCCGCTGACGGCCCATCCACGCACGAGGGCCTACCCCGGCCGGCCCTGGCGTGCCGCCGGCAGGACAAGCTCCCCGACGGGAGTCGGGTTCCACGCCACCTCCCAGCGGAATCCGGTCGGGTCGCCGAAGTAGCCGGTGTAGCCGCCCCAATCGCGGTACTCCCCTGCACCCACCGGGTCCGCACCGGCGGCTCGGGCCGCCTCGAGTACGGCATCGACCTCTTCGGGTGAGCTGACGTTGTGCGCGAGCGTGATCGGCACGAGCCCAACGCCCCGCTGGATCGGTCCCACTTCGTTCTCGAATTCGGGCGCTGCCCAGAGGGAGAGGATCAGGCGCTCTCCGACGCGGATCATGATGACCTCGCCGGGAACGTCGAGCTCGGTGGGCCAGCCCAGACCCTCGACGTAGAACTGGCGGGTGGCGTAGAGGTCGTCGACGGCGAGGGTGATGAAACTGACGCGAGGCTCCATGGTTCTGTCCTACCTGAATCCCCCGCTCGCAGGCGAGCGG
>DATLCL010000030.1:0-2739 GCA_035526415.1 Aeromicrobium sp.
ACGAGGGTCGCTGCCGGGGCACCGAGCGGCGTCGGGTGCGAAGATCGTCCGGCATGAGGGGACTCCGGCAGCTGCCCGTCGCGTTAGCCGCTTGCCTCGCGATCGCGTGCGGGGGTGCGCCCGCGAGCCCCAGCGGAAGCCCCGTACCAACGTTTGTGCGCACGCCGGACCCCACGAGTGGGCCACCGGCCCCCACCCCACAACCGGTTGCGCAGGCTGTTCCCGGCGAACTGACCGTCGTATGGGAGGCAACCGGTTGCGGCGTTGGCGCGATCGCGCCTATCTTCGAGCAGAGACTGATCTCCGTCGGGTTTTGCGACGCGCAGTCCGGGTCACGCAGCGTCGTCTGGGAAACGCGGACGGGCTTTGAGTGGCGTCGGGTCTTCGAAACCGAGCCGGACGTAACGCTCTGGGCCCTTTCTACGGATGGCAACACGGGTGGCGCGCTCATCGGTGGCTGGGACGCCAACACCACTCCCCAGATGTGGCGTGGCGACATCTTCGATGGCTTTGACCAGAACGAGCCAACGACGCTCTCCACGGAGGATGGTCACGGCATGGTCCGCGGCATCGAGTGGGGCGACGGTGATTACCTGGCGATCGGCCTTGAGCAAAGGCAAGGTGAAAAGCGGAATCCGCCGGTGGCGTGGCACTACACGGACACGGGACCGTGGACGCTCATCGCTCCGCCGCCCGACGCGACCGAGCTCGACGACGTGACCTACGGCCCTGACCCGAACACGTACACGGTCGGCGGAACGACCAACGAGTTCAAGGCGGCGATCTGGCGATTGTCCAACGGCACGACCTGGACCACCGCGATCGAGCTTCCGGCTGGACTCGATCAAGCAGCCTGGACCCTGCTGGACGCGCACACGGTCCTTGGCCGCAACGCCCTCTGGGAGGAGAACGGGGACGGCGACTGGCAACTCACGCAGTTGCCCAGCGGTGTCGACGCCTATGCGGGCGTGCTGCTTGACGACGGTCTGCTCGTCTTCGGCTCCAAGCCTGATGCGAGCGACAATCCTGAGGTCGTGGTCCTCGCTGCCGGCGCGGACCGACGGTGGGTTGCGCTCGATATAGACCCCAGCGACCGGCGGAAGCTCATCCGATCCGCCGTGTTGTTCGACGATCGCGTGATCGCCGCCGGCGACGCGATCTGGATGGGCCCCAACTCGATCGGCCCCTACCTCAGGTAGAACAGGTCCCCTACTCGGCGACGGCAACCTCGTGCCGGGCCGCCGCCGCGCGTTTCGGCTGAGCCACTTCGGGACGGCGTGCAGCCGCCGCATCGAGTCGCTCGAGGAAAGGCTTGGCGCCGAGCCGTTCGAGGATGTCACGTGTCGATTCGATGGCAGCGGCAACCTGCGGTTCGGATGGATCGAGAAGCGTCGCCATGTCGATGCCGGTGAGCGCCTCGTCCCAAACGTTCTTGACCTCGCGCCAGCCCCGCAACGCATCGCGGTAGTGCCCGAGCGCTTCAGCCCCTCGTCCTTCAAGTGCTGCGATACCACCACGTAGCGTCGTCTGGCGCGCTGCCATTGCCGGGCTGTAGCCGCCGAGAGCCACCAACCTGTCGAGCATTTGATGCGCAGCCCCCGCATCGCCCATCCACAGGACAGCCCGCCCAGCCCGATACACGTATTCCTCTCCCTGAGCCTCGTCGTCCTCCGCGATTTCCATGAACGCATCGCGCGCCTGCTCAAGATGCCCGTGGGCGAGGCTGTGATTGCCGATTGGATCGGCAACAAAAAGGTGCCACTTGCCGCTCATGTCCTTGCCAAGGCGCTCGAGCTCGGCCAGCGCGTCCTCGCCCGACTCGCCGCGGCAGACGCGGATGATCGTCGCGTTGTTGTGGATGATCAGACGGTCGCGCGCGGAGATGTCCTCCGCGAGCCATTCGTCCATGACGGCGAGCCCGAGGTCCCACTCGCCGGCCAGGAAGGCCATGTAGCCGATGTTGCCAGCGGCTTGAATTACGAGCCCGCGCTGGCCGGCCTTGCGCGCCAGCGCCATGCCTTCCCGCCAACCCTCGAGCGAACGCTCGACGTTGAACTCGGTCATGCTGTTGTTCAGGTTCCCGCTGGCCCGCAGTTGTGGAACTATCAAGCCTGCGTCCGCGGCGACGTCTCGAGCGAGCGCCGTGACGGCAATTGCCTCGCGGCGTCGTCCAAGGGCGTACAGGGCGTTGCCGCGCAGGATCAAGGCGTGGGCGAGGGTGTCGATCAAGCCACGCTTCTCGGCGATTTCCAGGACGTCCTCAACCAATTCGATGCCGCGTCTGGTGTCGCCCATTCCGAGGCTCAAGCAGCGAGCGTAAATCAGTTTCAGCTCTGCGAGGGCTGTCTCTTCGGCGTCAGCCAACTCCGCGATGGCTGGCTCAGCCAGGGCCAGTGCTTCTTGAACCTTGAACTGAAGTCCAAGTGCCGTGCAAAGCCCGGCGAGCACGCGCGCCTGAACGGATTGATCGCTATGCAGTCGGGCTATGGCCATCGCGCGCGAGTGGAACTCTTCGCTTTGCGCCGGTTTGCCGGCGGAAATCGACGCGAGCCCGGCTTCGCGAAGGATCTCGACCTGGTCGTTCGCTCCGGATGCGACCTCGAGCCCTTGGGCCAGGAACACCACTGCCTGGTCGAAGCTCCCTAGCGCTGAGGCGCGAGTCGCGGCAGCCCTGAGCGCGATCCGGGCCTGTCCGGCCAAGGCGTCGGCCTCGGGCCCCTCTGCCGCGTTGCCGTGTGC
>DATLCL010000112.1:0-9325 GCA_035526415.1 Aeromicrobium sp.
ATCTGATTCGCACCGAGGAATTCGCATGTATCACCAGACATCACCCCAGCAGCCGTCCGGCATGCCCATCCACCGCTATTCGGCTTTCCAGCCGATCGACATCCCCGATCGCACCTGGCCGAACAAGACCATCACCAAGGCCCCGCGCTGGTGCGCGGTCGATCTGCGTGACGGCAACCAGGCGCTCATCGACCCGATGAGCCCGGCCCGCAAGAAAAAGATGTTCCAGCTGCTCGTCTCGATGGGCTACAAGGAGATCGAGGTCGGCTTCCCGTCGGCGTCGCAGACGGACTTCGACTTCGTCCGCCAGCTGATCGAAGAGGACCTGATCCCGGACGACGTCGTCATCCAGGTCCTGACACAGGCGCGCGAGGAGCTGATCGAGCGCACCTATGAGTCCATCAAGGGCGCCAAGCAGGCCATCGTGCATCTGTACAACTCGACGTCGACGCTGCAGCGGCGCGTGGTCTTCGGGCTGGACATGGACGGCATCGTCGACATCGCCGTCACTGGCGCGCGGGTATGCAAGAAGTTCGAAGAGACGATCCCGGAGACGAAGGTCTATTACGAGTACTCCCCGGAGTCGTACACCGGGACCGAACTGGAGTTTGCCGCCCGGGTCTGCAACGCCGTCACAGAGGTATTCGTCCCGGACGCTGACAACCCGGTGATCATCAACCTGCCGGCGACCGTGGAGATGGCGACGCCGAACGTCTACGCGGACTCGATCGAATGGATGAACCGGCACCTCAACCACCGCCAGCACATCATCTTGTCGCTGCATCCGCACAACGACCGCGGCACCGCTGTCGCGGCCGCCGAGCTGGGCTACCTGGCCGGTGCCGATCGCATCGAGGGCTGCTTGTTCGGAAACGGCGAGCGCACCGGCAACGTCTGCCTGGTCACGCTCGGCCTGAACCTGTTCAGCCAGGGGATCGACCCGCAGATCGACTTTCACGACATCGACGAGATCCGTCGCACCGTGGAGTACTGCAACCAGCTGCCGGTCGGCGAGCGTCACCCGTATGGGGGCGACCTGGTGTACACCTCCTTCTCCGGCTCCCACCAGGACGCCATCAAGAAGGGCTTCGAGCACCTGGAGCGTGACGCTGAAGCGGCCGGCGTTCCGGTAGACGAGTTCAGCTGGGGGGTGCCCTACCTGCCGATCGACCCCAAGGACGTCGGCCGGACGTACGAGGCGGTCATCCGGGTCAACAGCCAGTCCGGCAAGGGCGGCGTCGCCTACGTCCTGAAGTCCGACCACCAGCTGGACCTGCCGCGACGCCTGCAGATCGAGTTCAGCCGCGTCATCCAGCAGCACACCGACACCATTGGCGGCGAGATCGAGCCGGCGAGGATCTGGGAGATCTTCCAGTCCGAGTACATCGATCGCGAGACGCCGTACGAGCTGGTGACGTTCAGCTCGCAGACGTCCGCGGATGGACACGACGAGCAGACAGTCGAGCTCAATGTCCGTGGCGAGAGCCGCCACTTTGAGGGCGCGGGCAACGGCCCGGTCGACGCATTCGTCCACGGCATGCGCCAGGCCGGCGCAGACATCCGGGTGCTCGACTACGCCGAACACGCGCTGTCGGCCGGTGGTGACGCCGTCGCAGCGGCGTACGTCGAGTGCGAGATCGCCGGCGAGATCGTGTGGGGCGTGGGCATCCACGCCAACATCGTCATGGCGTCGCTACGAGCAGTTGTCTCAGCTGCCAACCGCGCGGCAGCCATCACGATTCCGGTGTAGGCGCGACAATGATCCGGTGACCCTTTATCGGGACAGCGGTGTCGTCCTGCGCACGCACAAACTTGGTGAGGCCGACCGCATCATCACACTGCTCACCCGTGAGCGGGGGGTGGTGCGGGCGGTCGCCAAGGGCGTGCGCAAGACGTCGTCACGGTTCGGTGGGCGGCTTGAGCCGTTCATGCACGTCGACCTGCAGCTGGCGGAGGGGCGCAGCCTCGACATCATCACCCAGGTCGAGACGCTCAATCCGTTCGCGCGCGACCTCGGCTCGGACTACCCGGCCTACACCGCGGGAACCGCGATGCTGGAGACGGCCGAGCGACTGGTCTCCGAAGACGGCGAGCCAGCCGTCCAGCAGGTCCAGCTGCTGGTCGGGGCGTTGAAGGCCCTCGTCGGTGGACGCTCCACGCCGAGCCTGATCCTGGACTCTTACCAACTGCGGGCGCTCGCGGTCGCCGGCTTCGCGCCGAGCTTCGACGCGTGCGCCCGGTGCGGCGCAGTGCCGGATTCCGGGGGGTCCCACCGCAGTTTCCATGCCCCCTCAGGCGGCATTCTGTGCCCTGATTGCCGGGTCTCCGGCTCGGCGGCGCCGTCACCCATGACCGTCGCGCTGCTGGCGGCACTGCTCGTCGGCGACTGGGAAGCCGTGGAGGCGGCCGATGACCGCTCCCGCCGCGAGGCGAGCGGCGTCGTCGGGGCGTATCTGTCGTGGCACCTCGAGCGCGGGTTGCGCTCACTCAGCCACGTCGACCGCTGACACTCAATTTCGTTTCGTACCGCGTCTCGCGATACGCTTTCCGCTGGTCTGCACGCAAGCCATGCGTGACGACAAGTCGGAACTTTCGATGGATGGAGCGGACGTGTCCACCGGACCGTTGGTCGTCGATACCCACGAGCTGGGACGTCGGCCGGGAACGGAACGCACGCTCAATCTGTCCGTTGATGCGCCGGCGGACCTGGGTAGCGACGTCTACGGCGTGCCCGAGGGTTCACCGATCGACATCGAGCTGCGGCTCGAGGCGGTCATGGAC
This sequence comes from Aeromicrobium sp., assembly GCA_035526415.1. Lineage (GTDB taxonomy): Bacteria > Actinomycetota > Actinomycetes > Propionibacteriales > Nocardioidaceae > Aeromicrobium. The sequence goes on from DATLCL010000112.1 coordinate 2,782, forward strand.
GGGGTCCTGGCAACGGGAACAGCCTCGGTGCAGGTTACGGGCGAGTGCGTGCGGTGCCTGATCGAAATCGACGACGACTTCGACGTGGATTTCCAGGAGCTGTACCTCTACGCCGATCCAGGTGAGGACGAGTTGGCCCTCGATGGGGACCTGCTCGATCTCGAAACCGTCCTGCGGGATGCGGTGGTGCTCGCACTGCCGCTCAACCCGGTGTGTGATCCGGAATGTCCGGGACTGTGCTCCGAATGTGGAATGCGGCTCGCGGATGATCCCGACCACACACACGAAGCAGCGATCGACCCCCGGTGGCAAGCACTGGGGTCGGCCCTCAAAGAACTCAAGGAGTAACCGTGGCAGTCCCGAAGCGGAAGATGTCGCGCAGCAACACCCGGCACCGGCGGTCGGCATGGAAGACCACCGCCACCACGCTGGTCGACTGCGCCAACCCGTCGTGCGACTCGAAGGTGCTGCCGCACCACGCGTGCACCGAGTGTGGCCAGTACGGTCCGCGCGGCGAGCGTCGTCAGGTTCTCTGACGGTAGTGCCATCCGTGGTTGGCCGATGAGCGATCTTCGTGACGTTCTCGGTGTTCCCGACCTTGACGAGGCGCTGCTTGAGCATGCGCTGACGCATCGGTCGTTCGCATACGAGAACGGGCAGATCCCCAACAACGAGCGGCTCGAGTTCCTGGGTGACTCGGTTCTCGGGCTCGTCGTCACGGACACGCTGTTCTCGGCGCATCCGGACTTCCCGGAAGGCCAGCTGGCCAAGTTGCGTGCGGCCGTCGTCAGCGCCAAGGCATTGGCAGAAGTCGCCCGCGACCTGGGTATCGGCGACCACGTACGGCTGGGCCGCGGCGAGGAGACCACCGGGGGCCGTGACAAGGCGTCGATCCTGTCCGACACCATAGAGGCCGTCATTGGCGCCGTCTACGTCCAGTTCGGCATCGAGCGGGCGTCCGAACTGATCCATCACGTCTTCGACGAGCGCATCGCCCGCGCCGCCGAGCTCGGTGCCGGTCTGGACTGGAAGACATCGCTCCAGGAGATCGCGTCCGCGCATGAGCTTGGCGTTCCGCGCTACTTGCTCAAGAGCGAGGGGCCGGACCATGCCAAGCAGTTCACCGCCGAGGTGCAGTTGGGAGAGCGGGTGTACGCCGGCGGATCGGGACGCTCCAAGAAGGAAGCCGAGCAAGAAGTCGCCGAGATCGCCTGGCGCGCCATCGACGCAGAGTTCGGAGCCGCGGGCTCAGGCCATGCCTGAACTTCCCGAAGTCGAGGTGGTCCGCCTCGGCTTGGTCGATCACGTCGTCGGCCGCACCATTCGCGACGTGCGCGTGCTGCACGACCGGGCGGTGCGTCGTCATGCCGGGGGAGCGGATGATTTCGCGGCACGCTTGCGCGGGCGCCGCGTGGTCGGCGCGCATCGCAGAGGCAAGTTCCTGTGGATGTCGCTGGACGACGGCTCGGCTGTGCTCTCTCATCTCGGAATGAGCGGGCAGATGCTCCTGCGGTCTGATGCTGTCGAGCCGAAACATCTGCGGATCGCGTTCGACCTCGATGATGGCAATCGCTTGCTCTTCGTGGACCAGCGGACGTTCGGTGGCTTGCTCGTGACCGAGGTCGAGGAGTCCATCCCGCTCGAGGTGCTCCACATCGCTCGTGATCCGCTGGATCCGCTGTTCGACGACGCGGGGTTCATTGCTCGACTCTGCCGCAAGGACACCGGCATCAAGCGTGCGCTGCTCGACCAGACCCTCATCTCCGGCGTCGGGAACATCTACGCCGACGAGGCGCTCTGGCGATCGTCGTTGCACTACGCGCGCAGCGCACGCGGGCTGCGTCGCGCCGAGACCGAGGCGCTGCTGTCGAATGTGCGTAACGTCATGACGGAGGCGCTTGAGCAGCGCGGGACGTCGTTCGACGCGCTCTACGTCGACGTGAACGGCCAGAGCGGCTACTTCTCCCGCTCGCTGGACGCGTATGGCCGCGAAGGGGAACCCTGCCGGCGCTGTGGGGCGTCCATCGTGCGCGAGCCCTTCATGAATCGCTCGTCCTTCCGCTGCCCGAAATGCCAGCCGAAGCCTCGAAACGGCCGCTGGTGACAACGGCGGGTAACCTCGGCGCGTGACTGACCCCTACGGCATCGAGGCGCGAGCGCGCTTCGTCGCCGAGCCGCCCAAGCGGGCGGGCCGGTCACCCTTCGAGCGAGATCGCGCCCGCATCGTGCACTCGTCGGCATTGCGTCGGCTGTCGGCCAAAACGCAGGTGATGACGGCGGGTACGCATGACTTCATCCGCAACCGGCTCACTCACTCGCTGGAGGTCGCCCAAGTTGCGCGCGAGCTCGGGGCGTCACTCGGCTGCGACCCCGACATCGTCGACTCGGCGGCGCTCGCACACGACCTCGGCCACCCACCCTTCGGGCACAACGGGGAGGTGGCACTCGACGCGGTCGCGGACACGTGCGGTGGCTTCGAGGGCAATGCGCAGACGTTGCGACTGCTCAGCCGGCTCGAGGGCAAGACGTTCGCGCCGGACGGTCGCAGCGTCGGGCTCAATCTGACTCGGGCGACGCTCGCGGCCTGCATCAAGTACCCATGGCTGCGCGGTGAAGGACCACAAGGCTCCAACCCGAGGAAGTTCGGTGTCTACGCCGACGATGCCGACATCTTTGCCTTCGTCATCGATCATCTCGAGCCCGTACGCCGGCCGATCGAGGCCGAGGTCATGGACCTCTCCGACGACGTTGCGTACTCGGTTCACGACATGGAGGACGGGGTCGTGGGCGGGTGGTTCACGCTCGACCCCTCTGAACTGGACCTCGCCGGCGTCCACGAAGCCGCGGCCGACTGGTACGACGCGGCAATCAGCCCACATCGATTGGTCGGCGCGCTCGAGCGCCTCGAGGTGATGCCGGAGTGGCCGCGCGGCCCTCTCGACGGCTCGCGCGAGTCGCGGGCCGAGCTGAAGAGCCTGACCAGCGCACTGATCGGCCGGTTTGTCACCGCGGCCAAGGAGGCGACCGTCGACGCGTGGGGGAAGGGGCCACTCACCCGGTACGACGCGCAACTCGAGGTACCCGCAGCGACGCGGGACGAGATCACAGCACTGAAGTCGGTCGCGGCGCACTACATCATGCGATCAGCCGATCGGACCGAGGAACTGGTCGCTCAGCGCGATCTCATCGAGAATCTTGTGGAAGCGCTGGTTGCCTCCGAAGGGCGGGCGCTGGACGCTGATCTTCGTGCCGATTTCGAGGCCGCCACCGATGACGCCGCTCGCCTGCGCGTCGTCGTCGACCAAGTCGCCAGTCTCACCGACATCTCGGCTCCCGCATGGGCTGGACGGCTCTTCTAGGATGGCCAGAACATGGCGGGCTTGATCAAGGACGAGGACATCCAGCTCGTTCGCGAGCGCGTTCGCATCGACGAGGTCATCGGCCAGTACGTCACGCTCAAGTCGGCCGGCGGTGGATCCCTCAAGGGCCTGTGTCCGTTCCACGACGAGAAGTCGCCGTCGTTCAACGTCCGGCCCGCTCAGGGCTACTACCACTGCTTCGGCTGCGGTGTCGGCGGCGACTCCATCAAGTTCCTGCGCGAGATCGAAGGCATCACCTTCGCCGAGGCGGTGGAGCGGCTGGCCGACAAGACCGGCATCCAGCTCCGATATGAGGAGGGTGGCTCACCCGGTCCGCGTCGCGATAGCGGCCAGCGGCAGCGCCTGCTCGAGGCACACAAGCTCGCCCAGGAGTTCTACGCGTCGACGCTCGGCTCGGCCGCCGAGGCTCAGCCCGGCCGCGATTTCCTCAAGGAACGCGGGTTCGACCAGTCGGCAGCAGAGCTCTTCGGCGTCGGCTTCGCGCCGCGTTCTGGCGAGGCCCTGGTCGTGCACCTCAAGGGCAAGGGTTTTGCGGACGAAGACCTGCTCGTCGGCGGGCTCGCGTCGCGCGGTAAGCGCGGGCTTTACGACCGGTTCCGCGGACGGCTGCTCTGGCCCATCCGCGAGATCTCCGGCGAAACGATCGGATTCGGCGCTCGCCGGTTGTTCGACGACGACCGGGTCGAAGCCAAGTACCTCAACACGTCTGAGACACCGATCTACAAGAAGAGCAACGTCCTCTACGGGATCGACCTGGCCCGCCGGCAGATTGCGGGAACCCGGCAGGCGGTCGTCGTCGAGGGCTACACCGACGTCATGGCGTGCCACCTGGCCGGTGTCCCGACCGCCGTGGCGACGTGTGGGACCGCGTTCGGCGAAGACCACGCCCGGGTGCTACGCCGTGTCCTGCTCGACCAGGACGCGTTCCACGGCGAGGTCATCTTCACGTTCGATGGCGACGAGGCCGGACGACGCGCGGCCGTGAAGGCGTTTTCCGGCGACCAGCAGTTTGTCGCCCAGACCTATGTAGCTGTCGAGCCGCGCGGCATGGACCCGTGTGACCTCCGCCTGGCCGACGGCGATGCAGCCGTCCGCGAGCTCATCGCAACGCGCATCCCGCTCTATCGGTTCGTCCTCGACAACACGCTCGAGCGCTACGACCTCGACCGCGCAGACCAGCGGGTCGACGCGGTGCGCGAGGCCGTGACGCTCACCCGCGCCATCCGGGACAAGAGCAAGATCGAGGAGTTCCTCCGCGAGGTGGCCGCGAAGGTCGGCCTCGATGTCGAACAGGTCCGCGCGGAATTCCGACGCGCGAAGGAGCCGGCCTCCGCCCGGCCGAATCAAGCCGTTCCAACAGCGGGCGGTGGCGGCCCGGTGTCGAACTTCGGGGCGCCGGAGTTCAACGACGAGCGCGAGGTGCTCAAAGCGCTCATCCAGTTCCCGCAAATCGCGGCCGGGAACGCGGACGACCTCACCGACAGCGACTTCACGCATCCGGTCGCGCAGGAGCTTTGGCTGGCCATCGCGAAACTCGGCCTGCCGCGAGCCGCCGACGCTTCGTGGGTGGCTCGCGTCGAGAGCGAGCTAACGTCGGAGGACGCTCGTCGCATCCTGTCGGTAGCGGCTGTCCAGCCGTTGCCGGCCAGCGCAGAGTCGACGGAGCGCGTTGTCGCCGTCACGATCCTGCAGTTGCAGGCGCGGACGCTGGTGCGTCGCATCGCGGACTTGAAGTCGAAGCTCCAGCGCACGAACCCGGACGAGCAGGACGACGCCTACAACAGCATTTCGGCCGAGCTGATGGCCTTGGAGCAGCAGCACCGGTCTCTGCGCGACCGCGTGAGCGACCACTGATCGTCCACACTCGTGCGCTCGTTTCACGGGCTCCACAACTTCGGTTCGTTCCGTCGTGTCACGGGAGATGTCGTTGGACGCTGCACCCGTGGACCAGCTCACCCTGCGCGGCATGCTCGCGACGTCGCCCTTGTCGTGCGAGCGAGAGCGGGAACTCGCGCGCTCGGCGCGAGCCGGAAGCGCCGAGGCGCGCGGCGACCTCATTCGGCTGAGCCTCCGGCTCGTCGCCATGCGCGTGCGTCACCTAGGCGTTCCTGTCAACGAGATCGACGATGCGCTCCAAGCCGGCACGGTCGGCCTGATCGCCGCTGTCGACCGGTTCGATCCGGATCGCGGTGTGCGCCTCTCGACGTTCGCGTGGCCGTGGATCACAGCGTCGATCCGCTCGTGGATGGCTACTCCACCCGTGCCGGGCGAGCTTGAACCGTCGCCGCCAACTCCCCGAGGCGACCTCGACTCGCTCGTCGCTCGCTTGCCCATTCGGCTGGCCGAAGTCGTGCGACTTCGCTTTCGTCTGGGCGAGCCGGCCGACGTCCTTCGGACGCACGCCGACGTGGCCGCTCGGCTTGGCATGACGATCGCGCAAGTCCGCCGTGCCGAGGCGCAGGCCCTCGGGAGGCTCCGGGATCGGCTTGCTAGGCTTGGCGACCGCGATCCCCTGTAGCTCAATTGGCAGAGCATTCGGCTGTTAACCGGAGGGTTGTTGGTTCGAGTCCAACCGGGGGAGCCATCGTGCCTGCAGCGATGCGGCCCGCATCGAAAGGCCCAAACCAATGACTCGTCGCCTTGAAGGGACCGTCGCTCTGGTGACCGGATCCTCCAGCGGGATCGGGCACGCCACGGCCCTCGAGCTCGTTCGAGAAGGCGCGTCCGTAGCCGTCGTGGGCCGGCGCGAGGACCGACTCGTTGACCTTGCCGAGAAGATCACCGCTGTCGGCGGCACGGTACTGGTGGTGCCAGCCGACATCACCGACGCAAAGGCCGCCGCAGAGGCGGTCGAGCGGACCGTCGACGGCCTGGGCCGTCTCGACACCTTGGTCAACAACGCGGGTCTCATGCTGCTCGGGCCGGCTCCCGGCGCAGATCTGGACGACTGGCGGCGGATGATCGACATCAACCTCATGGGCCTGATGTACACAGCCCATGCGGCCGTGCCGCACCTGGTCCAGGCAGCCTCCCAAGAACCGCGACAGGTGGCCGACATCGTCAACATCGGATCGCTTGCCGGCCGCAACGCCTACGCCATGTCGGCGGTGTACAGCGCGACGAAGTTCGCGGTCGGCGCTTTCAGCGAGTCGCTGCGCCAGGAA
>DATLCL010000062.1:0-2658 GCA_035526415.1 Aeromicrobium sp.
GGCCATCACGCCGCCCAGCAGGCTGCCGACACCCAGGCCGGTCAGGAAGGCGGCGATGACCGTCGTGAAGGAGAAGAGGTCGACGCCGGCGTGCAGGGAGATGACCCGCTGCCAGACCACCTGGAGGGTGAGCGCCGAGAACCCGGTGACGGCGAACACGCCGAACAGGACGCCCCTCTGCCGGGAATGCATGCCGGCGAACTATTGCGGATGGCACGTCACGGGGGCACGTCGTGTGGCTTATGCGATGCGGCCGTAGGGATGCGGTGGGGGAGCGCCGGTGACCAACGCCGTGTGCTGGCACAAGGCGTCAATGCCTGGCTCGGCCCGACCGGGTTGCACAAGAACGCTGCCGGGCGCCCCATCAATCCGGCGTGACGTGGCGGTGCCGGCGCCCCCAACTCCCGTCGTTCCGCGACGGTCTGCCGGGCACCCTTGTCGCCGTCGAGGGAGCGGGACCTCGCCAGAGAGGCAGATGGTGGTGAGGATAGGAGCGCGCAGAGCGCTAGACCTCTGTCCAGTGATCGCCGCCAGGCGAGATCCCGGGATCGAGGACGTCTATGTCATATGCCGTCGGCGAAGCGAGGCGCAGCGAGTACGTGACCGTGGGCGGCCGGCACGTGTGGCATGAGGTGCACGGCAGCGCAGGCACGGTCGTGGTCCTTCTGCATGGAGGCTTCGCCGGTGCTCCGTCCTGGGATGCTCAAGTGCCGGCGCTCGTGGAGGCTGGATTCCACGTGTATGTGCCTGAACGTCGCGGCCATGGACACACGCCTGACGTCGCCGGGCCGATCACCTACGCCGCCATGGCCCACGAGACGATCGAGTACCTCGAGGAGATCGTCCGGACGCCAGCCCATCTGATCGGGTGGAGCGACGGCGCGGTCGTGGCGATGATCGTCGCGATGCGACGCCCGGAGCTCGTCGAGCGGATGGTCGTGATCGGTCAGTTCTACAACCGGGACGGGCGTCTCCCGGATAGTGCACTCGACCGAATGCTCCATAGCCCGGAATCGACCGCCTACCTGCGCGCCGCCTATGACCCAGTGTCGCCCGACGGGCCGGAACACTTCCCAGTCGTCTACGAGAAGATGCTTGCCATGATTGACTCTGAACCCGAGATCGCGTTGCCGGAGCTGCGGCGCGTCACTGCGCCCACCCTCGTGTTGCAAGGCGACCGCGATGAGGTCACTCTCGAGCACGGTGCTGCAGTCGCCGCTGCGCTGTCCGGCGGTCGACTTGCCGTGCTGCCGGGAAGCCACGCCTTGCCCATAGAACTGCCCGACGTCGTCAACCCGCTCCTCGTGACGTTCCTGCACCGCGGCGCGCCCGGCCCGCTCTTGAACTCTCAATAGGGCGCAAATGGGACCGCAGGGGTCCGCGCCGGAGAGGTCCCGTTCCCCGGGCCAGGTAGGCCCCAGCCGCGCCCCGGATCACCGCCGGCACACGAGTGCGTCGACTCCGTCGAGGATCCGCTCGAGGCCGAACACGAACTCGTCGTCGGGATCGTCATCGTGTTCGAAGGCCTCCGAAGCCAGGGCCGCGTGAAGTGCGGGAAACCGCTGCGGGTCAGTTAGGGCACGGAGTTGTCGGCCCCACGTCGGCATGATCTCCGGCTTGTCGGTGCCGGCGGCGTCGTCTAAGTCGGCCACCAGCGTTGCCTCGTTGCGCACGTAGCCACTGAGCAGCAGGATCACCGAGAGCTTGTCGCCTTCGCTCAAGCCAGTGTCGGCCAACGAGCTCAGCCCACGCTCCATCCACACCGTCTGGTTGGGCGTGACCGGCGGGCCGCTGATTGGGACCCGCAGGATCCATCGATGCCGCCGCAGCACCGCGTGGTACGCCCATGCCCAGTGCGACAGTCCCGCCCGCCAGCCGTCTCCGGGTGACGAAAACGCCGGAGCTGGGCCGAGCGCGGCATCGACCATGAGGGCGAGCAGCTCGTCTTTGGCCGCGACGTAGCGGTAGAGGGACATCGGCGAGGAGTCGAGCTTGGTGGCGATCCGGCTCATCGACACCGCCGCCAGGCCTTCAGCGGCGGCGATGTCGACGGCAGCCTCGACGATCCGATCGAGGCTGAGTCCGGGCTTGGGCCCTTTGGTCGGGCGTCCCGGAAGCCCCCAGGCGGCTCGGAGGCTCGCAGGTAGGTCGATGTCGCCGCCCTCCGTAGGCGGGGGGTCGCGCGGGGAATTCATCTTGCACTGTTTATAACATACGCTATTATGCGTAGGGCATACGCAAACGCCGTCGTCATCTGACGGCGGTCAGACCGAGGAGCGAACAGCCATGACCGAGGAGCCGGCAATCGAGACGACGGGCCTGGAGAAGTCCTATGGCCCGGTGCAGGTGTTGGCCGGCGTCGACCTATCGGTCGCCAGCGGCAGCGTTTTCTCGCTCTTGGGCCCCAACGGCGCGGGCAAGACCACGGTGGTACGGATCCTTGCCACGCTCGTGCGCGCCGACGCCGGCCGAGCACGGGTGGCGGGGTTCGACATCGTCACCGAGCGTCGGGAGGTCCGGCGCCGGATCAGCCTTACCGGCCAGTACGCCGCACTCGACGAGCCGCAGACGGGCGAGGAGAACCTGCGCATGATGGGACGGCTGTCGGGGTTGAGCAGCGCCGACGCACGCGCTCGCGCCTGGGCGCTGCTCGAGCGG
>DATLCL010000093.1:0-21711 GCA_035526415.1 Aeromicrobium sp.
AGGCGCCGGCGCTGCCCACGGGCTACGCCGGAATGATCGTCCTCACCTGGGTGCCGGCCATCTGGCGTCGCGTCATGGACCACCGGGTCATCGAGCACTTCGACGGCGACATCTCGCGGGCCAACCTGCACCCGCGCACAACTGCGAGGTATCTCCGGAAGTACCCGATGCCGGCGTCGTCCTCCCAAGAGGTCGCCGCATGAGCCGGTTCATCTGCCCGAATTGCGAGTACGTCTACGACGAGGCCGTCGGCGACCCCCACGAGGGATGGCCGGCCGGGACTCCGTTCACCGAGATCGACGAGACGTGGACGTGCCCAGACTGCGGCGTCCGCGAGCAGGTGGACTTCATCCCGATTGAGGAGTTCGTCCACAATGACCAGGACGGCAACATCATCTCGGCCGAGACGCGCTCACGGCCGGCCGAACAGCAGTAGCTCGACGAAACGGACCGCCATGAAGCTTGATCGCCGCGACAGCACACCCGGCTCCCTGCGCGAGCAGATGCTGGATGCAGCCAAGGCGATCATCGAGAAGTCCGGCTGGGGCTCGGTCACGATGGGCAAGCTGGCGGCCGCCGTCGGGGTGAGCCGGCAGACGGTGCACACCGAGGTCGGCACCAAGCATCTGCTCGCCGAATCACTGGTGCAGCGTGAGTTGTCCGACTTCCTGACCTTCGTGCAGGCCAGGCTGTCCGCCGAGTCCGACCTCGTCGCCGGCATCCGGTCGGCGGCTCAGGGCGTGCTCGAACAGGGCGAGACGAATCTCCTTCTGCGCACAGTCCTCGGCTCTGGCTCCATTACGAACGAGACTGACGGCGAGCTGCTCAAGCTTTTGACCATCGACTCCGGTTTCATCGTCGATACGGCGGTCGAGGCGGTGCGGGCCAACGTCCTCGAGTTGTATGCACCGCTTCCCTTCACTGATGAGGAGTTGGTCGTGGCGGCCGAGGCCATCGTGCGACTCGTGCTCTCTCACTTGGTGCGGCCGTCGAAGCCGCCAGCGGAAGCCGCCGCGGACATTGCCCACATCGTGGAGCTCGTCATCGAGGGGACGCAGGCGAGGCAGCCTGTCGTCGGTTAAACCCAGCTCGGCAGCCACATGCGCTGGTGCCAGGCGTCCCAGGTCGTCAGACCGTTCGTCCAGATCGGCCAGAAGTAGACGGCGGCGATGCTGGTGAGCAGGACGAGCAGGCTGATGGCCAGCACGGTCGCGTAGCGCTGGCGGAGTGTGTTTGACCCCTCCCATGCCGCGTGCAGAGACAGGGCCAGCGCCATGACGAGGAACGGCAGGGTCGCGACGGCGTAGAACGAGAAGATCGGCCGGTTGAAGACCGGAAGCCACGGCACCCACGTTCCCAGCAGCCCGATGACGGGAACCGAGTATCGCCAGCTTCGCCTTCTCACCCAGAGTGCGACGCACGCGAGCATCGCGAGGACGCCGGACCACCAGACAGCCGGGTTACCGAGGATCAGGGTCTCCCGCATGCAGTAGGAGTCGGCCCGCGCTCCGCATTGCTTGGCCGGGAGATTCAGGTCGGCAGCCGCGCTGACCGGCCGCCACTGGATCAGCCAGCCGATGGCGTCAGATTGGTACGGGTGCTTCTGCTTGGCCAGGTACTCCCCGGTGTGGAAACGATACGACATCCCTTGGTAGTGCCAGAGCGAGCGGAGGGCGTCGGTGGTTTCGCCGATCGGACCTGGGCTCGGGTGGTCGACGTACGCTCCCCACGCCGGTTCGTCGCCATAACCACGGCCGAACCGCTGCTCGTAGACGTCGTGGTTGACCAACCAGCCGAGGTAGGTCAGGACGTAGACGCCGGCCGCGACCACGACCAGCCAGCCGAAGGCCGGCACGCCGATGCCGAGGGTGGCCCGGATCGGTCGGATCGGCCCGTAGGACATCCGCAGGAAGAGCTCCCACAGCACGACGGCGACTCCGAATGCTGCAAGCGCGTACACGCCGTTCCATTTGCTGCCGCACGCGAGACCGAAGCAGACGCCCGCGGCCAGCTGCCACGGTCGCCAGACCCGGAAGCGGCTGTCGGCGTGGTTGAGGCGTGCCGCGATCCAGTCCCGGTCGGCCACCAGGCACGCCGCCGCGCACATCACCCAGAACGTGACGAAGACGTCGAGCAACGCCAACCGGGACATCGTCAGGTGCACGCCGTCCAGCGCGATCAGGAACCCGGCGAGGCACGCGAATGGCAGCGATCCGGTGAGGCGGAGCACCAGTCGGCAGAGCACGAGCACCGTCAGCGTGCCGACGATGGCCGACGCGATGCGCCACCCGAACGAGTTGAATCCGAAGGCGGCTTCGCCGGCCGCTATGAGCCACTTGGCGGCGTCCGGGTGGACGATCTGTGTCGGCTGGCCGACGATGAACAGGTTGTGCAGGTCGCCGCGCGCGATGCGTGCTTCGGCACCTTCGACGAAGTCCTGGGCGTAGCCCACCTTCAGCATCGACCACGCGTTCTCGGCGTAGTAGCGCTCGTCGAAGGAGAGGCCGCGGGGCCGGTCGAGGTGCCACAGCCGCAGACCGAGGGCGAACAGTGAGACGGCGGCGGGCCAGACCCATCCCTTCACCCGTTCGCTCACGCAGCAAGGTTATGTACACCGGGACCCACGCGGGGTCAGCGTGTCCGGTTGTATGGACGCGTGTTGATCCTTGCCGCGACACCGATCGGGCGGCCCGACGACGCCTCGCCGCGCCTGGCGGAAGCGCTAGCGACGGCAGACGTCGTAGCGGCGGAAGACACCAGGCGCCTGCGTCGGCTCGCCGCCGACCTCGGGGTGACGATCACGGCCCGGGTGGTCTCGTACTTCGACGGCAACGAGCGTGAGCGCACGCCGGAACTCATCGACGCCATCGCCGGGGGACTCGATGTCGTGCTCGTCACCGACGCCGGCATGCCGAGCGTCGCGGATCCCGGTTACCGGTTGGTGGCCGCCTGCGTCGAGGCCGGCCACGAGGTGACCGCGATCCCGGGGCCTTCGGCGGCATTGACGGCGCTGGCTGTCAGCGGGCTCTCAGTTCATCGGTTCTGCTTCGAGGGATTCCTGCCACGCAAGGCGGGGGAGCGCAAGCGCGCGCTGGACGAACTGGCCGGCGAGCAGCGGACCATGATCTTCTTCGAGGCACCGCGCCGTACGGCCGAGACGCTGGGCGCGATGCTCGAGGTCTTCGGTGCTGACCGACCGGCGGCGCTGTGTCGCGAGCTGACGAAGACGCATGAGGAAGTCGTGCGCGACACGCTCGGGAGGCTGGTCGACTGGGTCGCCGCACAGGAGCACGGCGTCCGCGGCGAGGTGACCCTGGTCGTGGCGGGCGGTGCCAAGTCCGTGCTCGGCGCCGAGGAACTGCGAGCGCTCGTGGCCGCCCGTGAGGCCGAGGGACTGAGCCGGAAGGACGCGATCGCCGCGGTGGCGGCAGTAACCGGAGTCCGACGTTCGGTCGTTTACGCCGCGGCTCACTGACCCCTCTAGGATTACGCGGGTGTCCGACCGCACGTTCTACGTCACGACGCCGATCTATTACGTCAACGACGCCCCGCACATCGGACATGGCTACACCACCGTCATCGGCGACATCATCACCCGCTGGCACCGCCAGCGCGGCGAGGACGTCTGGTACCTGACCGGGCTCGACGAGCACGGGCTCAAGGTCCTGCGTACGGCGCAGGCCAACGGCAAGACGCCGACGGAGTGGACCGACCACCTGGTCGAGACCGAATGGCGGCCGGTGCTGGACACCCTCGACGTCGTCAATGACGACTTCATCCGCACCAGCGAGGAGCGGCATGAGGCCGGCGCACAGAAGTTCTGGCAGGACCTCTACGACCGCGATGCCGTCTATGAGGGCGAGTTCGCCGGTTGGTACAGCGTCGGCAGTGAGGAGTTCGTCGACGAGGCCGATGTCCGCGAAGGCGAGGGCGACGACGCCGGCCACAAGGTTTCGGCGCTCGACGGTAGCCGGCTCGAGCACATCACCGAGGAAAACTACTTCTTCCGGCTCGGGGACTTCCAGCAGGCGCTGCTCGACCTCTACGAGTCCAATCCCGACTTCGTCCAGCCCGCGTCAGCGCGCAACGAGGTCGTCGCGTTCGTCAAGCGCGGCCTGAAGGACCTCTCCATTTCGCGCTCCACGTTCGACTGGGGCGTGCAGGTGCCGTGGGACACCAAGCACGTTATGTACGTGTGGATCGAGGCGCTGCTCAACTACATGACGGCCGCTGGATACGGACAGGACGACGAGAAGTTCGCACGGCTGTGGCCGGCCAACATCCATCTCGTCGGCAAGGACATCGTGCGCTTCCATGCCATCATCTGGCCGGCGATGCTCATGGCCGCCGGGCTGCCGCTGCCCCGGCAGGTCTTCGCGCACGGCTGGCTGCTCGTCGGCGGCGAGAAGATGAGCAAGAGCAAGCTCAACGGCATCCGGCCGGACGAACTGGTGAACACCTTCGGGTCCGACGCCTACCGCTACTATTTCGCGCGCGCGATCACGTTCGGGCAGGACGGCTCGATCTCGTGGGAGGACATCCACGCTCGTTACCACGCCGAACTCGCCAACGGCTTCGGCAACCTGGCGTCCCGCGTCGCCTCGATGATCGGCAGCTACTTCGACGGAAGCCTGCCGGCTGCCGGCGAGCGCGGTCCGGCCGAGCTGCGCATCGTCGAGACGGTCGCGTCCGCGGTGGCCGACGCCGAATCGGCCATCGATGCCGTCGCACCGCAGGACGCCTTGGCCGCGGTCTGGTCCATCGTCGATGCACTGAATGGCTACCTGACCGAGCAGGAGCCGTGGAAGGTCGCTCGGCACATGGAGGGGGACGAGACTCAGGCTGAGCGACTCGGCACCATCCTGAACACCGGCGCCGAGGGCTTGCGGGTTCTCGCGGTCCTGCTGAACCCGGTAATGCCCAAGTCAGCGGCCGCTCTCTGGGATGCACTCGGTGCCGAGGGTGCCTTGGGCGCGCTGGCCGACCAGCGCGTCGACGCTGTCGCGGCGTGGGGCCAGCTCCCTGTGGGTACGACCGTCACCAAGCCACCGAGCCTGTTCCCCCGAATCGAAGCCGAAGCTCCGCAGTCGTGACGTCCGATCAGATGACCTGGCCGGACGCACCGGAGCCGCTTCCGTTCCCCGTCGTCGACAACCATTGCCACCTCGACCATCGCGTCAAGGGAGGCCAGCGGATCGAGCCTGCGGAGGCGATTGCCCGGGCGGCCGCGGTCGGTGTCACACGCATCGTCCAAGTCGGCACCGATGTGGAGTCGTCGCGGTGGGCGGTCGAGGCGGCCAAGCAGTTCCCGTCGGTCGTCGCCGCCGTCGCGTTGCACCCGAATGACGCCCCGCGTCTGGGCGAGGACTACGAGCCTGCGTTCGCTTCGATCGCCGAACTCGCCGCGGACCCGCACGTCCGCGCGGTGGGGGAGACCGGACTCGATCACTTCCGGACCGGACCGGATGGCCAAGGCGCCCAGGAGCAGTCGTTCCGCGATCACATCCGGCTGGCCAAGGAGCTCGACCGCACACTCGTCATCCACGATCGGGACGCGCACGCCGATATCCTGCGGGTTCTCGACGACGAGGGAATCCCAGCGCGGACGGTGATGCACTGCTTCTCCGGCAATGGTGACTTTGCACAGGCTTGCGTCGAAAGAGGGGCCTATCTGTCGTTCGCCGGCACCGTCACGTTCAAGAATGCTGAGAACGTGCGAGAAGGGCTGAGGACTGCTCCGAGAGACCGGATTCTGGTGGAGACGGATGCGCCGTTCCTCACACCCGAGCCGTTTCGGGGCCGGCCGAACGCTTCTTTTCTTATTCCGCTGACAGTTCGATTTATGGCTGGAATAGTGGGGGATTCCGTGGAAGAACTGTGCCGAAACATACGCCAAAATACCGAACACGCGTTCGGTGGACCTTGGCCAGAGTGGGTTTGACCAGTGATTAAGCGTTCGTATGGTGGGCGGCCGGCCCATAAAGCCGGAGTCCAACACCCTCGACACAAGGGCGAACCCATGCGGATCCCGCAGATCACTTCCCACCACCTATATCCGAAGCACCTCCACAAGGTGCCGCACAAGAAGAGCATCTTCGTGGCGGCCAACGCCGCGGTGCTCCTCATCCTCGGCGGCAGCACGGCGGCCTACGCCAGCCTGAGCAAGGACGTGACCGTCAGCCTGGACGGCCAGCCCAAGAACATCCGCACGATGAGCGGCACGGTTGCAGCGGCGCTGGCATCCGACGGCATCACGCTCACTCCGCACGACAAGATCAAGATCGACGGCAAGCCGGCCTCGAAGACCACGCCAGTCGATGATGGCGCCGAGGTCGCCGTTGCCTTCGCCAAGCCGGTCATCGTGGCCGTCGACGGCAAGACCGAGTCGGCGACCGTCCACGATCACACCGTCGGCGACGTGCTCGACCGCTTCGGCGTGAAGCCGAGCGCCAAGGCGTTCGTGTCCGGCGACCGTTCCGAGCGTCTGTCGCGGAGCGGCACCCGCATCGTCGTCAGCAACCCCAAGGAACTGAAGATCGAGGCGGACGGCAAGTCGAAGACGCTCACCAGCACTGCGCCCACCGTCGGCTCTGCGCTGAAGGCGGCCGGGGTTGAGCTGGACGGCAACGACGAGGTCGAGCCTGCGGTCGGCGAACTGCTGACTGACGGCGACCAGGTCAAGGTCACTCGCATCGAGCAGGCCGACAAGACCGAGGTCGTCGACGTCGCGCAGCCGGTCGTGTACAAGGACGACAAGACCATGGAGAAGGGGACGACCAAGGTCCTCGATCCGGGCCAGGAAGGCCGCGCGCGCGAGCACGTACTCGTCACCAAGGCCGATGGCCAGGAACGCAGTCGCCTTGTGCTCGAGTCGGCGAAGCTGGCCGCGCCGGAGACGAAGATCGTCGCGCGCGGCATCGCCGAGGCGCCATTCGGCGTCTGGGACAAGATCGCGGCCTGTGAGTCCGGCGGCAACTGGCACATCAACACCGGCAACGGCTACTACGGCGGCCTGCAGTTCAGCGCAGCCACGTGGCACAGCGTCGGTGGGACCGGCTTGCCGAGCGACCACAGTCGCGAGGTCCAGATCAAGTTCGCGAAGATCCTGCAGGCCCGCTCCGGCTGGGGCCAGTGGGGCTGCGCCGGCGCGCGCAACAACTGAGTTCGCTCGTTGTCCTTGTTGGGTGCGGCCGATGTCCGGCGAATTGCCGCGGACATCGGCCTGCGCCCGACGAAGCAACGGGGGCAGAACTTCGTCATCGACGCCAATACGGTGCGCCGCATCGTGCGGACATCGGGCGTCGGCCCGGATGACGTCGTCGTCGAGATTGGCCCAGGCCTCGGCTCGCTGACGCTCGAGTTGCTGGCGACGGCGGCGCGGGTTGTCGCCGTCGAGATCGATCCGGTGCTCGCGGAGCAGCTGCCGAAGACGGTCGCTGACCGGGCGCCGGCGCTTGCGTCGAAGCTCGACCTGGTGCATGCCGACGCCCTGCGCGTCGAGGGGTTGCCGGGTCCGGCGCCCACAGCGCTTG
Source organism: Aeromicrobium sp. (assembly GCA_035526415.1). Classification (GTDB taxonomy): domain Bacteria; phylum Actinomycetota; class Actinomycetes; order Propionibacteriales; family Nocardioidaceae; genus Aeromicrobium. The sequence goes on from DATLCL010000093.1 coordinate 7,533, forward strand.
TCGCGAACCTGCCGTACAACGTCTCCGTACCGGTGCTGCTGCACTTCCTCGAACGGTTCGCCTCACTGCAGACCGCGTTGGTGATGGTGCAGTCCGAAGTCGCGCACAGATTGGCTGCCGGGCCAGGATCGCGCACCTACGGCATCCCGAGCCTCAAGGCGCGCTGGTGGGCCGACGTTGAACTGGCTGGCAACATCGGGCGTTCCGTCTTCTGGCCCGCGCCTAACGTCGACTCCGCCCTCGTGGCGCTTCGCCGACACGAACCCCCCGCGTCCGCTGACCTTCGGGAGCGGACGTTTGCGCTGGTGGATGCGGCATTCGCCCAGCGCCGCAAGACACTGCGCGCCGCGCTTGCGACGACCTTCGGCTCACCGTCTGCGGCCGAGGCGGCGCTCAGGTCCGCCGGCATCGATCCCGGTGCCCGCGGCGAGCGGCTCACCATCGCCGACTTCGCCCGCCTCGCCTCGGTCTGAACCGATGCCACGGCGCAGTGCCTCGTCCGCTGGCTAGGTTGGGGTCCGTGACCTCGGCGACTGCGCGCGTACCCGCGAAGATCAACCTGGGTCTCGGGGTCGGTCCGGTCCGCGAGGACGGATTCCATCAACTGGCGACGGTCTACCAGGCACTCGACGTCCACGACGAGGTCCGCGCCACGCTCGCCGAAGACAGCGACGACATCGAGGTTTCCGTTCACCTTGAGTCGTCGTCCACTGAGTCATCCGAGGTCCCCGAGGGCAAGGACAACCTGGCCGTGCGGGCTGCCCGCGCACTACAGGACGCGATGGGCGTCGAGGCCGGCGCGCGCCTCGCCATCCGGAAGGTGATCCCGGTGGCCGGCGGGATGGCTGGAGGCTCGGCGGATGCCGCCGCTGCGCTCGTCGCGTGCAACGCCATCTGGGGGACTGGTCTGGGACGCGACGAGTTGACCGAGCTGGCGGCGGACATCGGCAGTGACGTGCCCTTCCTGCTGCACGGGGGCACCGCGATCGGCGGCGGCCGCGGCGAGAACATCAGCCCAATCCTCGGGCGCGGGAGCTACTACTGGGTGGTCGCCGTCTCCGATCGCGGCCTGTCGACGCCCGCGGTGTACGCCGAATTCGACCGGCTCACCACGGGTCAGGATGTGCCACAGCCGTCGGTTCCGGACGACATCCTCGCCGCGCTGCGTGCGGGCGACCCGGACGCGCTGGGCGATGCGCTGTCCAACGACCTGGCGGCGGCGGCCCTGTCGCTCCGCCCCGACCTTCGTGACGTCCTGGCCATCGGCTCCGGCGCAGGCGCGCTCGGCGCGATCGTCTCAGGCTCCGGGCCGACCTGCCTGTTCCTCGCCCACGACGAGTCGCATCGCCTCGACCTCGCGATGGCTCTGGCCAGTTCCGGTGTGTGCGCTGACGTGATCCAAGCCCGTGGCCCCGTGCCCGGCGCGCACCTGATCACCTGAGCGCCCAAGCCTTTGAATCGCTGCACAGCCGGTAACCTGAGTGGCTCAATCCCCGGTTGGTCTGTCGGCAGGGCCCGCCTGACTTTGAATCAGGATTAGCGACGCAGGTTCGACTCCTGCCCGGGGAGCCAGCACAAGGTAAACTTTACAAACCATGAAATGTGTGTAAAGAATACTCTCCATGGTGCAACGCCGTACTCGAGGTCCCGCCGCGGACACTCGCGAACGCCTTCTCTCGGGGACGCTCGCGTGTTTACGCGAAAGCGGGGTCGAGGGGACGACGATTGCCGCCGTCTCGCGTGCGTCAGGACTGTCCCGACCGACGATCTACGCGCATTTCAACACTCTCGAAGAGCTCATTCACCGAGCGATCGAGAACGCTGCCGTCGAACTCAGTGCGCGCATCGTCGACGGCCTCAAGGACGCGAGCTCTCCTGGCGATGCGATGGTCGAGTTCGTCGTCACGGCCCATCGCGAGTTCAAGGCCGATCCGGTCGTTGCGCTCGTCGTGGACATGAGCGTTGATCCCGGGCTGCCGGGACACGGCGAGATTTCGCCGGCCATGTTCCAGCTCACCCGTCGGCCGATGCGGGCAATGCTGGCGAGTGAGCCCGAGGCGCTCGAGCGTCTCGACGACATCATCGAAACGCTCGTGCGTTTCCTGCTGTCAGTTCTGAGCTACAGCTCCGAGAACACCCGCGACGACGTTCGGCTGCGCGCCTATCTACGCCGCACGATGCTGCCCGCCTTGGGCCTCTCGGCCGCTGCCGATCTGGCGCGCGCCTGACCACCTGCCTACCACCACCCACCTGGAGCAACCGTGACCCTTGTCTACGAGCAGACACACCTGGATCGGCTGGAAGCCGAGTCGGTCCACATCTTCCGCGAAGTCGCGGCCACCATCGAGCGCCCTGCGTTGCTGTTCTCCGGCGGCAAGGACTCGGTGGTGATGCTGCACCTGGCTCTCAAGGCTTTCTGGCCGGCCCCCGTGCCGTTTCCGGTGATGCACGTCGATACCGGGCAGAACTTCGACGAGGTGATCGCCTACCGGGACCGCACGGTCGAAAGGCACGGACTTCGTCTGGTCGTGGCCCATGTTCAGGACGACATCGATGCCGGCCGGGCTCACGAGGAGTTCGCCGGCGCACCGCGCAATCGGCTTCAGACGATCTCCCTCCTGCGGGGGATTTCGGAGCAGCAGTTCGGCGCTGTCTTCGGCGGAGCGCGCCGCGACGAAGAGAAGGCCAGGGCCAAGGAACGCGTCTTCTCCTTCCGCGACGAATTTGGCCAGTGGGATCCGCGCAACCAGCGCCCCGAGCTCTGGAGTCTCTACAACGGACGGCACCGCAAGGGCGAGAACATCCGGGTGTTCCCGCTCTCGAACTGGACCGAGCTCGACATCTGGTCCTACATCGAGCGCGAGTCCATCGAGCTGCCGTCGCTGTACTACGCCCATCAGCGCACCGTCGTGGAACGTGACGGAATGCTGCTGGCCGTCAACCGGTTCATCGAGCCACGGCCCGGCGAAACCCCGTTTGAGTCAACCGTCCGCTACCGCACTGTCGGCGACGCCACCTGCACCGGCTGCGTGGAGTCGGAGGCCGCGACAGCTGCTGAAGTCGTGGTCGAGGTTGCAGCCGCCCGCCTGACCGAACGTGGAGCAACGCGCGCCGACGACCGGATCTCCGAGGCCGGCATGGAAGACCGCAAGAAAGAGGGCTACTTCTGATGAGCGAGTTGTTGCGGATCGCCACAGCTGGCTCGGTCGACGACGGAAAGTCCACGCTCATCGGACGCCTTCTGTTCGACTCGAAGGCCATCTTCGAAGACCAGTTGGATGCCGTCTCTGCGACCAGCAAGGCCCGAGGGTCCGAGGCACCCGACCTTGCCCTCGTCACCGACGGCCTGCGGGCTGAGCGGGAACAGGGCATCACCATCGATGTCGCCTATCGGTATTTCGCGACCCCCAAACGCAAGTTCATCATCGCCGACACGCCTGGACACATCCAGTACACCCGCAACATGGTGACGGGCGCCTCGACCGCTGACGTCGCGCTCATCCTTATCGACGCCCGCAACGGCGTCCTCGAGCAGTCCCGCCGTCACGCGTTTCTCGCGACGCTGCTCGGCATCCCGCACCTGGTGATCTGTATCAACAAGATGGATCTCGTCGACTTCGACGAAGGCATCTACAAGGAGATCCGCACCGAGTTCGAGCACTTTGCCGCCAAGCTGGAGGTGCGTGACCTGAGCTTCATCCCGGTCAGCGCCTTGACCGGCGACAACGTGGTCACCCGCAGCGACAACATGTCCTGGTACGAAGGCGCGTCGCTGCTGCACCACCTCGAGGATCTCCACATCGCCTCCGACCGGAACCTGGTCGACGTCAGGCTGCCGGTGCAGTACGTGATCCGGCCGCACCAAGCGCGTGACGAGGCGCTGCACGACTTCCGTGGGTACGCCGGCACGATCGCCGGCGGGGTCATGAAGGCTGGCGACGAGGTCACCGTCCTCCCCGCGGGCCGCACCACGTCCATCTCGGCCGTCTGGGGCCCGGGCGGCGCCAAGCTGGACGAGGGGTTCGCCGGCCAGGCCGTCACGGTCGAACTGGCCGACGACATCGACATCTCGCGCGGTGACATGATCTGCCGTCCCCTGAACAGGCCGTTCGTGTCTCAGGACGTCGACGCGATGGTGTGCTGGTTGGGCGACCAGGCGTCGCTGTCTCTCGGTGCGAAGTACACCCTCCAGCACACGACCCGGTCGACCCGGGCGAGCGTCGAGGCATTCGACTATCGGCTGGACGTCAACACATTGCACCGTGACGAACAGGCCACCTCGCTCACTCTGAACGAAATCGGCCGGATCCGTCTGCGAACCCAGCAGCCCTTGCTGTTCGACGCTTACCGGCGGAGCCGCGAGACCGGTTCGTTCATCCTCGTCGACGAGGCGACCAACAACACGGTTGCGGCCGGCATGATCACGGGTCCGGGCTACGAGCACGACAACGTCGTCTGGCACTCCGGCGCGGTCAACCCGCAGGAACGGCCCGAACCTTCCCGGGGTAATGGCCTGACGTTGTGGCTGACCGGACTGTCCGCTTCGGGCAAGTCGACGGTGGCCGCCGCGGTCGAGAAAGCTCTCGTCGAGAGCGGCCGGGCCGCCTATCTGCTCGACGGGGACAACCTGCGTCACGGCCTCAACGCCGATCTCGGCTTCTCCCTGGCCGACCGAGCTGAGAACGTCCGCAGGACTGGCGAGGTGGCCAAGGTGCTCGCCGAAGCCGGCGTTGTGGCCATCGCGGCGTTGGTCTCTCCCGACCGTGAAGCACGAGACCAGGTCCGTGCCGCACACGAGGCCGACGGGTTGCGCTTCGTCGAGGTCTTCGTCGACACTCCGCTGGAGGTGTGCGAGAGACGCGACCCGAAGGGAATGTACGCACGTGCCAGGGCGGGGGAGATCCCGCACTTCACCGGCGTCGACGCGCCTTATGAAGCGCCACGCAAGCCAGATGTTCGGGTCACTCCCGGCGACGGCGACGTCGCGGCCATGGCGGCAGTCATTCTGGCAGCGATCGAATCCCGGTAGCGCCCTCGCCGCAGTACGCTCACGGCCATGAGAGCCGTCGTCATCACGAAGCACGGTCCGCCCGAGGTGCTCCAAGTCCAGGAGCGTCCCGACCCCGTTGCCGGGCCCGGAGAGATCCGGATCGCCGTCAAGGCCGCGGGCATCAACTTCGCCGACCTACTGGCGCGCACCGGGATGTACCCCGACGCCCCGAAGACGCCGTCGGTCGTCGGCTACGAGGTCGCCGGCGTCGTCGAGTCGCTCGGCGAGGGTGTTACTGAGTATCAGGTCGGCGACCGGGTCGTCGGCGGAACGAAGTTCGGCGGCCAGGCCGAGTTGGTCGTATCGAAGATCGCCGACGTCTTTCCGTTGGCCGCCGGGCTCAGCTTCGAACAAGGCGCGGCGATTCCGGTCAACTACGGAACCGCCTACGCGGGGCTGGTCATCATGGGCGGGCTTCGCGCCGGCGACCGCGTCCTGATTCACGCCGCGGCAGGTGGCGTCGGAATCTCCGCCACACAGATCGCCAAGAGCCTCGGCGCGGAGGTCTTCGGCACTGCATCGCCGTCCAAGCACGACGCGATCCGCGGCTTCGGCGTGGACCACGCGATCGACTACCGCAACGAGGACTTCGCCGAGGTCGTCATGCGCCTGACCAACGACGAAGGCGTCGATGTTGCGTTCGACGCCATCGGGCCGTCGAGCTTCCGCAAGGACTACAAGATCCTGCGGCCAGGCGGGCGCCTGATCTGTTACGGGCTCAGCGAGGTCCAGACCGGCGAGAAGCGAAACCTGCCCGGCCTTCTCAAGGGTGTCGCCAAGATGACGACAGCCACGATGCCGTGGTGGAAGAGCCTGATGATCCTCAACGAGAACAAGGGCGTGTTCGGCCTCAACATGCTGCACTGGTGGGAGCGGGAGGGCAGCCTGAGCCGTCTGATGGAACCGATCACAGAGGGCTTCGAATCCGGCGCATACCAGCCGGTCGTCGCGGCTGCGTTCCCCTTCGACAAGGCCGCGGACGCCCATCGCTTCATTCATGAGCGCAAGAACGTCGGCAAGGTCGTGCTCGTCCCCTGATGTCCGAGAAGCCCTCCGGTTGAACTAGAACAGGTTCTACTATTCCGGTATGGACCTTGTCGCTCTCGAAGAAATTCGCCAACTGAAGTACCGCTACTTCCGCGCTCTCGACCTGAAGGAGTGGGACGAGTTCGCCGACTGCCTGGCTGAGGACATCAGCGCCCGGTACGGAACGCAGGCCATGTCCGAGCCGTTGCACTTCGACAGCCGCGACGACGTGGTCGCCTACATGTCGGAAAACCTCAGTACGAGCGTCATCTCGATCCACATCGGCAGCCACCCGCAGATCACGGTGGACGGTGAGGTGGCATCGGGCTCGTGGGCGTTCGAGGACACCGTGATCGTCCCGGATTTCAAGATTCAGATCCGCGGGGGCGGCTACTACGAGGACACGTACCGCAAGGATCCCGACGGGAAGTGGCGGATCTCGTCGACGACCTACGAGCGGATCTACGAGGCGATGACGTCGCTGGAGGACCTGCCGAGCTTCAAGCTCATCGCCAACCGCTGGGACCCCAGCCTGAAGCACTGATAAACCTGCTGGTCAGAGAGATGTGAAGGCCGGATGACCGCCGGGTGAACTCGTTCGCCCAGGCGCATTCGAACCTTCACGTGACATCCATGCGGGCGATGCCGAACCTGGGGGGCACCACCGTCACAGTTCAGGCGTGGTCACGCTGTCGCGTCGGCGGTTGCTGCAGGCCGGAGCAGCAACTGGAGCCGTCGCACTCTGGCCGACCGCCGTGCTCCTCGACCGGGGTCTACGTCCGCAGGTCAACTACTTGGCCGGGACGACGCTGGAGTCCACCGTTGTCCGCGGGTCCGGGCCGGGTTATCGGCAGCTGCGAACCGGCGCTCCGTGGAGAATGCAGCTGCGTCAGGACTTGGCCGCCGCCCACCGCGGCCGAGAGGACCGACGGGAGGCGCTGGCGACGGTCGTCCAGGTCTCGGACTTGCACATCACTGACGTGCAGAACCCCATGCGCTTTGAGTACATCGACCGGATCAATGCGACGGCGCACCGTCCGCAAGAGCTGCTCGGCGTACACGGGACGGCGGCGCTCGTCCAGCGGATCAACACGTTGCCGGGCGGCCCGGCAACCGGGCGGCCGATCGACGCGGTGATGAGCACCGGCGACAACACCGACAACCAGTCCGGCAACGAGTTGGAGTGGCTGCTTACGTTGCTCGCCGGCGGTACCGTTCGCCCGGACAGCGGCGACGCCGGTGCATTCGAGGGTGTCGCGGCGTCGGGGCTTTCGGAGTACTGGCAGCCGGAGTCCACCGCGCACGACCGCTACAAGAACCTCGGCTTCCCTCTTGTCCCCGGCCTGATCGAGGCGAGCACCCAGGCGTTCGTCACGCCCGGCCTGAACGTGCCGTGGCTGCTGACCATGGGCAACCACGACGTCGTGGCCAACGGCATGCTCGAAAACAGGGCGTACGTCGAGGAGTGGAGCGGCGGCGAGCGCAAGATCTTCTCCGCGCGTGGCGACCTCCCGGTCCTGCTCGCCATGCAACTTGCCACCGTGAAGGCCGGCGACGACGTCGGTGCCCTCATCTGGGACATCGCGACCGCGGGCACCACGCGAACGGTGCACGCAGACGAGCGGCGCCTGCCGTTCACGGGCACTGAATACGTCCGCCTGCTGTACGACGATCGCTACGCCGGCGCCGGGCCCGTCGGCCACGGATACAGCCGCGACGCCGATGCGGCGACGCTGTATTACGGTCACCGGCTCGCCCCGCAGGTGGTCGCGATCAGTCTTGATTCAACGAACCAGGCTGGTGGCATCGACGGGTCCATCGGCTCGACCCAGTGGGCCTGGCTGGCGCGCGAGTTGGAGAGGGCGCGTGACAGCTACGTCCTGGTCTTCACCCACCACCCGTCGGAAATGATGGCCAACCTCGCCTCGGATCCCCGCACGCCGGGCGAGGAGCGTCACAGCGGCAGCGAACTGGTCGACCTGCTGCACCGTTTCCCGAACGTGCTCGCCTGGATAAACGGCCACACGCACCACAACCGCATTACTGCGCACGCGGCGAGGAACCCGCGGCAGTCCTTCTGGGAGATCAACTCTGCGTCGCACATCGACGCTCCCCAGCAGGCGCGCGTGATCGAGGTCGCACGTAACCGTGACGGCACGGTGTCGCTGTTCACCACGATGATCGACGCCGACTCCCCGCTCGAAACCGGTTACGACGACCTGTCGCTGCCCGGCCTGGCGTCGTTGTACCGGGAGCTCAGCTACAACGACCCGGCGTACCGCGACCGGCAGGGGTCGAGCCGTGACCGCAACACCGAGCTGATCCTCGCCGACCCGCTCTGATGGGGCCGCGACGCTTTGCCAGGGCCCCCTACGGATCTAATCTGGGTATATGTACACGCTCGAGTTGAACGACGAGGAGCTCCGGCTGCTGCGTTCGGCCATTGGTGCGTGCGTGCGGGACTACGGCCACGACGAGGCCGATGTACGGCGTGCGTACCAGGCGCTGCTGGCTCGCCTGCCAGCGCCGATGGCCAAGGTGAGTTAGTCGGAACAGTCCGGCGGCTCCACGGGCCCGCGTCCGCGGAGTCGTTAAACTGCGCGTAACATCCGACGTTAGATCGCCGTTCGATTTTGCAAGGCCTATCGATCTCGGGGGAGACGATGTCCATCTTTGAGCCCATTCCGCGTGAATCCCATTGGGACGAAGATACGCAGGAGCTCGACGAAGCCCAGTGGGACGACGACGCCCCAACCGCAGGGTTCGACCCTCGCTCGATCACGATCGCCGGACTTGTGGTCATCGCGATCGTCATCGCTGGACTGGTCGCGTCGAACGCCGCCGATCCAGCGTCCCGGCCGCAGCCTCTGGTCCCAGCGCGCGTCAACCCAGGCGCCGCTGCCGTTGAGCATGTTGAGGCGAAGCAGAGTGCGCCGTCCGCAGACCCGTCCGCCTCACCCTCGGTCGAATCGAAGGACGGGGGTGGCGACGATGCGCCTAGGTGGCAGGCGCCCAACGACTCAAGCGACGACTTCGCATCGTCCGGCGACTCAAAGTGGGACAGCAAGCCCGGCAAGGGCCACGGCAACGGCCACGGCCGCGGCTGACGCCTCAGCCGACGTAATCGTCCAGCCCCAGCTCGTACTCACGGCCGATCAGTTCGGCCGCCTTCTCGCCGATCATGATGCAGGCGGCATTGGTGTTGCCACTGACGATGTCGGGCATGACGCTCGCGTCGGCCACGCGTAGGCCCTGAACACCAAGTACCCGAAGCTCCGGGTCCACGACTGAGCCGATCCTGCACGTGCTCGTCGGGTGGTAGACGCTCCACGAGTAATGCAGTGCCAAGTCCTGGATGAGCTCGTCGCTCATGTCGGCACCCGGCGTGTGACCGTGCTTGGCGGCGAGCGCCGCTGGCACGAGCACCGGCCCCGCGCCATGCTCCTTGCGGAGCCGCTGCTGGATCTCCAGGCACTTGCGGTAGATCGCTGTGATGACCTTGAGGTCGTGTGGGTCGTCGTAGTAGTTGAACCGGATGGCAGGTGCGTCGAGTGGGTTCGCGCTACTCAACCGGATCTCGCCGACGCTGTGCGGCTGGACCGGGTTGGCGAGGATCATCATGTTCTCGGCGGTTGGGGCGAACGTCGCCTCCGGATCGTCGAAGTAGGCGTCGGTGTCGATGCGAAGCAGCCCACGAAGGATGTCGGCGTTGTAGCCGCACGCGAACAGGCCGATCTGGGCATCGTGGGTGTGCTCGTCGCCGAGTCCGGTCGAGAAGAACGCGCTCGCGTCGTACAGCGACGACGACACCAGGCCCGTACCGGTGGTTGCCCACTCGGTGAGCTGACGCTCGGCCTCGGTCTTGAGGGCGGCCAATTCGGGTGGCAGGTGGGCGTCGTCAGCGGGGTCGGCGGGCAAGGGGCCAGCCGGCGCACGCAAGGCATCCGGGCCCATCGCCACCCCGAACGCACCCATGGAGACTCCGAGCCCGGCGGCGTCGAAGTAGAGGCCCAGCTGCAGGTGGTCCTTCAGGTTCTGACCGACCTCGGGGGCGTCGACGACGCAGTCGATGCCGACCTCGGCCAGGTGATCGGCCGGGCCGATCCCGGACAGCATGAGCAGCTGCGGCGACTGGAACGCTCCGGCGCTGATGATGACCTCGTTGCGCGCCTGGAGCACGTGGGTCTCGCCGTCGGTACCGACGTACTCGACGCCGGTCGCCCGTAGCGAGCCGGGCTCGCCCTCGAGCACGATGCGTGTCGCCTGGGCCTCGGTGACGATCATCAGGTTCGGCCGGGTCTCCGGCTTGCCCTCGAGGAAGGCGTGGAAGGTGCTGGACCGCTTGCCGGCCAGCGTCGTCGTCTGCATCAGCGAGACGGCACCGGTGGGCCCGCCGCGGTCGCGGCCGTTGTAGTCGCCGACCGGGATGCCGGCCTCGCTGGCCGCTTTGACGAATGCCTCGGCACCGGGAATGACCGGCTGACGCACCGAAACACCCAGCGGGCCGTCGGTGCCATGTGCCTCGGAGTCGATCGGGACGTCGCCGGACGGAACGAGGTGTTCACTCTTGCGGAAGTACGGCAGGACGTCGGCGTAGCTCCAGCCGTCGGCGCCGCCGGCAGCCCAGGCGTCGAAATCGCCGGGATGGCCACGGACATAGGCCATGTAGTTGATCCCGGACGAGCCGCCGAGCATCTTGCCGCGGGGTGCGAACATGCGGCCTCCGACGAGTCCCTTGCCGGCCTTGCCCGGATCACCGGTGAACATCCAGTCGGTTTCTGGGTTGACCTGCAGGACCGGGCACGCTGCCGGCATGATCTCGGCTTCCGGGGGTCGCCCACCGGCCTCGACCAGGATCACCCGGGTCGCCGGATCCTCGCTCAGACGGGCGGCGATGACCGCTCCCGCCGAACCGGCTCCGACGATGATGAAGTCCGCCGTTTCGTTCATGAAGTCTCCCGTTGATGCCCTTTGATGCCGGCTTGATCGTGCCACCAACCCGCTGCCGTGTCATGCGGCACGGTGCACAAAGCATCGCCTGCGCGGCGTGCGTGGCGTACGTACACTTGGACCTTCCTGCTTGGAGAGAACGTGATGAACCTGAAACCCCGCACGATCGTCATGATCGGCATTGCGATCGCCGTAATCGGTGCCTATCTGCTCACGGGCCGGGGGGATGGCAACCTGCTGCCGTCCCCGTCTTCGGCGACCAGCGGGCCCGGCGCGGCTGCTGTCGAAGACGTGGAGTCCGCGACACCGTCTCCGACGCCGTCGGAATCGCCCTCGGACGACGCCGAAGACTCGGACTCGTACTCCGACTCCACCAACGAGGATGAAGGCGACGAGAGCGACGTCGACAGTGATAGCAGCTATAGCGACAGCGACAGCGACAGCGAAAGCGACAGCGACAACTAGGACTGACGTAGACCGTCAAGTGCACGGCTGTCGGCCTCCCGGCGCAGGTCAATTGGCCGATACGCTGGGACCGTGACTGACACGGGTGCCGGCGGATCCATCGATCCCGCCGTGACGGCCATCGTCCTCGCCGCAGGCGCGGGGACACGGATGAAGTCCACCCGCGCCAAGGTCCTCCACGAGATCGCCGGTCGACCGCTCATCGCCCACGCCCTGCTGGCGGTGCGTGGCGTCGGTGCCGGCACGACGGTGGCCGTCGTCGGCCATGGACGTGAGCAGGTCTCGGCGGCCATCGCGGACCTGGACCTCGGCGTCATCGAGGCGATCCAGGACGAGCAGCGGGGCACCGGCCACGCCGTGCAGATCGCCCTCGAGGCGCTTGGCACTGATGGCCCTGCGCTGGATGGCACCGTGCTGGTCACATATGGCGACGTACCGCTGCTGACCAGCGCGACACTGGCCGCCCTTCTCGATGACCACCGTTCGACCGGCCAGTCCGTCACGATCCTCACCGCCGAACTGGACGACCCGGACGGCTACGGCCGCATCGTCCGTGACGCGGACGGCTTCGTCGTGGCGATCCGCGAGGACAAGGACGCCGCTGACAGCGAGCGGGCAATTTGCGAGGTCAACAGCGGCGTCGTGGCGGTGGACGCCAAGTTTCTCCGGGATGCCTTGGCGCGCCTCGCGCCGTCCAACGCCCAAGGCGAGCTGTACCTGACCGACATCGTCGGCCTCGCTGTTGAGGACGGGCTCCCGGTCGGGGCCCACGTACTCGAGGACGTCTGGCAGACCCAGGGCGTGAACGATCGCGCCCAGCTCGCCCAGCTCGGTCGCGAACTCAACAGGCGGCTCACCACGCACTGGATGAGCGAAGGTGTCACGATCGTCGATCCAGAGACGACGTGGATCGACTCGGCCGTCGTCCTCGCCCCAGACGTGACGCTCCACCCGGGTACGCAGCTGCTCGGTGCGACCGTCGTCGCATCCGGCGCGACCGTCGGGCCCGACACCACGCTGCGCAACGTCGAGGTCGGCGCGGACGCGACGATTGTCCGCACCCACGCCAGCGACGCCGTCGTCGGCGCCGGCGCATCCATCGGGCCGTTCGCCTATCTGCGCCCTGGCACCGAGGTCGGTGCCGACGGCAAGATCGGGACCTTCGTCGAGACGAAGAACGCCCAGCTCGGCGCCGGAGCCAAGGTGCCGCACCTGTCATACGTCGGCGACGCCGAGATCGGCGAGGGAGCCAACGTCGGCGCCGGGACGATCGTGGCCAACTACGACGGCGTCAGCAAACACCGCACGAAGGTGGGCAAGCATGCGCGCACCGGTTCGAACAACGTCTTCGTCGCGCCGGTGACAATCGGCGACGGCGCGTACACCGGCGGCGGGACCGTCGTCCGAGAAGACGTCCCGCCGGGGGCGCTGGCCACGAGTGCCGGTCCGCAGAGGACCATGGAGGGGTGGGTGCCGGCCAACCGGGCAGGTACCGCCGCGGCGGCAGCCGCAAATGACGCGGTCGTGTCCGCTGCGGACGCCGTGAGCGAACAGAAGGATGACGCCGGTGAGTAGCCTGCTGAAGAGGACGCCGACGAAGACGATCATGCTCTTCAGCGGCCGGGCTCATCCCACGCTGGCCGAGGAAGTCGCCGAGCTCCTCGAGACAGAACTCATCCCGACCACCGCCTACGACTTTGCCAACGGCGAGATCTACGTCCGCTTCGACAAGTCGGTGCGCGGCTGCGACGCCTTCGTCATCCAGAGCCACACCGCGCCGATCAACGACGCGATCATGGAGCAGCTGATCATGGTCGACGCGCTCAAGCGCGCGTCCGCCAAGCGCATCACGGTCATCCTGCCGTTCTACGGCTACGCCCGCCAGGACAAGAAGCACCTCGGCCGTGAACCCATTTCGGCGCGCCTCATGGCCGACCTGTTCACGACGGCCGGCGCCGACCGGTTGATGACGGTCGACCTGCACACGGCCCAGATCCAGGGCTTCTTCGACGGCCCGGTCGATCACCTGCTGGCGATGCCGATCCTCACCCGCCACGTCAGGAAGAAGTACGGCCGGCGCGAGCTGGCCGTCGTCTCACCGGACGCCGGCCGGATCAAGGTCGCCGAATCGTGGGCGAACCAGCTGCAGGCGCCGCTGGCGTTCATCCACAAGACCCGCGACCCGCGCAAGCCGAACGAGTCCAAGGCCAACCGCGTGGTCGGCGAGGTCGAGGGCCGCACCTGCATCCTCGTCGACGACCTCATCGATACCGGCGGCACGATCGTGCAGGCCGTCGAGGCGTTGATGGAGGCCGGCGCGCAGGACGTCGTCGTCGTGGCGACGCACGCGGTCTTCTCCGACCCAGCCGTCGACCGGCTCAAGAACTCCTCGGCCTGCGAAATCGTTGTCACCAACACGCTTCCGCTCGAAGATGACAAGCGCTTCGACAAGCTGACTGTGCTGTCAATCGCCCCGCTGCTGGCGCAGGCCACGGCCGCGGTGTTCGAGGACGGCTCGGTCACCTCGCTGTTTAAGGACAGCTAGCCCCACGCAACTGCGGTGCACAGCCATTGGGCGACATGCCGATGGTTGTGCCGCAGCTCGAGCCGGACGGCGATGGCGCGCGAGCGTCCGCGCTGTACGAAGCGGGCCGCGATCTCGGCATTCTCCTCATCGACCATGGCGAC
>DATLCL010000110.1:0-13831 GCA_035526415.1 Aeromicrobium sp.
CCTCATCTGGACCAAGGAGGACCTGCTTGCTCCGCTGCAGGAAGGCATGGAGCAGCCGCCGCACCCGATGCGGCTCGGCGAGGACGACGGGGACTATTACCGGCTGAACCCCGACGCTCCGTTGGTCGACTTCGGGGATCCGGCATGACGGCGTTCTGGATCCTGGCGCCGCTGATGGTGCTCGCCGCGTTCGGACTGGTGTTCTCGCGCAAGGCGGTGCATGGTGCGCTCTGCCTGGCCGTGGTCATGCTCAGCTTGGCGGTGCTCTACGCGGCGCAGGGCGCGCCGTTCCTCTTTGCCGTGCAGGTCATCGTGTATACCGGCGCGATCATGATGCTGTTCCTCTTCGTGCTGATGCTGGTCGGCGTGGAGACCACCGACGCCATGCGCGAGACGATCCGCGGCCAGCGCGGAGCCGCCTTCGTCGTCATCGTGCTTTTCGGTGTGCTGGCGATCACCGGCGTGGCCCAGACGGTCACCGGCACCCCCCGTGGGTTCGGCAACCAGCCCAACGTCGAAGGCCTGGCGGCCCTGCTCTTCGGCCCATACGTTCTGGCATTCGAGCTGACCAGTGCGCTGCTCATCACGGCCGTACTCGCCGCCATGGTGCTCGCACACCGCGAGCGGCTGAGCGCCAGGCCGACGCAGGCCGCGCTGTCGCAGCAGCGGATGCGCGACTACGCCGAGTCCGGCAAGCACCCGGGCAATCCGCCGACCCCGGGGGTCTTCGCGCGGCACAACGCGGTCGACACGCCGGCCCTGCTGCCCGACGGCACACCGCTGGAGGAGTCAATCTCGGCCAGCCTCGTCGCCCGGGGCCAGCGTCGCGACGGTTACGACGACGACGTTGACGAGTTCTCGAAGCAGCTTGAGGGAGGGTCCGCCGATGACTGAGTACCTGACCCTCTCGATGCTGCTGTTCACGATTGGCGCCGCCGGCGTGCTGGTTCGCCGCAACGCGATCGTCGTGTTCATGTGCATCGAGCTGATGCTCAATGCCACCAACCTGGCGTTCGTCACGTTCTCCCATCAGTACGGGACCCTCGACGGGCAGGTCGCGGCCTTCTTCGTCATGGTTGTCGCAGCCGCCGAGGTCGTCGTCGGCCTCGCCATCATCGTGTCCATCTACCGCACGCGGCGGACGACCTCGGTCGACGACGCGAACCTCCTCAAGCTCTAGGCGGTGTGATGCTCGATTACGCATGGCTGCTCGTAGCCATCCCGCTGATCTCCGGCCTGGGTCTCCTGGTGTGGGGCAAGGAGGCTGACAGGTTCGGCCACCTCATCGGCACGCTCGCCTCGGCCGCTTCGTTCTTCGTCGGGCTCGGGGCGTTCATCCAGTTGCTCGGCCGTCCCGAGGCGGACCGGACCTTCAGCAAGACGCTGTTCACCTGGATCCACGCCGGCCCGTTCCACGTCGACATGGCGTACACGTTCGACCAGCTGTCCGCGCTGTTCGTCCTGCTCATCACCGGCGTCGGCACGCTGATTCACGTCTACTCGATCGGCTACATGGAGAAGGACGCGCGGCGTCGCCGGTTCTTCGCCTATCTCAACATCTTCATCGCGGCGATGCTGACGCTCGTTCTCGCCTCGGACTACTTGGTGCTGTTCCTCGGCTGGGAGGGCGTCGGCCTGGCGTCCTACCTGCTCATCGGCTTCTGGCAGCACAAGAACTCGGCCGCACAGGCGGCCACCAAAGCGTTCGTCATCAATCGCGTCGGCGACATCGGCATGGCCTTGGCGATCATGACGGCGTTCGCCCAGTTCGGCACGACCGTCATCAGTGACGTCAACGCATCCGCGTCCACCGCGTCTGGCGGCATCGCGACGATGCTCGGCCTGCTCCTCCTGCTGGGCGCCTGTGGCAAGTCGGCGCAGGTGCCGCTGCAGGCCTGGCTGCTCGACGCCATGGAAGGCCCGACGCCGGTGTCTGCGCTGATCCACGCGGCGACGATGGTGACGGCCGGCGTCTACCTCGTGGTCCGGTCGAACGGCGTGTTCGATGCGTCCGAGACGGCGCGCACCGCAGTCGTGATCGTCGGACTCCTGACGCTGATCGCTGGTGCCTGGATCGGCTGCACCAAGGACGACATCAAGAAGGCGCTGGCTGGGTCCACGATGAGCCAGATCGGCTACATGATGCTCGCGGCCGGCCTCGGCCCGGCCGGCTACGCGTTCGCGATCTTCCACCTGCTGACGCACGGCTTCTTCAAGGCCAACCTGTTCCTCGGCGCCGGCTCGGTCATGCACGGTATGGATGACGACGTCGACATGCGGCACTACGGCGCTGTTCGCACAGCCATGCCGGTGACGTTCGTGACGTTTGCGCTTGGCTACCTCGCGATCATCGGCGTCCCGCCGTTCGCCGGTTTCTGGTCGAAGGACAAGATCATCGAGGCCGCGCTCGCGCAGTCGTGGTGGGCTGGGCTCGGTGCACTGATCGGCGCAGGCGTCACGGCGTTCTACATGACCCGCCTGTTCGCGATGACCTTCCTCGGCCAGAAGCGGTGGCAGGACGACGTGCATCCGCACGAGTCGCCGCGGGTGATGACGCTTCCGCTGGTGGCCTTGGCCGGACTCTCTGCGTTCGGCGGCGCTCTGGCGATCGGCGGGTGGATCACCGACTGGCTTGCGCCGGTCACCGGAACGGCGCATGAGCATCACCTGCCCGCGCCGGCGTGGGCGATCAGCCTCGTCGTCCTGGCGGTCGTCGCGCTCGGCATCCTGCTGGGACTGCGGATGTATGCGGCCCGCGCCATCCCGGGCGAGACACCGGCCGACTCGAGCGTCTCGCTCTTCACCCGCGCCGGCCGGACCGAGCTGTACGGCAATGCGGTCAACGACGCACTCGTCGTCCGACCGACGCGTCATCTGGTCCGCACGCTGGTCTACGTCGACGGCGCCGGCCTGGATGGCTTTGTGGCGGGGGTGGCCGAGCGGCTCGGCGACGCGGCCGACACACTGCGCAGGCTGCAGAACGGGTTCGTGCGCAGCTACGCGCTCAGCATGCTGGCGGGCGCATTGGTCGTCCTCGCGACCCTCCTGGCGGTGACGCTCGCATGATCCTCACGTCCCTGATGGTCACGCCGCTGGTCGGCGCGCTGGTGCTCGGCGTCGTACCGCGCTCGAACGAACGGCTCGCGAAGATCGTCGCCGCCACCTTCAGCCTGGCCACGCTCGCTGGCGCGCTGGCCATGCTGACCCAGTACGACCTCGGCGAGGGCGGATTCCAGCTCGTCGAAAAGCACCTCTGGGTCAAGTCGTTCGGCGTGTACTACGCCCTTGGCGTCGACGGCATCGGCCTCACGCTGATCCTGCTCACCACGATCCTGACGCCCATCGTCCTGCTCGCGGCATGGGACGACCTGCTTCCGGACGGGCAGAGGTTCCACGGCTACCTGGCGTGGATGCTGGGCCTCGAAGGTCTCGCCCTCGGCGTGTTCTCGGCGATGGACGCCGGCCTCTTCTACGCCCTCTTCGAGGCCACGCTCATCCCGATCTTCTTCCTGATCGGCACCTATGGGACCGGGAACAAGACCTATGCCGCGGTGAAATTCCTCATCTACAACCTGCTGGGCGGCCTGCTGATGCTGGCCAGCATCATCGGCCTGTACTTCCTGTCCAGCCGGGACGGCAGCGCCTCCTTCCTGATCACCGACCTGACCGGGCTCCACATCGGGGCCGGCGCGGAAAGACTGCTGTTCCTCGGCTTCATGGCCGCATTCGCCATCAAGGCCCCGCTGTTCCCGTTTCACACCTGGCTGCCCGACGCGGCCGCGTCGGCAACGCCGTCGACTGCCGTCCTGATGGTCAGCGTGATCGACAAGGTCGGCACCTTCGGCATGCTGCGGTGGGGTTTAGGCCTGTTCCCGGACGCCGCCGAGTGGGCCACGCCGGTCATTGTCACGCTGGCCGTCATCAGCGTCGTCTACGGTGCGCTCCTCGCCATCGGCCAGGACGATCTGCGGCGCTTGATCGCCTTCACGTCGGTGTCGCACTTCGGCTTCATCATTCTCGGCCTGTTCGCGCTGACGTCGACGTCGACCGCCGGCGCGACCTTCTACATGTTCAACCACGGACTGTCGACGGCCGCGCTGTTCCTGGTCGCCGGCATCCTGATCGCTCGCCGCGGGTCCGCGAGCATCGCCGACTTCGGCGGGGTGCAGAAGGTGGCGCCGGTCCTGACCGGCCTCCTCCTGGTTGCCGGCCTGTCGAGTCTGTCGCTGCCCGGCCTGGCGCCGTTCGTCTCGGAGTTCATGGTCATGGCCGGTACCTACACGCGGTACCCGGTTGCGGCCATCGTGTCGGTCCTCGCGATCGTGCTCGCCGCGATCTACATCCTTGTCATGTTCGAGCGGACGATGACCGGTCCGCTGCGTGAGGACAACGCCGGCATCCGTGACCTGAACCCGCTGGAGATGGCGTCCCTTGCGCCGGCGATCGTGCTCATGGTCGGGCTCGGGTTCTTCCCGCAGCCGCTCTTGAATGTCATCAACCCTGCCGTCGACGCAACGCTGTCGCGCATCGGTGCCGGGGACCCCGCGCCCAAGACCCCGCACTATCCAGCTGCGCCGCAGGCCGAGGAGGGTCACGAATGACGCCGATCCAAGCGCCAGTCGTGGAGTACGCCCTGATCGCGCCGATCCTGATCGTCAGCGGTGGCGCCGTCCTGGGCACGTTGGTGGAGGCTTTCGTCTCGCGCAAGCACCGGTTCGGCGTGCAGGCGGTCGTCGCCTTCGCGACCGCCCTGGCCACTTTGGCCGATTCGCTCTACGTCTACGCCCACCTGCGCCCGGTTGCAGGAGTCGGACGCGGACAGATCTCGACCGAAGGCGCACTCGCGGTGGACGGACCGGGTGTCCTGACGTGGGCCATGTTGAGCGTGTTTGCCCTGCTCTCGATCGCGCTGTTCGCCGAACGTCGGCTCGAAGGTGGCCTCAGCGCATTCACCGGCCGTGCGGCTGACGCGCCAGGCTCTCCGGGTGAGGCCGAGGCCCGAGCGGCGCGGCTGGAACATGCCGAGATCTTCCCGCTGGCGATGTTCGCCCTGCTCGGGATGATGGTCTTCGCGACGGCCAACGACCTGCTGACGCTGTTCGTCGCGCTGGAGGTTCTTTCGCTCCCGCTCTACGTCATGTGCGGATTGGCCCGGCGCCGCCGGTTGCTCAGCCAGGAGGCGGCGCTCAAGTACTTCCTGCTCGGCGCATTCTCGTCGGCCTTCTTCGCTTACGGCATCGCGCTCGCATACGGTTACGCCGGCGGCGTCCGACTCGCTGACCTGGATCAGGCCGTGGCCACCCGCGCCGATGGCCGCGCGCTGCTGCTGGCCGCCATCGGGCTCATGTCGGTCGGCCTGCTGTTCAAGATCGGCGCCGTTCCGTTTCACGCGTGGACGCCTGACGTCTACCAAGGCGCACCGACGCCGGTGACCGCGTTCATGGCTGCCGGCACCAAGGCGGCAGCCGTCGTGGCGCTGATGCGGGTGCTCTTCGTTGCGTTCGGTGGCGCGGCAGGGGACTGGCGTCCGCTGATCCTGGCCGTCGCGGTGATCACGATGCTGCTCGGGTCGCTGGTCGCGATCGCCCAGACCGACGTCAAGCGGATGCTCGGATACTCGTCGGTGGCCCACGCCGGCTTCCTGTTGGTTGGTATCGCCGGCGCCTTCGCCGCAGCGGGCCGGATCAGCTCGGTGTCAGCCATCCTCTTCTACCTGGCGGTTTACGGCGTCGCCTCCATCGGCGCTTTCGCCGTGGTCACACTCGTGCGCGACAGCAGCGGCCATGGTGGTGGCGAGGCGAACTACCTCGCCCGCTGGGCCGGGCTGGGCCAGAAGGCTCCCGTGCTCGCCGGTGCCTTTGCCCTGTTCCTCCTCTCGTTTGCCGGCATCCCGCTCACCAGCGGCTTTGTCGGAAAGATGGCCGTGTTCTCCACCGCCCTGTCCGGGGGCTTCTGGCCGCTGGTGGTTGTCGCTGTGCTCGCCAGCGCCGTCGCCGCCTACTTCTACGCCCGCGTCATCGTCCTGATGTTCTTCACCGAGCCGGTCGGCAGCGGCCCGGACGTCGCCGTGCCGAGCCTGCTGACTACGGTGGTCATCGGGGCAGCTGCGATCGTGACCCTCGGACTGGGACTCGTCCCGGGCCCAGCGCTTGAGTTCGCCCAGCATGCCGGACTCTTCGTCCGCTGAAGAGTGCCCGATGAGAGGGAGCAAGACGGTGGGGGATCTGCAGACTCGCGTGGCCCATGGGCTGGCCGCGGTCGAAGCGCACCTCAAGCAGATCATCACCAGTGACGAACCGTTCATCACCGAGGCCGCGGCTCACCTGCTGAACGCCGGTGGCAAGCGTTTCCGTCCCATGCTCGTGCTCGTGTGCGCTGAGTTCGGCGATCCCGACCATCCGCACGTCATCCCGGCCGGCTCGGCGGTCGAGCTCACCCACCTGGCGACGCTGTATCACGACGACGTGATGGACGAGGCCACGATGCGCCGCGGTGCCGCGACAGCGAACAGCCGGTGGGACAACTCCCTCGCAATCCTGGTCGGCGACTTTCTCTTCGCGCACGCGTCCGAGGTCACGGCCACCCTCGGGCCGGACGCGGTCGGCGTCCAGGCGCGGACGTTCGCGCGTCTCGTCAAGGGGCAGGTCCGCGAGACCATCGGCCCCCGGCCGGAGGAAGACCCGCTGGAGCACTATCTGAGCGTCGTGGCGGACAAGACCGGCTCGCTCATCGCGACTTCGGCCTACTACGGGGCACACCTTTCCGGCGCGTCGCCGGACGTCGTGTCGACGGTGACCGAGTTCGGCGAGCGGATCGGAGTGGCGTTCCAGCTCAGTGACGACGTCATCGACATCGCCAGCGACGCGGACGACTCTGGCAAGACCCCCGGAACCGACCTGCGCGAAGGTGTTCCGACGCTGCCCACGCTCCTGGCTCGCCGGTCAACGAACGCGGCCGATGCCGATCTCGTGCGCGCGCTGTCGGCACCGATCACCGACGACGCCGAGGTTGCCGAGGTTCTTGCGGCGTTGCGTCAACATTCGGCGATGGACGAGGCACGGGCATACGTCCAGGCCGAAGCCGACTCGGCGCGCGGGCTGCTGAGCAGTCTGCCGGCGGGCGAACCCACCGACGCGCTTCACGAAGTCTGCGACCGGCTCGTCTCCCGCGAAGCCTGACGTTCCCCGTTACGACGCTCTCGAGTGGGACGCTATTCCCGTGCTTGCCGCTCCGTTCGTGCCCTACGGGCCTTCGCATCTTGCCGTCCTCGCCGTCCTGGCGGTGGGGGTCGTCGCGTTCCTCGCGTTCGGCCGATGGACGCGCCGGCCGTTTGACCGCGCCTTCGCCGTGGCGATCACGGTCATCGCGGTACCGGTGCAGCTTCTCCAGTTCACCCCCGCGGAGTGGGACCTGCAGACATCGCTGCCGCTCCAACTGTGTGACTGGGCGTGGTTGGTGGCCGCCATCGCGCTCTGGACGCGGTCGCGCCTGGCCGCAACCATCACGTATCTGTGGGGACTGACGCTCACCACCCAAGCTGTCTTCACGCCCGCGTTGGCCACCGCGTTCCCCGGTCTGCGGTGGTGGATGTTCTGGGCGCTCCACCTGATGGTCGTATGGGCGGCGATCCATGTGGTGTGGGGGATGAAGCTCCATCCGACCTGGACCACCTACTGGCAGGCCGTCGTGATCACGCTGGCTTGGTTGTTCGTGACGCTTGTGTTCAACCTCGTCGTCGGTACGAACTACGGGTACCTCAACGGCAAGCCGGTGCAGCGGTCCGCTCTCGATCTGCTGGGCCCTTGGCCGGCGTATGTCCTCGCTGAGATCCTGATCGCGATGGCTGCGTGGGCGCTGCTGACGTGGCCATGGACACGCAAGCCGGCAGTGGAGCCGTTGCTTCTGGACTAGGTGATTTGCGTCCAGTCGGTCGTATACAGTCACTGCATGAGCCAGACCGACGTTGACGGCCGCCGCGCGCGCGGTGACGTCACGCGGCGCACCGTCGCCCGCGCCGCAGCGCGGGCCGCCACCATCGAGGGTCTGGACTCCATCACCGTCGGAGGGCTCGCCGCCGTCACCGGTGTGAGCAAGAGCGGCATCCTGACGGTTTTCGGAACGCGGGAGGCGATCCAGATCGCAGCCGTCGCCGAGGCGCGTCGGCTTTATCAGGAGTGGGTCGTCAGCCCGGCCTGGGACCGGCCCGCCGGCGTAGAACGGCTCACCGCCTTGATCGAGAATTGGGTCGCCTACACCAAGGCCGACGTCTTTCCGGGTGGGTGCTTCGTTGCCGCGACCTCGGTCGAGTTCGGGCATCGGGATGGACCGGTGGCCGAGTCGGTCCAACGGCTCAAGCGGGAATGGCTTGACCTGTTGGAAGCGGAGTTGAAGAGCGCGGGCTCGACGACGCCGGCCGACGACGCCTTCCGCATCGACAGCTACCTCTGTATGGGCAATACCCGGTGGCAGCTCTACGGTGACCGGTCCGAGGTCGACCGGGCGGGTCGGCTGGCGCTGGAGATCATCGACACCTACGCCGGCTGACGCTTTAACGCAGGGCCAGTTCCAAGGCGGACTGCACGACGTCGCGGCGACTTCTACGCCCGTGTTCGGCAGCGATCAGGGGTTGGCCGATCCACACGCAGAACACCAGGAAGCTGCGGGCTTCGACCTCCGCCGGGTCTTCGACGAAGTCGATGAACAAGGAACGCAAGTACTCCATGCGTCGGTTGTCGACCCGGGTGAGTCGGTCCAACACCGTTGGATCGCGGCGCGACCAATCTCGGACCGCAAGTTCGAGCGGCAGGAGTGGCGTGGCGCCCTGGCCGACGAGAAACAGGTCGCGCAGCCGAGCCCGTCCGTCGCCGCCGGCGGACTCGACCGAGGCGATCACGTCGTCGACCATGGTGCGTTCCCAGGTGTCGAGCATCTCGTCCAAGAGGGCACGGCGGTCGGCGAAATGCCAGTAGAAGCCACCCTTGGTCACACCGAGCGACGTCGCCAACGACTCGATCCGCACGGCCTCGGGTCCGCCGACCGTCAGCGCGCTCAGGCCGGCCTCGACCCAGCGCTCACGTGGCGTTGTGACCTTGGCCACCGCGACCTCCCGCTCTTGACCAGCGCCTCGGGGCAGGCGTACGTTCGATCCATACGGTAGCGTATGGAAGGGCGTGAGTCGGATGAGTCGCAGAGTTCCCGAGGCAGAGTTTCGTGAACGGCCGTGGCGAATCCACGAGTTCACCGAGGGCTTCCACGTGGAGGACGTGTGGGCTGTCGATTCCACGGCGAGGGCCGATCAGTTTCCCCAGGTAGTCGACCTGATCACGTCGGTGGACACGTCCGAGTCGTCGTCGGCCGCAGTGCGCCTTCTGTTCGCCGCTCGATGGAAGTTGGGTGAGTGGTTCGGCTGGGATGACGAGGATGACGGCCTGGGCCGCCGCGTGCCCAGCTTGCGGGCCACGTTGCCTGCTGATCTCGCCGCGACCGTCGATGCGGCGCGATTCCGCGCGTTGCCGTTCACCCCGCTCTACGAGCTTCCCGACGAGTTCGCCGCCGAGATTGCGAACAAGACGATGCATGGAGTCATGCATCTCGGCGCCGTACCGGCCGGCGATGGACAGATCGCTGTGCGGATGACGGTGTTGGTCAAGACCAACGGCATGTTCGGCCGGACATACATGGCGCTCATCAAGCCGTTCAGGTACCTGCTGGTCTATCCGGCGATGTTCCGTGAGCTGGAGCGTCGTTGGGCGAAGGAGCAGGTTCCCTAGACTCACCTCATGGGCTCGCTGCTGGACGATTACGCCGCCGTCGGCGGAATCGTTCTGGCCGCTCTGGGCCTGGCCGCAGCGATGCTCGGTATCAACGCGTTCATGCGTCCGCGGGTGCCGGCCCGAGAGAAGGGCGTCACCTACGAATCCGGTGTCGATCCGGTCGGTGAGGGCTGGGCCCAGTCGACCATCCGGTACTACGTCTACGCGTTCCTGTACGTCGTCTTCGCCGTCGACGCGGTGTTCCTGTTTCCCTGGGCTGTCGTGCTCGAGGAGCTCGGTGTCGCAGGCGCGATCGAAATGGGCATATTCCTGGCGATCGTCCTGCTCGGGTTGGTCTACGCCTGGCGGAAGGGGGTGCTGAGTTGGACCCGGTAGATGGGGGCACCTCCCGCTGGCACGCTGACACCGGCCAGCGGGGGACTGACAGCCAACTCGTGCCCTTGGGGATGCCCACGGTCGGGCTCGGCACGAGGTTCGCGCCCAAGCCGGCTCGCTTCATCCTGAACTGGGGTCGCCGCTACTCGCTCTGGGTGTTCAACTTCGGCCTCGCATGCTGCGCCATCGAGTTCATCGCGTCGTCCATGTCCCGGCACGACTTCATTCGGCTCGGCGTCATCCCGTTCGCGCCCGGTCCACGCCAGGCCGATCTGATGGTCATCTCGGGCACCGTCACCGACAAGATGGCGCCGGCCATCAAGCGGCTCTACGACCAGATGCCCGAGCCGAAGTACGTCATCAGCTTCGGCTCCTGTTCCAATTCCGGCGGCCCCTATTGGGACTCGTACAGCGTCACCAAGGGCGTCGACCAGATCATCCCGGTCGACGTCTACGTCCCCGGATGCCCGCCGAGGCCCGAGGCGCTGTTGCACGGCATCGTGACGCTGCAGGAGAAGATCGCCAAGGAGAACCTGGCCGAACGCTATTCCGAACGCTCGACGACATCGCTGCTGGCTCCCCCCGTCAAAATGCACAGTGTTGAGGCGCCGTGACCGACGCCGAGCAACTGGCCGCAAACGATTTCCAGCCACGGCATCGCATTGTCGAGCCGGATGCCTGGCGTGACACGCTCGCCGGGCTGAAAGCGGACGGGTACACGTACTTCGACTGGCTGTCGGCCGTCGACGAGGAGGACGGCGTCCGGCTGGTGGCGCACCTGCTGCGGCCGGATCCGTGGGATCGCCTGATCGTGGCGACGTTCCTCGATGCCGGCGTCGCCGCGCAGTCCGTCGCCGATGTCTTCGCCGGCGCGACCTGGCATGAGCGCGAGACCCACGAGATGTTCGGCATCCGGTTTGGTGAGGGCGCACAACCAGAGCCGCTGCTGCTGCCCGACGGCTTCGAGGGCCATCCGCTGCGCAAGGACTTCGTCCTGGCGTCACGCGTCGTCAAGCCGTGGCCGGGCGCCAAGGAACCGGGGGAGTCAGATCACGACGTCAGGGGAAGGTCGCCGGGTCGGCGTCGGATGGCGCCGCCGGGCGTCCCGGACGACTGGCTTCAGGTAGCCGATGGCGACGGTGATTCCGATGCATGACGTCCTCGACATCGTCATCCGCGTCGTTCTCGTCCTGGGTGCCTTCCTGACGCTGCCGCTGATCCTCGGCCAGATGGAACACAAGCAGATGGCGCACATGCAGAGCCGGCTCGGCCCGATGTACGCCGGCAGGTTCCACGGCTGGGCCCAGCTCATCGCCGATGGCGTGAAGTTCATCCAGAAGGAGGCAGTGACACCCACCGCGGCCGACCCGAAGGTCTTCGCACTGGCCCCGGTCGTGGCGTTCGTCCCGTATGGCATCGCGTTGGTTGCCATCCCGCTCGGGCCGATCCTCGGCAGCGAGGTCCTGGTCGGCGCGAGCATCGGCGCCGGGCTGTTTTTCGTTCTCGCCGTCATGGGCATAGGCGTCATCGGCTCGCTGATGGCAGGTGTCGCAAGCAGCAACAAGTACAGCTACATCGGCGGCCTGCGCGTCGCGGCCCAGTTGATGAGCTATGAGCTCCCGATGGTGCTCGCCGCGTCCAGCGTGGCCATGGCCGCAGGCACGCTTTCACTGGTCGGTATCGCCGAGGCGTGGACGCCGTGGTGGCTGCTCACCCAGCTGCCCGGCCTCGTCGTGTTCTTCGTCGCCGGCATGGCTGAGCTGCAACGCCCGCCGTTCGACGCACCACTGGCCGACGCCGAGATCGTATTCGGGCCCTTCACCGAGTACGGCGGCATGCGATTCGGCATGTTCATCCTCGCCGAGTACGCCGGGATCATCGTGCTGTGCGCCCTCACCGCCGTTCTGTTCCTGGGCGGTTGGGCTGGCCCGTGGTCCGATCAGGTCGGCGCGCTCTGGATGCTGCTCAAGGTCTTCGCGCTCGGCTTCATCGTCATCTGGGCCCGGGTGGCGTACCCGCGGCTGCGTGAGGACCAGGTCAACGCGCTCGCCTGGAAAGTGCTCGTCCCGCTCTCGCTGCTGCAGGTGGCCTTCACCACGGTTTTGGTGGTCGCATGACGAGAATCTGGGGCAACGGTCTGGCGCAGGGCTTTCGGGTAACGCTCGGAAACCTGCTGCGACGCAGCGTGACCGCGCAGTACCCGGGCACCAAGCCGGACCTGCCGGCCCGTAGCCGCGGCGTCATCGCGCTGCAGGAGGAGAACTGCACCTCCTGCATGCTCTGCGCGCGCGAATGCCCGTCGTGGTGCATCTACATCGACTCGCACAAGGAGACCATCCCGGCCACGACCGAGGGCGGGCGCGATCGCCAGCAGAACGTCCTCGACCGCTTCGACATCGACTGGTCGCTGTGCATGTACTGCGGCATCTGCATCGAGGTCTGCCCGTTCGATGCCCTGCACTGGTCCCCGGAGTTCGCATACGCGACCACCGACATCCGCGACCTGACGCACGACAAGACCGAGTTGCGGGAGTGGCTCTGGACCGTGCCGGTGCCAACGGCAATCGAGCCGTCCCCACCGGGGGAGGCACCGTGATCGACGACACCCTCTTCCTCCTCTTCGGCGTGATCGGCGTGGCAACGGGCATCTTGGCGGTCGTGAGTAGGCACCTCATCCATGCCGCGTTGTGGCTGGTCGTGACGCTCGGCTCGGTGGCCGGGGCGTTCCTGATGCTCGGCGCGGAACTGCTGGCCTGGGTCCAGGTGCTCGTCTATGTCGGCGCGGTGATCGTCCTCATCGTGTTCGCGCTGATGCTCACCCGCCGGCCGACAGCCGAGGCATCTGCTGAAGTGACGAAGAACCAGGGCCCGGCGGCGGTCATCGCGCTGGCGGCGTCCCTCGGTCTGGGTGCTGCGTTCGTCTTCGCCTTCGGTGGGGAACGCATCGACGTCAAGCGTCCAGGCACCGCGGAGAGCATGGGCACGGCCATTTTCACGCACTGGGTGCTCGCCTTCGAGGTGCTGAGCGTCGTGCTGCTGGTGGCCCTGATCGCGGCGATTGTGATCAGCCGCGGCACCGAACCGGGGGACCGCTGATGCCCCTGCTGTTTCCGCTCCTGGTGTCCGCGGCGTTGTTCGGCGCCGGAGTCTATGGCGTGCTCGCGCGTCGCAATGCCGTACTCGCGCTGATCGGCGTCGAACTGATGCTCAACGCGGGCAACCTGCAGCTCGTCGCCTATGACGCGTGGCGGGGCGAGGAGCTGCACACCGGGCAGGTCCTGACGCTGTATGTCATCGCGCTCGCGGCGGCCGAGATCGGACTCGGCCTCGCGATCGTGCTGGCGCTCTTCCGCGCGCGCGGAACGATCGACGTCGACGACGTGGAGCGGGTGTCATGACGCCACTGAAGAGGCTTCTGCGTGGCCGACGTTGGCCGTACGTCGTCCTCACCGGGCTGGTCTCGGGAGCCGTGGCCTGGTGGGCGATTCCGCACCTTGGCACGCGCACCCACCTGTCCGGGACGTATCAGGGCAATGACATCGGACCCGTCTTGCCGAGCCTTTCGCTGGACACGCTGGTCAGTCCGGCGTCCGCGCAAGTCCTCCTGCTGGCCGCGGCCGTCGCGTTCCTCGTCCAGCTGTACTCGATGGCGTACATGGGCGACGATCGCCGCTACCGCTCCT
>DATLCL010000134.1:0-30004 GCA_035526415.1 Aeromicrobium sp.
TGGCAGGCCGAGAAGACGACCTCGCCCGCCGTCTCGAGGGTCTCGACGACCCCGTAGGCGTCCATGATGTCGGGGATCGCTTCGTCCAGGCGATCCGCCCAGCCCAACCCATGCTGGGCCGCGGCCCGTTGCAGCTCCCGCCATTGGCCCTGGGGCCGCACGTGCGAGATCCACGGCACGACGGGCACCGGAGGGGTGAGCCGTAGAGCATGGACCGTGCCGATGATCCGTCCCGCCGCCGCCGCGTGACGTGGGTCAGCGGGCAGCGCCGGGTCCGGCCCGAGCGGCGGGAGCGTATAGACGCGCCAGCGGTCCTCGCCGAGCCGCTCGACAATCGCCCCCGTCGTAGACCGGACCGGCTCAGGGGTCGTAATTCCCGCGTTGACCGCCGCCTCAGCCAGCGCCACCTCGCTGTCGACCCCGGCCTCCTCGTGCCAGTCGAAGAGTCGGCGCGCCAACCACCGGCCTCGGTCGGTCGTGAGGGCCCAAGCTTGGCCCGCCCACTGGCGGGTCAGTGCCTGCAGTGGTCCAGCTGGAGCGCCCAGGTCAAAGGCGGCAGCGACGGCCTGCGCCATGCTCCCATCGCCATCGACGGGTCCGGTCGCGGCGGTGCGGCGGTCCACCTCGGCCTTGAGGTCAGGCCAAGTCCGGAAGCCGTACTGCTCGGCCACGAGCGCCTGGGCGTCGGACAGACTGGCGCCCGGCCGCACCGTCCGCAGGTGAGGCAGAAGGTCCTTGGCCTGCTGGCGGAGGTGGTCAAGGTTGGGGGTATCGGGCAACGTCTTCAACACACGCCTCGCTTCTCGCCCGGACTCGCACGGGCGGAGTCGAGGAACGTGCTGACGTCGCTCACTTCCACTTCCTCGAGGTGGCTTCCAGCCTTCCGGCGAGTCTCGGCGCGTCCCCGAACGAGCGCTGCCGCGAGACTACCCCCGCACTTGGCAGACGCGCCGGTTGATGAGTACGAAGGCGAGGTGCGACCGGTCATGGTCGGGGCAGGGTCGCGACTCGGTTCCGCAGCGCCCGCCTCAGCAATCAGTCCCCGTGCTCCGGCGGGCGAACGGCGTTTTCCGTGCACCACATGGCGCCGGCACCGTTCCCGTCCGTAGTCCTCCAGACGCCAGCGAGTACCTCCGTCTCCTCCGACATGGTCCACCCACACCCCTTGTCCGATCCCAAATTCTGGCCCACGCCCAAGAAGGCAACCCGGAACCTGCTCCGCTGCACCAGCTGGCGAGCGATGTCTCACGAACTCGGCACCCGGAGCCGTCGTGGGTGCGCGCCGCCGAGGGCTCATCAGTTTGCCGCCGAGCGGGTGCCGCCCTCGGTCTAGACCTGCGTACCGCGCGCGATGCCAGCTGCGGTGAGGTATTGCCGGATCTGCGAACCGTGCTCGGTGGTGTGGCCCACGAGGCTGGTGATGACCCAGGCGTACGGCTGGCCGCGGTACCGGTGGGAGGGTGGCAGCGGTGTGGCCGCCTTGTCCTCCGTCATGCCCGCCAGCGTGTCGCGGGCCCGTTGGCGGCAATAGTCGAGGTAACCGACATTTCGGACCGGGACCAAGCTGGAACTGAGCTCCAGAACCGCCAGTGCGGCTTGCTGGCGAACGGAGTCGGAGGGGTCCATGGTGCGAGGTCACCGTTGAGGTCGTAGTCGAAGCACTCGAGCACGTGCCAGGCCACGCACCACGGACGAGGACCTCGCAACCGCGCAGCCCGCCCAGCACCATGGCCAGGACCATGGCCCGGTCGCGCTCGGTGCGCAGCGCCCCGAGCGGACGCTGGACCTCGCCGGGGTCGAGGATCTTGGGCAGCGTTCGGGGGACGCGCACCAGCGGGACGGTCCGTGATCGCCCGCCGCCCCGGCGCGTCGACAGGCCGCGGGGCACCGGGTTGAGTGTCACGCCGGCCTCGCCTCGAGCGACCAGGTACGCGTAGAACCCCGAGACCGACGAGAGACGCCGGGCGATGGTGCGAGCCGGCAGGCCCGACTCCCGGTCCGCCATGCGCACGACCGTCCGGTCGCCGCGCTGATGGGCGAGGAAGTCGAACACGTCGCACGCCGCGACGTCGGCAGGGTATTTGTCGACGACGCTGAAGAAGGTCTTCAGGTCGAAGGCGACCGCCCGCACCGTGTTGGGTCGTGTCCGCCCGGCGACGAACTCCAAGTAGCGGTCGAGCAGCGGATGGCCGAGCTCGACCGGACTTCACCGGCCGCGGTCGACGAGCAGACGAGGCATGTGAGGAAGGTCATCTGCGCAGGCTTCCAACCCTGAGTGAGATGTACGCGGATGCCAGATGGATCACCCGTGTATTAGGCGTTAGTGGGCACCGGTCTCGGCCCCAGGAAGGGTGTTATTGGGACGGCTTCTACGGACGTCGAGGGGCCGACCCTGACCTGGCATCTCACTCAGCCGATCCGTTAGTGCCTGCCACGCCAGGGAGCCTCCGGGTCATGACGTCATGGTCGACCACTGCGCCGTAGATGTCGACGCCGAGGGATCGCAGGGCGCCGACGGCATTAACCCGCTTAGGGCGCACGATCGCAAGCCGCTTGCAGGGCGGTACCGTCCTCGCGTTTACCCAGGCACGCTCCACACCATCAGGTCAAAGCCGTATGTCGGCCCTCCGCCGATTGGATCGTGCTGGTGGAGGAGAGTCAGAACCGGGGCGAGGTATCTGGGGTGGAACTCGAGGTTTTTGGGTGAACGGAGTTGGCGCTCGGTTTCGGGCGGCGGCGTCGGTGGGAGACTGCCCCGCGATCGGCCAATGCTTTACCGAGCGCCTCCCGTGACGGCGCGGGCTGGTCGAGGAGTGGCCGGCAGCCGAGAAGTTCGTACTGAGCCACTGCGCTGATCCGGCTCACCGCAGGGATGATGGCGGGCCGCTGATGGATGCCGCCCCTGCTCGACCAGCACGCTGTCATCGGCCTGGCCGGACGCGAGCGGTAAGACCGGGCGCCGTCGATCCCGGTCGGGTTGGCGCGGCGCCCGATCGGTGCAACACGGCACGTCTCGCCGGGTCGCACGGGGACGTGAATCTCAGGCGTCACCGAGCGCCGGCTGGACGCGTATCCGCCCGACCTCCCTGGTGATCTGCAAACCTTCATTCCCGGCCCGGCGATATGCCAATGGGTCGGCTGATCTCCACGGTGAGGTCGTCGGCCATGTCGTCCTCCAACGGCACAGCTCCCCCAGGTGATGGCCTTTGCCAGCGCCACGACCGGCCAGCCACCCGATCGACTCGGCATGGTCGCGCGCCCGGCCGTGTCCCGAGGAGCCCCGACGAGGTCACGGCCGAGCCCTGCTCGCCACTGCGGCCGCCGCTGCCGTAGCGCGCAGGTTGTCTCCCATCCTGGATGTGACCACACGGTTCGGCGGAGCCGTGGCGCTTCCTCCGTGAGCGCAATGGCGAGCAGCTTCCAGCGTTGCGCTCACGATCCCGCCCGCGAGTGGCCGACGAGGAGTTGACGCCCTACCCCGGGTAGCAGGCTCGTAGCTCCCGCAGGCCCGGTTCGCCCACTACGGCGGGAAGCGCGCTCAGGTACATCTCGCCGTACGCCAAGAGCTCGAGCTGCGCGCAATCCGACCACAGCCGAGCCCAGTCGATCTGGTGCGAGTACCGCTCGAGGACGTCCGCAGTGTCACAGAGTGTCCGCAGCTGGTGCCCGGGATGCGGCTCTCCGCGCTGGGCCCACAGCCGCAACAGATGCGCCGTCGGCGACTGCGTGGCCACGGCCGCCCGGTCCAGCACCAAACGGGCGCAGTCGTGAGCGGCGCCCGACCCCACGATGCGGGTGCAGCGCTGCGGCAGCGGACGCCAGTGGAGGAAGAGCACGAGGCCGGGTTCGCGCACGAGCCGTTGCCAGGTGTGCTCGTCGACGCGCCGCGGCGTGATCGGGCCGCCCCTCCCTGCGGTCCAGCCGTGCCGCGCCAGCGCAGCCGCGGCTGACAACGCTTCGTCGGGCCGCACGCACAGCTCGATGGCCCTGATCGGCCGGACGCTGCCTGTCTCGGCGGCGCACGCCGCGGCGGGGAGGTCACCGAGCAGAATGGGTTCGATCCCCCCTCGCAGGAGGGCGTGAACAGCTGTCGTCGCCTGTCGCTCGAGCAGAGCGTTCACGTACCACGCGCGGCGACGGATCCCGCCAATGCGTCCCATGTCGGGGTCGTCGACGCCGAGACGAAGGAGGTTCTCGAAGAGCATCGGCGCGACCTCACCGAAGCCGCCCGTGTGATCGAGCGACGCACGATCACGCCAGGCGAGCCACGAGCGGGCCGCTGTGTCATCGCGGTCGACGATCGCCGCCAGGAGGTCCCGATCGAGTGAACGGCCGAGGCGTTGCGGGTGCGGCCTCGCCAACGGCACCGAGAGCCACTCGTCTGGCGACGCGTCGGCAACGAGCTCGCGGGCGAAGATCGTCTGCGCGGCCTCGACGAACGCCGGTGGCAGCGCAGCCCGTCCGGCGGGGTCCACGATCACCAAGCGAAACGCGCTGTCCGCGACGCACAGCTCGATGAGCTGCAGCATCGCGACGGCCGTGCCCGGCGGCGCCGCCGTGACAGCGGCATCGAGCTGTTCGAGCTGCGCCGGCCCGAGCGCGTGCATGAGGCACCGTTGCCGCATCCGCTTCTGCTGCTCGGCCAGCGGCTCCAGCGCAGGCCCATCGGCACGCGCATGGACCACGCGCAGGTTGTGGGCGGCGAGGTTGTCACGACTCGCAGCGGCGCTCCGCAGCGCCTGCGCTTCTGCGCCCGCTCCGACCCTTGTCACAACTCCGGTGGGCCGAAGCGAGCTCGCCTCGGCCCACCGGAGCGCGCGGTCAGCTCGAGCCATCAACCAAGGGTGCATCGAACGCCAAGTCGCGGTCTCTCCGGTACAGCCGGTACAGGTGCGCGTAAGTGCCGTTGCGGGCGAGGAGCTCATGGTGCGTGCCATGCTCCGAGATCGCACCGGCCTCCATGACGATGATCCGATCAGCGAGCGACACCATGCTGAATCGGTGGGAGATGAGGATCGTCGTCCGACCGGCGGCCAGGTCACGGTACTTCGAGAAGATCTTGTACTCGGTCGTGACGTCGAGGTTCGACGTCGGCTCGTCCAGGATCTGGATGCAGCCCCGTCGTGCGTTGGCGCGTGCGATTGCGATTTGCTGCCACTGTCCGCCCGAGAGGTCGTAGGTGCCGAAACGTCGGCCGAGCATCGTGTCGACGCCTTCAGGCATCCCGTCGATAAGCCCGCCGATCCCCACCCGATCGATAACATTCCGGATCGCAGCTTCGTTCTCGAGGAGCTCGGCCGAGCAGCCGTAGGCGATGTTCTCGCCGGCGGTTGCCTCGTACCGTCCGAACCCCTGGAACACGAAGGTGATCTCCCGAGCGAGGTCGGCCGGTTCGAGGCCGGCGATGTCGACACCATCGAGCAGGATCCGACCCTGGTCGGGTCCGTACAGCCCCGCAACCAACTTCACCAAGGTGCTCTTGCCGGACCCGTTCTCGCCCACGATCGCGACGACCTCGCCCGGCGCGACGTGCAGGTTCACATCGCGCAGCACCACGCGCTCGGTCCCCGGGTACGTGAACGTGACCCCCTCGACGTCCACACGCCCGATTCCGGCGGTCGTCCGGGACGGGGCTGGGTGCGCCGGCGCCGCTGGGAGCGTCAGGAACGTGCGCAACTCGGAAACATAGAGCGTGTGCCAGCGGAAAGATCCCATCGAGCGAATGAGGGAGTCCACTGCGCTCCGCAGGCCCATCGCACTCGCGGCGAAGATGGCGAGGTCGCCGATCGGCTGGGCTCCGGCCACGACGTTCTTCGCGACCTCGAACAGCGACACATATATGGCGCCGATCGAGAGCACGACGAAGACCAGCGTCCCGACAAGCTGGATCAGATGGAACCGG
Organism: Aeromicrobium sp.; assembly: GCA_035526415.1. Lineage (GTDB taxonomy): Bacteria > Actinomycetota > Actinomycetes > Propionibacteriales > Nocardioidaceae > Aeromicrobium. The sequence continues at coordinate 5,903 of DATLCL010000134.1, forward strand.
TGGTTGCGGTGTCTGAACGTTGCGAGGATCGTGCGCGTGCGCTCGATGAACACGGGGCCGAGATCGAGCATACGGACCTCCGCGACCGAGGGGGCAGTCGTGAGCTGCGAGGTGTAGTACTGCGACCAGCGGCGCTTCGTCAGCTGCGCCTTCGCCTCTTCGTAGGTCAGCCGAGTGAGCCAGATCTGCCAGACAACGTAGGGGATTGCGATCGGGACGAGCAGCGCGATGAGCAGGGGCTCGATCGCGGCCAGGATCACCAAGAACGACGCGACGCGGAGGACAGACGCGACGATCGCGATCCATGCGCTGACGAACTGCTGCACGTGCTGTGCTGGCCCCTCGTTGATGTGGATCAGCGTGTCCTGGAACTCGAGGTCTTCGAAGACCGAGTACGGGAGGCGGCTCCCGTGGGTTGCGATCTCGACGGAAAGCCGGCTGTCGAGCCATTCGAAATGCGTGGCGTTGACGTACGTTGACAGCGCGCCCATCGCCGCGCTGGTGAGCGATACGGCGAGGCCGAACATGATCCACAGCTGGGCTCGGTGGCCGACCCCGGCACCGAGACGCTGCGCCTGGAAGACCTCATCGATCATGCCGCGCAGCGCGAGCACAAGCCCGGCGGGCAGCAGCCCTTGTACGAGCGGGATCACGATGAACACCAACGTGAGCGCGCGATGAGCGCGCCAGCACTTCGCGGTGCAGAACCGCGCGTTGGCCGAGAACTCCTGGCGTCGGCTTGCCGCGCCGTCAGTCCGTTCGCCCATGACCCATCCCATCCGCCGGGTGGCGCATCCGTCGGAGCATCCCACCGGCGACACGACGGGGGAGCTGGTACACGTGATCCAGGTCGTAGACCATCTGGAGCTCGTCGACGAAACCGAAGGCGGCGCCCAGCATATTGCGGTCGGGTTCGCTCCGCCGGTATCGGTACCAATGCCGCGGGAGCCAGAAGGATGTACGGATCATGCGTTCGAACTCCCGTCGATCCTGACGACAGACCGGCAACGAGCTCGCCGCGGCGAGGACCGATTGCGGCACGATTGTCGGGAACAGGCCGTCCAAGTACGTGAGCGCCGCCGACGTGTACGCGGCCAGTCGGTAGCGCCTGGAAAGCAGAAGGAGCCGATCCCAGTCCAGCTCGCTTCTCGATGAGGTGATGACCACGTGCGCGTCGGCGATCCAGCGCAGCGGGGGGAAATCGTTGTACCGCACGCCATGCACGAATGCGTGGAGAAGCTGGTCAGCCGGTGCCAGGGCCCGCGACCGCTGCCCGCCCACGATCAAATCGACACTCGCATCCCAGAGATCGGCGTCGAGGTCGGCGTCCATGCACGCGGCGAGTGCGTGCCAGTGGACATCGACCTCGTCATCGCCCTGGTGCAAACTCACGGCGTGCCGAAGGTGCAGCTGCGCGATCGGACGACTGCTGTCGGAGTGCACGGGAACCCACGCTTCGGCGCGCAAGACCTGGAGGGCGCGATCGATCAGCTCGATCGGCACCATCACATCGAGGTCACTCATCGGGCGGGTGCCACGGTCGCGATAGTGGAGAACCGTGAGAGCCGCACCCTTGAGCACAAGCGCTGGCACCCCGGCGTCGTGCAGGTGGCCGAGCACGTGCTCGAGGGTGCGGATCAGCTTCTGGTTGCGGCCGGACGTCTCGACGTACGCATGCCACATGACGGCGTCGAACGGGGTCTCGACGCCGCTGCGCCGGAGGTTCCGGTGCAGCAAGGGGTACAGACGCCGCGAACCCTCGTCGATGTCGTCCGGGTTGCGCACGTTCTGCCACTGCACGAACGGCTCGCCGGCCTGCTCGGGCGGGAGCAGTGCGGCTTGGAGGAGCAGCTCCTGCTCCTCGGTCGGCCAGCACGTGCGCCCCTCCCGACGTCGTCCGACTCGCCAACCGGTCTGGCCGGCGTCCTCGGGGTCGAGATGCTTGCGCATCGAGGTGCGCTCGAGTCGGCTGCGCAGATCGGCATAGTTCCGGACGAGCAGCCGGAGCTCTTCGGGGTTCTGACGCAAGAGCACGGGCTGTGGCTCCGAGACCGGCTTCCCTACGTTGAGGAACGAGGCGATCCGGCGGAGCTGGGCGTCGAGCTCGGCGGAGATGTCCTCGTACCAGACGTCGAGTACGGAGACGCCAGCGTCGTCGAGTGCTCCCTCCAGGTGCTTGCGGCGCTCCGCCGCAAGCGCGCTGCTGGTGATGAAGTCGTCGACGTCGATGGTGACGGCACGGTCATCGATCGCAGGCGCGGCCTGCTTTCGACCTCGGGTCCAGACCTGGTTGTGCAGCGCGATCTGGTGTGAGACGTAGCGCCGGAGGATGTTGTGGCGCCGGAGGTGGACGACCTTCATGCCGGGAACTGTCAGGAGGTCGCGAAACTCACGTACGGTGACGTGGTCGTAGAAGACCCGGCAACCGACGACCGGGTGCTCGTCGGTTGCAGCGAAGACGCGCGCGGTGATGTCCTCCGTGCTCTCTTCCGGGCGATCGCCACGCAGCTTCGGTCCGTACTCCTCGCCGAGACAGCGGATCTCCGGCCAGCGACGGCACAGCTCTCTCTGCACGAGGTTCGAGCCGGTGCGGGGCTGGCAGAAAATCACGAACGGGGTCGCGTGGCACGCGCCGGAGGCGTGCTGCCGCGGCGCCCTCGCCGCGACGGCGCGCATTCGGAGCTTGCGCCACGCGTGACCGACAACAGGCGTGGCGCGGAGGAGCTGCGCGACCTTGGTCCGTCCGGCCCGGAGCGCGAGCCGGTCGTTGACGCTCACTGCCCGCGCCGTAGCGTGTCGCCGGTCGGCTGGCGAGGACGAACATCTTCGGCCGCCGTCATCACAACGTGCGCGCGAGTGCAGCGGCAAGAACCTCGCGTGACTCCGCTGTGATCGGCGCCCTGAGCACCTCGCCCACCGTGGCGAGCGCGGACCCGAACCGTCCGTGCTCGACGTCGTCGCGCACGAGGTGGGCGGCGCCCGCTGCGCATCGGTCGTGCAGTGCCGCGACGTCGGCTGCGGTGAGACCGGCGACGTCGCTCACGAGGTCGATCGCAGCCAGCCAGTGCACGACCTCCTCGCCGTACCCGGCGAAGGCCGAGGACGGTCGGGCGTCGGAGCCCGGCACGGGGTGAGAAGCGACCGATACCGAGGTCGGCGCCCTCCGCGCAGTGTGCGCCAGACGCTGGACGATCTCCCATGCGGCAGCGAGCGCGATCGTCGCGCAGAAGCCCCCCGCCTGCTCGTAAAGCGCTCGGGCCGCGACGAAGCACGAGGAACGCATCCCGAAGTCGAGATCGATGGCATGGTCGAGGTGCGGCCCGTGCGCGACCACGAGTGCGACGCCCGGTGCCTTGACCGCTTCGCCTGTTGCCTCGTAGAAGCAGGGCGACGGGGTGTCGGGCCCGAGCACGTGGACCCACACGCCTTGCGTATGGCCCAATCCGAAGTTGGCCGCCTCCACGTCGGTGAGGTGCTCAGGAGTCGTCGCCATGACGATCGCATGCGATCGGCCCGTACCCGTTCCGAGGACGTCCACCGCGTTCCGAGATGGGCCGGAGCCGACGACTACCACCTCTGATGGCGGCGCGTCGCCGAGGGCCCGTACCACGCGCTCGACCCGCTCCCGCACGTCGTCCTCGGGGCGGAGGACCACCACCACAGACCAGAACGGCTGGTGCTCAGGGACAGCCAGGACCGCCGGGATCGCCGGTATGAGCACGGTGTCGCGGGTGACGGCGACACGAGCCGTCGCCGGACCTTCGAGCATTACCCCCAGCTCGACGAGCTGCCCGCTACTCCTGTAGCGAGTGGAGTGCGAGGCGCCGAAGAAAATCGGGTCTGGATCGATGTCGAGTGCACGCGCGTACTGCTCGTAGACTGCGGCGCGGTGCGCGTGCTCCTTGCGCGCCACCTCCTCGTGCACGGTGCGAGCGAACTGCGCGGTGTACTTGAAGTGCATCAGCGCGCCCCGTCCGCTCGCGATCTCACCGGTCGGACGTGACAGCCAGTGTTGCCCGCTCATCAGTATCTCGCCGGGCGCGTAGCGGAAGAGCGGCACCTTGTTGAGGAGGTAGCCGCCGAGATCGCCGCCGAAGATCCGTGCCCGCACACCGCCCCAGAAGTTGGTCATGTTGCGCCGCGGGCCGTCGAACGGGATCCGAAGCCGGTAGTAGACGCTGTCGAAGTAGGGGAACACCTCCAATGGATCTTGGCCGGCGCGGTACAGCCCTTCCGATAAGGGGCCCCCGCCGTACATGTCCAGCTCGATCGCCTGATAGCAGGTCGCGCCGTGGCGGTCGAGCTCGGCGCAGAGCGCTCTGAGGGCGCGGTGCTCGAAGCGCGGGTAGATGAACAGCTCGTCGGCATCGAGGACCAGGCACCACTGGGGGGGTGCGTGGCGACGTAGCACAAGGTCCGTCCACGCCACGCCCTCGTTGGACCGGAGGAAAGAACCGGTGGTCCGCCAGACAATCGTGTCGGGCTCGCCGACCAGGTACTCGACCGATCCGTCGTCGGAACCGTTATCGACGAACAGGAACCGGTCCACACCGAGCCACCGGTGGTGCTGGAGCAGGAACTCGAGGCGCGATCGCTCGTTGCGCGCCACGACGACCGCAACGATCTGGTCATGGGCCAGCTCGATCGGACCTTGGGTGATCTGCTCGAGGCCATAGGCGTCGTACGCGAGGTCGATGCCACCGACCCGGCAGAGCGCGTCGATGCGCAGGTTGTGCACGCGGTCGCTCAGACCGTGCGAAGCATGGTCGGGGTGATGCTCGATCCACGTGGCGCAGCGCCGCGCGATGCCGGCCCAGTCCTGTGCGGCCGTGAGGAGCTCCACGACCTCGAGGAACGCCTCAGCGAAGCCGGCGCGCCGCGCGAGGGCTTCGTCATAGTGGGTGATGGCCTGCTCCGCGCGGCCAAGGCGCGCCTTCGTACGGGCCATGCGCAGGAGGCGGTCCGCTTCGACGTCGTGCAGATCGACTCGCGGCATCAGGTCAACCCGGCGAAAACGTCGGAGTCGCAGATCGCGCGAAGCAACACATCCGGTGTTGCACGACGACGCACCTCGTCGGTGCAGAGGTGACGGTGCGCGGCCTCGATCGTGTCGCTGTCGATGACCTTGGTTGCGGCCTCATTCAAGGAGTCGAAGTAGAGCGGGTAGTCGGGGCCGAGGTGTTCGACGACCGCGGGATGGCGGTTGACGAGAATGGGCGTGGTACTCGCGATGCAGTCGACGACGACCGGGTCGGCATTCGCGTCGTAGAGGTCGGCGAAGATCACCGCCGAGCGGAGCACGTGTGCGCGACCGGAGGGCGTCAGGCCGCCGACGTCGGTCGTCGCCAGCAACGGCCAGGTTTCACCCCAGCCGTCGTGCGCACGTTCGGCTCTGGCGAGAGCGAGCGCCATCCGATGGCGTTCGGCAGGCGCGGCTCGGAACTTCCGCAGCCCGAGTGCGTTGCCGGCGGCGACGGGCAGGTCGCATATCGAGTTCAGGCGTGTCATCCACCATCCGAGCTGAACCAGCTCCCGTTCGGGGGCCTGGATGAAGCGTTCGAGGTCGAACCGGGCCTCGGGAGCCTCGAACGGAGGCGGGACAACCGACACCGGGAGATCGGTGTGGGCGCGGAGCCAGTTGCCAGCGTGCTCGCTGAAGGTGAACAGGCCCCGGCAGTGCTCGAGGCTGCGCAGCAGCTCCGGGCTCTCCCACAGCGCGGCGAGCCCGTGGCGAGCGAACGTCGCGAGGTGGGTCGGCGGTCGCGGCACGCCGTGGACGCACCCGACCCATGGTGTCGTATGCACCCGGCGCTCGTAGCGGAGGGGATCGGCCCATCCAAAGGTCGCGTCCACGCATGCGTCGAATACCACGCCGCCTCGCTCGCGGAACGGTGCGAGCGCACGGACTGCTGCGACCCAGTGCTCGCCACTCGGCTCGCATTCGGACGCTTCTCGGGTGGCTGCCGAACGCGCACGGATCTCCAACAGCGAGAGGTTGTCCGGATCGCGGGCGATCGCCTCGTCGATCGCGCCGGCCGTTTCGGCTCCACCATCGACGTCACAGGACTTCTGCGCGATCCGCAACAGTGGGCCGACCGAGGTCGGCGACGCGTCGGCGGCCCGCCACAAATAGGCGATAGCACGGCGGCGCCCAGCGGACGCGGCCTTCGTCTCTGCCAGCCGTGTGTACGCCTGGGCCCGCATGCTCGCATGGTCGAGATCCTCGACCCGGCCCATGACGCCGAGCTCGACGAGCTGTGCGCCGCCGGTCAGCTCGATCGACTCCGCGGCGTCGAACAGTGTGAGCTCCGACCGGAGTGCGAGCGCTTCGACATATGCGTGGTACTCGCCTGCGTGGCCGGTTCGCTGGCCGCGCTGGAGCTCCACCTGCGCATAGCGAGCGAGTCGCTCGTCGAACTTGAAGTGCAGCACGGCGCCGCGCGTCGGCGCGAGTGCGAGGTTCGTGGCGTGCTGCCCACCCACGAGTACCGCGTCGAGATCGAAGCGCAGCACCGGCACCTTGTTCAGGCAGTAGTCGTCTCGGCGCCCGCCGAACACGCGTCGTCGCACGCCCCCGTGGAGCGAGGGTTGGTTGCGGAACGGCCCACCGCCCTTTGTGATCGAGTGGTACCAACGGCGGTCGAAGTAGCGGCACGTATCGAGCGGTGACACGCCTCGTGGCATCCGCGTGTGCGCCACCGGCGTGTCGGCGTACATGTCGAGGAAGGCCGCGCCAAGCGCGCGATGGCCATGCGCATCGAGCTCGGCACAGACCTCAGGCAGCGATCGGCGCTCCCAGTCGGGGTACCACAACAGCTCGTCGGCATCGACGATGACGACCCAGTGGCCACGGGCGTGCGCCCGTAGGATGACGTCGAACCACGCTGCGCCGAAATTCGCCGCCTCGAACGGCATGGTCGACGACCACACGTGGACGTCGGCTTCGCCGGCCAGGACGCGCTGCGTGTCGTCGGTCGACTCGTTGTCGACGACGAAGAAGCGCTGGACCCCCAGCTGACGATGGTGCATCAGGAGTGCAGGAAGGCGGTCCGCCTCGTTCCGCACCACGACGCACGCGACGACTGCCGTCAAAGGAAGGTCGATGGGGCGAGTGTCGACGCGCTCGAGTCGATAGGCCGCGGCAGCCGCTACGTCACCGCCGGCGTCGACCAGCTCATCGATGCGCCGTTTGTGGAGCACATCGGCAGCGCGGTCGACGGCGCTGATGGGGGCGCGGGCGACGAGCTCGGCGAGCCTCGTCACGGCGTGTGCGCGTCCAGGACACCGGCGATGAGCTCCGGAGCATCGGCGGCGTCCCCGCCGAGCCGTAGCTCGTAGCAGGGCAGACTGCGAGCCAGCTCGCTCATGGCCCGGAGGGCGCCGTTGGCCGAGCCCGGCCGCTGCAGCAACGTCGTCGGCGCCAGTGCGGCCAGCGCCGCTCCGGGCGAGATATCCGTGATCGTCGAGGCGTGCCCGTCCGTGACCCGGGGTACAACGATCGCTTTGATCGGGAACGAGAGGACCATCTGGTGCGGGAGATGCCGTTCCAGAAATATCAAGAGCTTCTCCTGCTCCGGCGCGTCCGGGTTCTCGACCATCGGCACGAAGCGCGGGTGCCGCTGCAGGTCCACGAGGCCGTTGAGCTTCGCGGTGTTGTACATGCTGAAGGCTCGTGCCGGCAGGCCCACCGAGAACATGCAGTAGTCGTCGCCGAGGTAGCGCATCCCGGCATCGACGCAGCGCAGCGCAGTGGATGACTTCCCGGAGCCGCCCTTGCCGGCCAGCAGCACACCGCCGTCGCCGTCGCCCACGCCGGCGGCGTGCACGCTCTGGTACCCGACGTCCGACAGCCACCAGCTCAGCAAGGTCCTCAGAGGCGCGCCGCGCTCGAAGTAGGGCACGGCGGTGGCGTCATGGACCCAGTAGACGGCCTTCGCCGTCTCGCGGTCGAGGACGCTGAACGCACCGGACCACTGGTCGAGCGTTGCCGGCACGCGAGCGTTGCTTATCCCGATGATCTCGTGACGCGCAGTGAGCCATTGGTACGGGTCCGACGCGATCCCTTCGGTCAAGAGCCCGACGAATGGGGACAGCGGTTCGCCCGTGGAACGCGTGTCCCATAGGTGCACCGTGAGGTCGGCGAGATCGTCGTCGTCGATCCCGAGGTGCGCGAGCGCTGGCGTCAACGCATCGACCAAGGGACCCGCAGCGAACAGGAGGCGAACGGTGCACGCACCGAAGCGGTAGCAGTGCGCGATAGGAGGCCCGGTCCGCTTCAGGGCGCGGTCGAACCCAGCGAGCATGAGGTCGAAACAGGCGGTCGGTTCGAGTCGCTCAGCCCCCGGCTGCAGCATGCGGCCATCCCCTGGCGTCGACCTCGTGCACGGGGTCCAGCAGCAACAGCCCCTTCATGTCGGAGTAGCTGACGAGGTCGGCCGGTTCGAAGGAGGGGCGCGGCTCGAGCGGGGGAAGCTCGCCGGCCCCCTCGGTCCCGTCGTCGCCGGGTGCGGGATCGTCGGGATCGAGGACGACCATGAGGCCCTCGGCGAGGAACGTCGTGATCAGCAGCTGCAGGTACTCCTGGATTTCGCCGTCGGCGGCGGCGTATCGGTCACCAAGAAGGGTGATGACCTCGCCGAGGGTTCGACCCGTCGCGAGCAGCTGCCAGGCGTCGCACCCCGCACCTTCGGTCGTGTAGTAGGCGCCCGTGTCGAGGTTGACGATCACGGCCTCACCCTCGACGTTGTCGGCGGCGACTCGAGAAATCGGAACGGTCAGCCGCAGTGCCTCGTCGTGGGCCCAAGCGCTTGGCTTAGCTTCCACTGATTGCCTTCCTCGTACGCCCCATCGAACATCAGACCCGACCCGCTACGAGAACGTGCGCCCTCGCCGCCAGCTCTTGGACATGGGACTCTACAAGGCCCGAAACGGATTCTAGTCCGTCCCCGGAGAGCACGCCGACGCTCCGCATGCGATCGTAGGCGTGCACCAAGAGCGACGCCGCAGCAAAATTCGTCAGCGCCGCGTCGATGTCGTCGGGCGCGCGCTCACTCGCGATGCCGCGGAGAGCGAGCACCACCGCCTCGGCCACCGGGACGCCGACGATCCGCTCCAGGTAACGCTGGCCCACCCGGGTGATGTGCGGTTGCCACCCGGCCAACTTCACCGCGTGCACCGCCGCGGGCATGCGGTACTCGAGCAACACAGCGTCGACGTTGCGCATGCGCGCCACGAACGCCATTCGAGTCCACAGCTCCATGTCCTCGTTCACGACCCCCGGGTCGTATCCACCGAGGTCGCGCACGACATCGGTGCGCATCACGACCGTTGGGTGGCAGATGGGTGTTCCGAACAGAAGCTGCCACACGGTCTCGTCGTGCGTCAGGGGCAACGCCCACGGGAACATCGGTTCGGGCGCGCCGTCGTGCCCGATGACCTCGATCTGGGATCCGAGCAGCCCGAGGCTCGTATCCCGTTCCATCTCCGCCACCTGCACCGCGAAGCGCTCCGGTCGAGCGATGTCGTCTGCGTCCATACGCCCGACCAGCGGAGCCGTGACGCGGGCCAAGCCTACGTTGAGCGCGCCGCCGACTCCGAGCTGCTCGTCGAGCACGACGACGCGGAGGCGACGGTCGTGGGCCGCGAGTTCGCGGACGATCTCGAGGCTCCCATCGGTGGAGTGGTCGTCGACCACGATCACCTCGAAGTCGGTGAAGGCCTGCTCGAGGATCGACGTCAGCGCCATGCGAAGGTGCGTTTCGGCGTCGTGGACGGGCAGCACAACCGACAACCGAGGTTCCGCGCTCACCCGGCGCACCCGCGTCGCCGATCGATCACCTGGCGCAGGACGCGGGCGTACTCCTCCGGCCCGCTGTTGGTCATACGGCCCAGGTTCGTGCCGTGCAGCCGGCGCCGCATCACGACCGGCTCCAGCATCAGCATGCTGCGGCCGTCGTCGAGCGCCCGCGCGTACCAGTCGATGAAATCGCCTATCACGTTGTCCTCGCGGAACGGGCCGATCTCGTCGAAGACCGCCCGGGGCACGAGCATCGTCCCCGGATGATCGCCACGCAGCGGTTCGCTCTCGTGCGGGAACGATGGGCCGTACTGGACCGCGACCTCTGGGCTCCAGAACTGGACGACGCGGCCGAACACGACGTCGAGGCCAGGGTGCGCATCGAAGGCAGCAAGCTGGATCGCCAGCTTCTCCGGCTCCCAGAGGTCGTCGGCGTCGAGGAAGGCAAGATACCGACCCGTCGATATGCCGGCACCGAGATTGCGCGCCGCCGCCTGCCCGCGATGCGTTTGCTCCGCATAACGCACTGCGGTCCCGTAGTGAGCCGCCACGGATGCGGTGCCGTCCGTGGAGGCGTCATCCACGACGACGATCTCGACACGATCGTGCGTCTGCGCGATCACGCTGTCGATGGCCGCGCCGAGATACCGAGCGGCGTTGTACGCGGGGATGATCACGCTCACCAGATCGGCCACGGTTGGGAAGCCTTCACTACAACCGGCGTAGCCGACCAGGGCCGCGGATCGCCGGCCACTCGGCCCAGACATCGCAGTAGACGGTACCGCGCGTGCCGAGCTTTCGCCCTCGAGGCGGGGGTAGACCGCGTAGCGGATGTTCGGGCCGGTGCGGCGGCGACGGCGTGGAGCAGGCGGCCAGCGCGGCCGGACAGTTCAACCATCAGTGAGCGCGGGAGCGCTCTACAGAACCTGAGGCAGCGCGGGATCGACCGCGTCCGCCGGTCACTTCGCAGAACGCGAGCATCCGTTGGCGCTCGCGGCCTGGCGACGGGGCGAACTCGACGCTCTCGCAGATCGGCTGCTGAACCACGAACGCATTTCGGAAAGCCGCCTGGTTGAAATAGAAGGTTCGGCCTTCCGGCGCCGAGCCGACACCGATCAGCGGCCGGTTCCTCCCGAGGCGGTCGATGGCGCGCCCGTAGAGCCCGTATCTCAGGCGATGCCACCAGCGGCGCGCGCGCGAGGCCTGCGTGAACACCGACTCCGGCTTCCGCGCCGCGTCGCACCAGTATTGGACGCCGCTCGGCAGCGCGAACTCCACCACCAGCATTCCGCGGCAGCGCGCAGCGGCGCTTCTCATGACCGCCCAGGGGTCGCTCACGTGGTGCAGCACGTTGAGGCACAACACCAAATCGAAACGCTCATCGCCCGACACCTCGGGGAACCGCCCGTGGCGGACCTCGATCGTTCCGTTCCACAGCGACGCGATGCACTCGGCGACCGCGTGCGTGGCGGCGTCGCGTTCGATGCCGAGCGCTCGCGAGGCGCCGCGCCGGATCGCTTCGTGCAGGAAGTAGCCATAGTCACAACCGATATCAAGGACGGTCCGCCCGTCGAGTCGCGCGGGATAGATTCGATCCGCCACACGGCTGCGGTCCCAGCCCGGGATGACGTGCCCGTCCGGCAGGACGATCCGTTGGTAGCCGCGCGGCGGCGTCGCCTCGAAGAGGCTCAGCACGGCGGCCTTTCGCGCATCGGCGTCGGGCGCGCTCATGTGCGGCGTTCCACGATCGGTCCGTCGATCACTTCAACTGCTTGCGAAAGAATCGCTCGACGGTTCGTTGACGGCAGAACAAGCCGATCCGCAGCACCCCGTCGAAGTCGCGCCGCCGAGCGTACAAATTGTGCCGCTCGGCGATCCGGTCGCGCTCGGCTAGAGGGCGGCGTCTCAGGTTCAGACGGTAGCGCGCGCGCGTCGGATGGAGCAGTACATGCCGGATGCGGACGCTGCGATGCTTCTCGAGCATGCGCAGGAATCGAGTCGCCCTGGCGTCGTGTCGCGTCGTCTCCGGATTGACCGTGACGACCGGCACCACTCCGCTCGCGAGCTCGACGAGCTTCATCTTGATGATCTCGTGAACCGGAGACGACCGGCGAACGTCGTCGGCGATGTCCGCGAGGAGGGCCGAGGGCGCCTGCGCGCGGAGCCATTCCTCGAACCGTTCGCGGGCGGGAACGATCCCCGCTTCGAGCAGGTCTGCGTTCCAGTACCACATCGAATCCATCTCGAATGTCTCGACCCCGGCGAACGACGGGCGCCCCGCGAGTTGTCGGAGAACGAAGGTCTTGCCGGAGTGACTGGCCGCCGAGATCAGCACGATCTGCACGGGCGCGGACGTTCGCGCCGCGTGATGGATCAACGTGGGATCCATCGCGCCGCTGGGCGCGTGGCTAGTTCAAGCGGTCGCTCTTCGCCAGCACGAGATCGCACATGATCGGGCAGGTGATCGGCTGCACGTACGATCGCGATGATTGGAAGTTGCTGCGCGAGCTCACGATCGCCCAGTTCAAGCTCAGCGATCAGAGCACGTTCGTCGGATTCTTGTGGAGCCTGCTGCACCCTGTCCTCATGGCGGCGATCCTGATCGCGGTGTTCCGCGACCGCCTCGGCTCGGACATCAACCATTTCGAGCTCTATGTGCTTGTCGGCATCGCCCCTTTCGTCGCGGTGCTTTGGTTCAAGCGCCTCCCGCCGATGGCCGCAGAGCATGTCTAGCCCACCGTGGTGCTCTCGGTTTCGATGAGGCCCTGAACTCGGTCGAAGAAGACCTGGCGGCGCCGGTAGCTGCGCCCACTTCAAATGAGCGACCTCGTGTGCTGCCACGGCTCCTGTTCGGTGGCCGGTCGTCGCCGTCGACGAGGACCAGCCGCTGCTCGCCCTCCCAGCTGCCGTCACCTCAGGTGCCCGGACGATGGCGACAACCGGTCAGCGCCCCGCAGCGGTCGCAGTCACTTGGGGCAAACGACGGGACCGACCCCTACCACCGCGGCGTAGTGGGCAGCAGCTCGAAGCGGCGCCGGCACAGCGGCTCGGACAAAGGTTAGGCGTCGTGCGATTTCGATCGCACTGGGTGCACGTTCGACAAGCCCGACCTGCCGGCGGCCGCGGTGGCGGTCATCGGTCGGGGTCGGGCCGGAGCCAGTGCTGGCAGTCCTGCACCTCGACGCGACGACGAGGGCGTTGTCTCCGGCGCGGCGAACACATCCGGTACGCGCGGTCGCCCTCCCCGGAGCCGTCGAGGGCCGACGCCCGGGAGGAGGCGGCCGCGGCCACGACGTCGTCCGGGCCATTCTCAGACGCAGCACCATCCTCAGCGCGAAGACTTGGGTTACCTCCCGGCTGAGGCCGGCCACCACGGCTCGGGTGCCGTCGACGGTGCCTTCGCGTTCCTCACTTCGGCGGCCAGCCCGGGCAGGGCCGGGGGGCGGTGGACCGTTCTCCGCCGACGCTCTAGGAGCCTGGCCGAGGACGCCGACGGGCGCACCCGGATCCGCTAACCCGCCAGAAGACGCGCTGAAGGGCGCAGTGGGTGAGTTCGTAAGCGTCGTCACCGAGATCCCGAGCCCGTCGAGGCACTCAGCACCCTGCGGGCTCCGCCTGGTGACCTCGAGCAGGGTCTGGATCGTCCGGGCTAGCACCGGCGCCGGCTTGTCGGCCATGACCACTAGGACCTTGGGGAACCGGGGTAGTGATCTCTCCGCCCTCTGGGCGGACAATCGCGACGTGACCCTCGCGGCTGCATACTCAGTGCCGGCGGGGCCAAGTGCCAGCTCGGCCGACTTGTCCTGGCGGATATCGCACCCCCGCGTGCCCACGGCCAGCAAGATCGCGTAGCTGTGCCAGCCGAAGCCCAGGGGCTGTCGAGAGCGAGAACTGGTAGCTGTGGGTCTGGCTGAAGTTGAGCGCAGCCCCCGGCCGGGCACCGACATCCGGGGGAAGTGTGACAGAAGTTGCGGGTGGCGGTGTCGATGGGTTGGGCCGCGCTGGCCTAGGTGTGCCGACGTGAGGTGCCTCCGGGCTGCACGCACAACAGGTTCTCGGGCTGCCCTGACATCGCCGTCGAGAGGCCGAAGGGCGTAGCCGGCGGTGCTGTCGTGGCCTGGACGTCCTACGATCCGCGCCATGGCTGTCCGCACCGCTCGCGTGTGGCTGCCTGCCGACCGTGCCCGCCAGATGACGGCCAAGGCGAGCGACGTCGTCCGCGCGAATGCGCTCGCCGTCACCCAGGACTATCTCGGCGCCGGGGACCCGGAACCGGTGCTCGCCCACGTGCGCACCTTGGAGCAGGGACGCCGTTCCGGAGACACGCAGTGCCCGCCCCTGGACGCCCTCCGACGTGACGACCGTGGCGACTGGCGCTGAGCCAACCCCGGTCCGATCGGCCGTCGCGCTGGCGATCGCCTGGCTGGCGCGCGATCGCGAAGACGTTGCCGCGGTCCACCTGGGCCGGGCTCTGGCCGTCGCTCCCGACGACCCGGAGGCGCATCAGTGGGTGGCCTACCTGCAGGTGCGTCAGGGCGCCCTGACCGACGCGGTGGAGCACCTCCGGGTGGCGGCAGCGGCCTCCGAGGCCGGGAGCTACCTCCATGACGAGCTCGCCCTGCTGCTCGACCTGGCCGGCTGCCCACCGGAGGTGGACCTTCCCGCCAACCCATCAGGCCGGCTGCGGTTCCGGTCCCGCTACCGCCGACTGCACCACCGCTCCGGCTGGCAGTACGCAGTGGGGGCCCTGGAGCCGCTGCACAACCCCGACGGTGTGCTGTTCGAGAGCATCCTGGAGGATCCCTTCGCTTGGCAGCACCCCCGGCCGGGCGTGCGCCCGGAAGCCCAGCTCCTGGCCGCGTTCCGCAGCCGCGCCGACGAACACCGGGTCACGTCGGAGGAGCGCGGGACCGTCCCGTTCCTTGAGCCGTGGATCGGCTTCGTGCACAACCCGCACAACATGCCGTCGTGGTTCCACGGCGACGATGCCCCGCAGGCACTGTTCGCGAGGGACGTATGGCGCGAGAGCGCGTCGCACTGTGTCGGGTTGTTCGCGCTCTCGGAGTACCTCGGGGACTGGTTGCGCACGGCGACCGGCAAGCCGGTCTCGACCGTGGTGCACCCGACGGAGACACCGGAGGTCGTCTTCGAGTTCGACCGCTTCGTCGCCAACCCGAGCAAGTTCGTCGTGCAGGTGGGCTGGTGGCTGCGCCGGCAGTGCGCCATCGATCGGCTTCCTCTCCTCGAGGACAATCCCCTTGGCTACCGCAAGCTCCGGCTCGTGCCCGCCTTCGGCCCGATGGCCAGCCTCCAGGTGAACATGCTCCGGCGTGTCGAGACGCGCCTTGAAGGGCCCCTTGATCCGTCGACCGGGCCCGTCCTCGTACGCGACCACATCCCTGACGACGAGTACGACGTGCTGCTGGCCGAGAACATCTGCTTCCTCAACCTGTACGACGCCAGCGCCAACAACGCCATCATCGAGTGCCTGGCCCGCGCCACGCCCATCCTCGTGAACCCGCTCCCGGCTGTTCGCGAATACCTCGGCGAGGAGTACCCGCTCTATTACGACGACCTCGACGAGGCGGCCGCGATGGCGCTCGATCTCGGGCGACTGCGGGCCGCCCACGAGCATCTGGCCGCATCGCCGCTGCGGACCCGGCTGGATGCGGCGACCTTCCGGCTCGCCGTCGAGGACAGCGAGGTCTACCGGCGGCTGTGAGAGCGAACGCCCGGCAGCTACCGATTGCCTGAGACACGGCAGGCGTATCGCTGGTGCACGGGGACACCTGGGCGCCTCGATCGGATAGTCGGATCGCTCTTTTCCAGTGGCTCTAGTTGCCGGCTCCGGCCGGGACCTGACTCGGAGCCTCTGATTCTGGACGATCAGGTGCGAGCGTCCCTGCTGGCCCCTCAGCGGCGCGCAGACATGCGCGGGAACTTGAAGGAGTACCTCGCCTACCGTGAGCAGGCCGCGCACTGGGCTGTCTCTCTCGGAGTCACTCCCGAGACGATCGAGGAGGCGCTATTCGAGGCGGGCGGCGAACTCTAAGATCGGCTGGTCCGGCGGGTTGCATTTGCCATCCTGGCGTGGACGCGGGCGCTCAAGGGGTGGGCCCGTCAGCGGCAGCAGAGTAGCCAGATATCCAGCAGCCGGCGTTACGTGACGGTGCTCGCGCTGGATCACCGTTGTTATGGGACGCGCCGGGCGGCCACTAGAGCCGGTCAAAGTGCTGCGGAGCGATTACGCAGGTGCGAGCGGGAGAGAACCGCGGGTAGCCCGGCCGACTCCCCACGCGTTCTCGCGGTCACATCGCGCTCGACGGCAGGTCCGTTGCTCGACGGCAATGCGATCGGACGCCCAGCTACACGGCTTCGTGCCGGCGTAGGGGCGACCAAGGGCCGACGCCAGCCTCGACGACAATGGCCGCACGGAGCTGCCCGGACTGCGCGGCCGGCCGAACCCCAGGGGCGATTTAACCAACCCCTAAACGCGCCAATGAATCGGTGGAGGCGCTCTTCCTTCCAGACCATTCCGGCCCTGGCCCTAGAGTGGATCACCCGTCAATAGGCGCCTGCGACCGGCGATGAGAGGGGACCCGCCCACGCTGCGCTGCGGTTGTCCCCGGCCGCTGCGGCGGCAGACCAACGACGACTATGCCCACCGCCGGCCAAGTGAGCCCGGGCGATTCCAGTCCCGAGTCGCCTGGCGCGCCGTTCAATGCCAGGCTCGAGCCGTCAAACTGATCCTGAACGGGTGAACGCGTAGAGGAACAGGGCGACCAGGGCGCACCCAACCAGAAACAAGGTGCCCATGACGAGGCGGGCGACCATCTGTGTGGTGGCGTTTGGTTCGAAGTCCTCCGGGAGGCTTCCAGGGTCCCATTCAACGGCGTCGACCGGGTCGGCGTCCTTGCGGAAAACGACCAGGCCGGCGTCGTAGCATGCCCGTGTCGCCGGGTTCGAGAGGATCGCCCACGCCTCGTTGAGGGTCGCCATCGCGCCTGAGGAGTCTGAGGAGACGTCGGGGTGCAGCTCGAGCGCCTTCAGCCGATACGCGCGACGGAGCTCCGAGAAAGGCGCCGTCGGCTTGACACCCAGCCGGTCATAGAGCGTCGGTCCGGAGTCAGCCGTCACGTCACCCACGCGAGATGGCCGGTGTCAGGCCAGCCGCTTCAGCGCATCGCGCCACCGCGGCTTGCCCTCGGAGCCCTTCATTGTCCACCGGACAAACTTGGTCGGGCCCATGTCCTTCGCGAGGTCGGCCATTAGCTCGCCGTGGGGGGTCCCCTCGGCGAAGGCAGCGAGCGCTGACTCGTTAGTCCACACCGACTGTGTGGCGTACTGCTTCTGCAGCGGCCGAGCCAACACAGCGAGAATCCCATGACGCCGTCCGTGGCTTCCAGTTGCTTGCGTACGGCGCTCGCCCCGGAGAACAGTCGCCCGGTTGAGGACGGACGACGAGCAGGAATGCTCGAGGCGAGCACCACATACTCGCCGTCGGGCTCGAGCGACTTCATCGACTTCCACGGCGATTTCATCGGTCCCTCTCAGCCAGGATGCAACGTCCGGGATACACGCCACATTGCGCCCGGTGGCCCCAAGTGTCAGCAGTACGGCGGCTTTGACGGATCGGTCCGGCAAGCGAAAGAGATGGGGCTCGGCGTGGGCGTTCGTGCCCTCGTGCCACGGCGGTGCACGACGCGCGATGTCGTCTAATTCGACCACTCGTCACCTCCGCGAAGCGGAAACCAAAGTAATGCGGCCACCTCGATGGGCGGAAAACGCGCCGGTTGTTCGGTGGGAGACGCCGACCGCGCAAGTCGATCACCCCTGGGCGGTAGATCGCCTGCCACCCGGATGAGGACTGGCACCGTGCGCTTGCCCGCAGCCTCGCGAGACGAAGTCGCCGGGAGCTGCCTTCTCCGCAGCCGCGGCGCGAATGGCTCAGGTCGCGTGGCCAGGTCGATGCGCAGAGAGGCGGGCGATGCCGAGGATGAGCCCGGCGACAGTCGTCGTGATGGCGGCGAGGAAGGTGAGCATCATCGGCAACCACCAGCCTTCGGGGACTTCGCCGGTCACGTTGACGGCCACGATCGTCGCTATCAGCACCCCGGCGCCCCCGGCGACGAGCTTCCACCAGTGGGCGCTCGCCGGGCGATCGGCCGTGATGGCTCGGGTGCGCCGCCACGACGCGACGGCGAGAACGCCGGAGACCACGGCAATCACCAGACCGAACCCGAACATGCCGAGATTGGTGCCGCCGAGGCCCGTCATGAGGAGCCCGGTGATACTGAGCGCAGCGAACACCGTAGGGATGGCGGGGTTTGGCGGTCGGTTCACGTGAGCCTCCAAGTGTTGGGCGGGAACGGTGATGGCGAGATCGACGAGCCCGCGAGCCCACACGCGGCCAGCCGACTCGTCGCGAAGCTGGGCTTCGAAGAGCAGCGCCATGTCGGCGCCGTACTCCTCCCGGAACCGGCGCGGATAGAGGCGGAACAGTGCTCGATAGATGCCGATTGCTCGTGTGTTGGTCACGCGATCGACCCGCCCGGGAGGTGAGCGGCGATGCGACGCACCATGTTCCGAAGGAACTCGCAGAAGAAGCGGGCTCGACAGTCATCGGTAGCGATCACGTCCTCGCCGGTCTCCTCGACTTGGGCAGAGGTGTTGCAGCAGAGGTGCTGGCTCAGGCCGGGGTCGCTCCCGGTTCGTTGCACGCGAAGCTACGTCCCCCGAAGAAGGGATCGCCCGGCGTGGATGCGGCCGTCGAAGCTTCACTGAGCCACGACCGGGCGTAGAAGGCGTACAGATCGACGGTTCGGCGTGCGTGTCGCTCGACGCCCGGAGTGCACAACGCGCGCCGGGCGAGGGTGTCGACGTCATCACCCCCGGGTGCCTGTCCACCACGACCCGGCGGTTGGGGGCACCCGCCCATCTGGCGTAGGCCGAGGTTATGGGGCGTAGCGGGCACGGCGTATGCGGCTTCGCCCGGTCGAAGGGCCGGCGGCGAGGCCAGCTGACGTCGCGTCGACGATCGTCGTCCGGGATGGTCAAGGCCACGCCCGTGAGTCAGGCGATCGCGGTCGTGGGGTTGCCTTCCTCCGCTCACACCCGGCTGCACCGGGCGGGCTACCGTGTCCGAGAACCAGAGAGACGGCAGATCGGTGGTGGTGTCGAGATGCGCAGCGGTGGCCGGTTGCTCGCGGATTTCATGGTCGGAACGGATTCGAGGCCCGATGTCCCGGACGTGGTTCGAGACTGCCTCACCGAGACGGCCGATGGCCGGTGGGTCGTCTGGGCCCAGAAGCTGGCCCGCCCAGACGGCGAGAGGTACGGACCGCTCACCGGGGGCGGCACGTACCCAGCCGACGCCACGGCGGCCTGCCGGCTCGAGTCGGGGCACGACGCGCCGCAACCCGACTGCTCGTGCGGCTTCCACGCTTTGTCGCGTCCTCGCCCCGATCTTGTATCGGGCTCAAAGGCCGCGGTCTTGCTCGCGATGATCGGCCCGCGGTTCGCCGGAGGTGGGCAGCGCACGTCCGGAATGCCGCTCCCCTTCGGGGTTAGGGCCCTGGAGGTCGTCCTCTCCGGCCGTGTCCTGGCCCTGAGGTGGCACTCGGATGCGGTGCTCTTCCGGGCCGCCCGCCAGACCGTGGTCCGAGCGCTGCACGATCAGTCGACGTCGGCGGAGCCCGACGACCCGGGCGGGGTGCTCGCTCGTATGCTCATCCCGCAGCCGACAGGCGAAGGGCCGCGTCGCCTCCGCCTCCCCTTGGCGACGCCGCCGGCCGTGGACGTGGACGACGACGCCGGCTTCTGCACTTTCGTCCACGCTCCGCAAGTACCGGTAGGGCGGTCGCTCGTAGCCTGTTGCTGAACAGGGCGGTGATAAAACTTTGAGCGCGTCGCAGATGACCCCGTGTCGTCGGGGACGGGTCGCTCTGGATGCGTGCTCTGCCCCCAGACCTGGACCTGGTGAAGTCGATCTTGGGACCAACTTGGACGATCGCGTGTTGGCGCGGCGTCGACGTCGCCAGGAATGAAGCCTGGAGAGGCCGTGCGCGGTTACTGGGCCCGTGCCGCCTGGGACCCGGCGATCAGGGGCGCTGCGATCGGACTGGAGGCGGTGGTAATAGGGGGCACCCCGTTCGTTGCGGCTTGAACACCGGTCGGACTCAAGAATTCCGCGGCCCCGCATATGCGCGACGCTGTCAGGTACGACTGATCGATAGACCTTCGTCCACCAGGAGAGCGGCGCCAGTCACGAAACTTGAGCTTTCCGACGCGAGGCACAGGACCGGCTGCGCGATCTCCTCCGGCCGCGCCATCCGCTTAAGCGCGTGGAGGCCCTGCATGAAGTTCATCACCTGGGGAGGGAGCACCGGGAGCGTTGGCCACGTTCGCCGGCGTATCCGTTCCCCCAGGACAATCGTGTTCACTCGCACGTTGTGCGTCGCCAGCTCGACAGCCAGGGCCTGGTCAGGCCTATTAGGCCGGCCTTGCTGGCTGCGTAGCGGCCGTACCGGGGAAGCCGACGGAGTGCCCCACGAACGTCGAGGTGAAGATCATCGAGCCGCCGCCGCGCTGGATCATCGCCGGCGCCTGATACTTGGCGCCGAGAAAGGCGCCCGTCAGGTTGGTGTCGAGTGTCGCGCCAACCCTGCACTGTCAGGTGGGCGACGGGCCCGACCTCACCGGTCACGCCGGCGTTGTTGAATGCGATGTCGAGACCGCCGAAGCGGGTGACCGCTGCGTCGACGAGACGCTCGGCCAGCGTCTCGTCCTTGACGTTCCCGACGATGGCGGCCGCTCGGCCACCGTCGGCTTCGATCTTGGCCACCATCGCGTCGAGCTCGGCTTCACGGCGTCCCGTGACAAGACGCCGGCGCCCTCTCGGGCGAACAGGAGGGTGGTGGCGTGGCCAATGCCGGAGCTTGCCCGGTGACGATAGCCACCTTGTCGGCAAGAGCGTTCATCGGGACTCCTTCCCGTTCGCACCTTCACCCTGCGCGGCCTGGGCGAGACCCCGCTGGAGCTCCTCGACGTTCATCACCGGAATGAACTCGACCGTTGCGTTGAGTTCTTGGAACAGTGGTTCTGCGATGGGGGGAATGTCGGAGGGATCGGCCAGGTCGAAGAACACGTAACCGGTCCGCGATCCGCCCTCAGTGCCGAAGTACTGGGCCTCGGGCTTGGTCAGCTCGTCGAGCGTCATATTGACGTCCGCCACGCGGCCGCTGCGGATCGCCTCGCTGGCTTCTCGTGTACCGAGAGTCCACTTCATGAGCATTCTCATGCCGTTGCTCCTTCGGGTAAGGTCCTTGGGTAAGGACAGGCTACCTGATAGTCAGGTAACCTGAGTAACTATCCCCGAGGGAGCGTCCCCGTGTCAAGTGATCCGCCGGTCGGCTACGGGCGCCGACATCTGGGCATCAAGCTCCGTCAGGCGTACGAGACTTTCATCGGCGAGGTGTTCAATCGCCTCGCCGAGCAGGGGTTCGACGACATGCGACCGGCGCACGCGCAGGTCTTCCAGAACCTGAAAGAGGAGGGCGTTCGGCTGACCGAGCTCGCCCGGACAGCAGGCATGGCTCCCCAATCGATGGGTGCGCTGGTCGACGATCTGGAACGTCTCGGCTACCTGGAACGGGTCGCCGACCCGCACGATCGTCGTGCTGTGCTGATCCGGCCAACTGAGCGCGGGAGGGCCGAGGTGAGGGCGGCGAGGAAGGTGATTGCGGCGCTCGAGCGGCAGTGGGCTCGCAGGGTTGGCGAGGAGCGGCTCGCCGCTCTGATGGAGACGCTCGACGAGTTGAACGGCGACGCCCCCGCCGATCGGCTTCTGTGAGTGCCGTTGCCTTCGTACGTCGCGAGAATAGGTTTGCAAGCCTCAGCTGAGCTCGACGGACAAGACACCATCCGTTTCGCAGAGTCCCTGTGCTGCGCCGCAGCACCTCATCTCCGAAGAGCGCCCATACTCCCGAGGCCTTCGACAGTCCGTACGCCGTGAACGCCGCACTGAAGACACGACCTCCGAGGTTCTGCTCCTGGGGACCGGATCCGCGGGTATGCCCCTTGGGCCATGCCCTGGCCCCGATGCAACACGCCGGGTCCCGGTTCAGTCGCGTTCGGCGACGAGGTGAGCGATAACGCGTGAGGGCGCCCATAACGCACGTCCCAGAACCGGCTGGCCGTGGGCAGTCCGCCTAGCCCGACGGTGCCGTTTAGGGCGTAGGTCGGGTTACTGTCTCACGGGCAGAGCGAACGTACGTGTGACGCGTTCTGGCGTCCGCGCCGAGACATCGCCGGGGCAGCCAGGTGACACAAGCCTTGCGCGTTGCCATCTCGGAGGCCAGCGCACAGGGTTGACCATGAGCTGCCGCGGCCGTAGCGGCTCGGGTGTCCACGAGCGCCGATGCCCCGTGCCGACCCGCGTTCTGGCGGCTGCCCGGAGCCTCGGTTCTGCTACTGGCGTTGCTACTGAAACCACGCGGAACCCAGCGGCTGGAGCGGACTCAAGCGGGAACGAGGACGCCCTGACCAGGACTTCTGCGGATTGCAGCGGACCCTGGCGGGGGACCGGACCACCCTCTCAAGGTGGCGACACGGGTTCGAATCCCGTGGGCTGCACGGACAGCTCGGGACGCCCTCGCGTGATCCCCGCTATGTAGGGATGCTCCGGGATCGCGCCCGGGATCGCGCCCCAGTGGGGCTCACGACTGCCCGCCTGGTCGGCGGGCCGCACTGGACGCTTGGACCGGACACGATTCTGGGCGAACACCAACGACGCTCTGGGCCGACCGTCACGACCGGCGAGGGCGGCCGACCTTCGGGGGGTACAGGGCTGCGAGCAGGCCAAGAAGCTTGGGGAGTAGCGGGCTGAAGCGGCCCTCCCCCCAGGGGAGGCCAGGCTCGTTGGCCATCGCCTGGCCGATGACGCCGCTGACGAAGATCGATGTGACGTAGAGCGCCTCGTCGGAGTCGGCGCCAGGACCGAGCTGATTCGCGGCCGCCGCGTCTGCCAACGCCTGGCGTTGGAGCCGGACCATCTCGACGCTGGGGGCCATCGCCTCGGGCGTCGGCTCGAAGCTGGGAACCGGCCGCCAGAACAGCAGCTGCGCGACGGCAGGGTGGGCCAGCGACCACTGGCCGCTGGCCTCGAGGCCGGCAGCGAGGGCGTCGAGGCCAGGACCGGCTCCCTCCATCGCAGCGCGCATGATCTCGAGGTTGGCTCGCTGGCCGCGCTCGAAGAGGGCGTCGTAGATGCCCATGATCGAGTCGAAGTACTTGTAGATCGACGGCGGCTTCACGCCGAGCCGGCGGGCAACTTCCGAGAGGCTGAGCCCGTTGACGCCCTTCTCGGTCATCACGTCCGTCGCAATGACGAGGATCTCCTCGATGGTCTCCTGGCGTCGCCGACCCCGGCGATCCGGCGGGGAATCCACGGTCATCGAGGCCACATAGCGAATCATAGCACAAGAGGCTCTTGACAGCACTAGCTAATAGTCTTAGCTTTAGCCGGTTGTCGCTACTAGGAGCGAGAGGGGAGAGGGGCAAATGGCACCGAAGAACCAGCGGTGGTGGTTGACAGAGGACGGCGTCACACTCGACATCGAGGCCGACGCGGAGGAGCTCTATGGGATGGTCTCCGACCTGCCCCGCATCGGTGAGTGGAGCCCGGAGTGCGAGGGGGTCGACTGGGAGGGCGACGTCAGCGTGCCTGTGGCGGACACGACGTTCGTGGGACACAACGCCGTGGGGCCAGGACGGCGCATCCGCTACTCACGCCACGGCCGGGTGCTGGTGGCCGATCCGGGTCGCGAGTTCGCCTTCATCACCGACGAAGGCGGACGGGAGTCGACCGTGTGGCGCTACCGATTCGAGTCTCTTGTCGACGGTCGCACTCGGGTCACCGAGTCCTACGAGGTCCGGTGGATTCCGACATGGGCCCGCATCCTCGACGTCCCTACAAACCGCCACAAGGAGTTGCTTAGGGGTATGCGCACCACCCTCGAGCGCCTCAAGGCGACGGCCGAGGCCAACGACAACGCAGCTGGGCAGCTCGAGTCCCGGGAGGAGGCCAGGTGACGACCACCTGCCTCACAGCCACCCCCGGCGTCGACGTGATCACGACGACCGCCGCCATCCCGGCTCTCGGCTCCATCGCCATCAACGCCTTCGTGCTGCACGGCGCCGAGCCCGTCCTCGTCGACACCGGCACCGTGGCCGGCGCCCCGGAGTTCATGACCGCACTGGAGTCGGCGATCGACCCGGCCGAGCTGCGCTGGATCTGGCTCACCCAC
>DATLCL010000119.1:0-5034 GCA_035526415.1 Aeromicrobium sp.
CCCGATGAAGTGGTCGAACTCGGCAGCGGCCATCATCGCGATCTCGACCCTGGTGGCCAGGTCTGGCGCCATCCGGGCGTCGCCGACGATGCGCTCGCACGCGCTGATCTCGCCGTACGCCAGCGCGCCCAGCAGTTCGACGACGCCGGCCCGGTACGTCTCGTCGTTGAAAGCGGCGGCACTGGTCATGGACCGAGCCTAGCGACGCCGAATCGGTCCTTCGCAGCCTGACCGATAGCATGAAGGAGTACACACCGCCTCAGAGCAGCTTCAGCAGAACGCGTTCAGTCTCCGGGGCACCTGATTGATGAGTCCCACGACCGTCCCTGAAGAAACTGAGTAGACCCCTGACCACCTTCACCGATCTGGGCGTCATGCCCGAGATCGCCGATGCGCTGAGCGACGTCGGCATCACCAGCCCCTTCCCGATTCAAGAGATGACGCTGTCGGTCGCCCTGATGGGCACCGACCTCATCGGACAAGCCCGCACCGGCACCGGCAAGACGCTGGCGTTCGCCATCCCCGTCGTCCAGCGCACGGTCGCGCCGCACGACCCGGACTACAGCGAGCTCGCAGCGCCCGGCAAGCCCCAGGCGCTCATCCTCACGCCCACCCGCGAACTGACCATCCAGGTCGCCAAGGACATCGACACCGCATCAGCCAAGCGCGGAACCCGCAACGTCGTGATCTACGGCGGCGTGCCCTACGAACCGCAACTCGAAGCGCTCGAGTCCGGCGTCGACATTGTCACGGGCACGCCAGGGCGTGTCCTCGACCTCGTCAACCGCCGCGCCCTCGACCTGAGTCACGTCAAGTCAATGGTGCTCGACGAGGCCGACGAGATGCTCGACCTTGGGTTCCTGCCCGACGTCGAGTCGATCCTGTCCCGCACACCCGAGCTGCGCCAGACCATGCTGTTCTCGGCCACCATGCCGGGCGCGATCGTCACCTTGGCCCGCAGGCACATGCGGCACCCGATGAACATCCGCGCCGAGTCACCGGACGAGGACCACATGGTGCCGGCGACGGCGCAGTTCGTCTTCCAGGCACATGACATGGACAAGCCCGAGGTTGTCGCGCGCATTCTGCAGGCTGAGGATGTCGGCCGCGTCCTCGTCTTCACCCGGACCAAGCGCCAGGCGCAGCGCGTTGGCGAAGACCTCACCGACCGCGGCTTCCCGGCTTCGCCCCTCCACGGAGACATGGCTCAGCCTGCGCGAGAGAAGGCGCTACAGAAGTTCCGTGACGGCAAGATCAACATCCTCGTTGCGACGGACGTCGCTGCCCGCGGCATCGACGTCGCCGGGATCACGCACGTCATCAACTACACCTGCCCCGAAGACCACAAGACGTACGTCCACCGCATCGGCCGCACCGGTCGCGCCGGTGCCTCGGGTATCGCGGTCACGTTTGTCGACTGGGCCGATCTCCAGCGGTGGAAGCTGATCAACAAGGAGCTCGACCTGCCGTTCGACGAGCCGCTGGAGACGTACTCCACGTCTGATCACCTGTTCCACGACCTCGGCATTCCGCGTGATGCCAAGGGACGGCTGAGGGATCCCGATCCAAAGCCCCCGCGCACCGAGCGGTCGTCAGGTGGTCCGGCACGCGGCCAAGGGCGCGGCCGGAGCCATGGCGATGCCAAGCCGGAAGCGACATCCGACGAGAGAAGCGGCACGGCGAATCGCAACCGCCAGCGGCGCAATCGGAACCGCACGCGCGGTGGTGCGCCGGTCAACCGGACCGACGGCACCAGCTGAGGCCTTAGGCCCTCACGACGACCTTGGTGCCGAGGGGCGCGAAAGCCCAGAGCGCCTTGGCGTCATTGCGCCACGCCTCGACGCAGCCCGGCGTGTGGGGCGTGCCCAGATCGGACCGCGCATACACGAGGCCACCTCGTGTCATGGTCACCGCGTGGAATCCGATCGCCGCGGTTCGACCTTGGGTGAACTTCACGAAGTATTCGAGCGTTCCACCACCCCGGTACGTCCGCGCATATCGAGTACGCGACTTCACCGCGTAGAAGCCGGGCCGGAGGTTGCCTCGGTTGCTTCCGGTCACAAGGTAGGACCGCTTCACGTCGCCATCGGCCGCCACCAACCAGACGCGCTGTTCGGATTGGTCGAATACGATCCGGCGCCCATAACCAGAATCAGCCGGCAGTTTGGGCAGTGCAGCCTCGCGATTCGCCGACTGGGTTTGCGTCATCGATGCCGCTGCCGGCGCCGGACCGCTCGCCGTGAACGTGCCCCCCAGTGCGGCTACGGAAGCCGCGGCAATGAGAAGACTCGGCACCGCTCCGCCCACAAGCCTGAATACTCTGGGAGACCCCCGGCGAACGGTAGCCGCGCGCACAGCACGACGCGGCGCCCGGCGTTGTCCCGGGCGCTGCGAATAACGCCCGCCGGCAGAGGAGGCCGGCGGTCGACGAACGAGCACAGAAAAACGGTAACCCACATGGGTCAGGCGTGGTGACCGTTCAGCAAGGATGCGGCAACCTGCCGGTAGGCCTCGGCGCCCTTGTGGTGCTTGCTGGTTCCGAGAATCGACCGGCCGATCGCCGGAGCCTCGGCAAAGCGAATCGTCTTCGGGATGGGCGGCTGGATGATCGTCAGCTCGTACGACTCCTCGATCGCCTGGATCACCGCTCGCGCGTGATTGGTGCGTCCGTCGTACATCGTCGGCAGCACTCCGAGGATCACCAGTTCTGAGTTGATGAACTGCTTGACGTCATGGATGGTGTCGAGCAGCTGGCCCACACCCCGGTGCGACAACGTCTCGGCTTGGAGCGGGATCAGCACTTCGTGGGCCGCTGACAGCGCACCCACGGTGAGTACGCCTAGCGTCGGCGGGCAGTCGACCAGGATCCAGTCGTAGTCGTCGGCGACCTTGTCGAGCGCGACGCGCAGGCGCTGCTCGCGCCCAGTGCGGTTGACCAGCGTCTCCTCCGCCTGTGTGACGGTGATGTTGCTCGGCAGCAGGTGCATGCCGTCGTCGGTGATGACGATGGCGTCGTCCGGCGCTGCCTTGCCCAAAAGCACGTCGCCAACCGTGACATCGAGATCTTCCGGGTCGATTCCCACCGAGAACGTCAGGCCGCCCTGTGGATCGAGATCGACGAGTAGCACGCGCTGCCCCTTCTCGGCGAGCGCAGCGCCCAGCGAGGCCACCGTGGTCGTCTTGCCCACGCCGCCCTTCTGGTTCACGACCGCGATCGTCTTTGCCACCACGGGGCAAACGTATCGTCCTGCACCCACCCAGCGGGAGTGGCTCTGGCATGCTCTCCACATGGCACGACGCGCACTGGTCACTGGCGCCACCGCCGGTATCGGCAATGCCTTTGCGCGCGAGCTCGCAAGCCGTGGCTGGAACCTCGCGCTGGTGGCCCGGGACGTCGAACGTCTCGAGTCCGTCGCTGCGGACCTGCGGACCAAGCACGGCGTCGACGTCGACATCGTCGGCGCCGACCTGACCACCGACGACGGCCTGGAACGCGCGGTCAACCGCGTGACCGACACCTCCAGCCCGGTTGACCTCGTCGTCAACAACGCCGGCTCCTCCCTCGCCGGCTGGTTCGGGACCACCGACATCGCCGACGAAGACCGGCAGCTCGACCTCCTCGTCCGGGCGCCGATGCACCTGATGGACGCCGCCATCAAGGCCATGACGGGACGCGGGCACGGCGGCATCATCAACGTCGCCAGCGTCGCCGCGTTCACGCCCCGCGGTGTGTATTCGGCCCACAAGGCCTGGCTGCTGAACATCTCGCGCTGGGCCAACTGGCACTACGCGAACTCCGGTGTCACCGTGACGGCCATGTGTCCGGGCTTCGTCCGCACCGAGTTCCACCAACGGGGGAACATGGATGTCTCCGGCGTCCCGCGGTGGATGTGGCTCAATGCCGACCGGACTGTGCGCGCCACCCTCAAGGACTTCGAGCGCGGCAAGGCGGTGTCGATTCCATCCGTGCGCTACAAGATCCTGTCGTTCATCGCTCGGTATGCGCCGACGCCACTGGTTGCGCGGATGGCCCAGCGCGGCCGATGAGCACGCCCACATCGCTCAAGCTGCCGCCCGGCGTTGCGGCAACGACCATCGAGACCAGTCGGGGCCCCTTCGCGACACACGCGATACGGGTGCCCGATCCGGTCGCGCACGTCCTGCTGATTCCCGGATGGACCGGGAGCAAGGAGGACTTCACCCCCATCCTCCCCTTGCTGGCGTCTGTCGGCTTCGACGCCACCGCGTACGACCAGCGTGGTCAGTTCGAGACGCCCGGCGCCGACGATAACGACTACTCGCTCAGCGGTCTCGCTGCGGATGCGGCTGCACTCGCCAGCGAGTGTTCGACCGACCCGACGCACCTGCTCGGCCACTCCTTTGGCGGGCTGGTCGCCCAGACCGCCGCGGTGGAGACCACGTCCACGTGGAGGACCCTGAGCCTCCTGTGCACGGGCCCCGGTGCGCTGGGCGAGTCCGGCGAGCGTCCACTCAGCCAGTTCGCCCGGGCACTCGGTCACGTACCGCTCGCCGAGATCCACCGCTTCCGCGAGAACGGGGTGAAGCGGTTGCCGGACATCGGCGCCTTCCTGGAACGCCGCTTCACGTCGAACTCGGTCGCCTCGTTGAAAGCGATGACCGAGCTTCTCCTGCACGCTCCGGACATGATCAGCGGACTTCTCGGCCTCCGCCTTCCGATCTGGGTCGGACGCGGCGAGGACGACGACGCATGGCCGCACGAGGCACAGGCCGCGATGGCCCAGCGGCTCGGCGTCGACATCCACGTCGTCGCCAACGCGGCGCATTCCCCCGCCGTGGAGAACCCCCAGGGCCTCGCAGACGCCTGGTTCCCATTCCTGCTGGCGAACTAGCTGCCGAGCAGCTTCTCGAACTCAGCGGGGTCGGTCGTGTTGGCGCCAAGACGGAAGTCGGACGACTTCCCGGACCCGTGGTAGTCGCTCGACCCGGTCATGATCAGGTCGTTCTCCTTGGCGATCTGACGCAGCGCCGCCCGGTCGTCGGCGTCATGGTCGG
>DATLCL010000157.1:0-16547 GCA_035526415.1 Aeromicrobium sp.
CGGGACCACAGGCCGCCGCCCTGTCCGAAGCGGGCCGTCAGGTGGTACCCGGCGACCGGGACGACCCACTGGTTCTTGCTGAGCACCTCGGCGTTGGCCTGGACCTTGTTGCGGAGCGTCTGGAGGGCCGCTTCACGCTGCTCGACCTGCTGTTTGGCCTGCCGCTCGAGGATGCGCCGGTCGAAGTCCTGCTCGACGTTGATGCTGGCGCCAGAGTCGACGTCGCTGCCGGTGTAGTTGGCCGAAATGGTCTGGTATTTGGAGGCTTCCAGTGCCGATTCATCGCTGTGTGAGGAAGCCGCCGCGGCACCGATTCCGGCGACCACGAGCACGAAGGTTCCGACCATGGCCGGCGTGATGTGAAGCCGTCGGCGGCGCTTGCGCGGGGCAGCACGACGCCCGCCAGGACGCTGGGGTTGGCGCACGTCCAACCGCCGCCTGTGTGCAGGCGCTTCCACGCGGGTGATCCCCTCGGCTTCGATAGACAACCCGATAACGATAGAGGACCCATGTATGGGAGCAAGGCGGAACCCACTACAGTCGGTTTGCCCACAAGACTCATGGATTGGACGTCCCCGTGGATTTGATGGAGTACCAGGCGAAGGAACTGTTCGCCAAGCACGGCGTAGCCACGACGCTCGGCACGGTCGTCACGACCGCTGAGGATGCGAAGGCCGCCGCAGAGCAGTTCGGCGGAGTCACCGTCGTCAAGGCGCAGGTCAAGGCCGGCGGCCGCGGCAAGGCCGGCGGCGTCAAGCTGGCCAAGACGCCGGACGAGGCGTTTGAACACGCCTCGAACATCCTCGGTATGCAGATCAAGGGCCTCACGGTCAACCGCGTGCTCATCACGCCGGCCACCCCGCCGGAGGAGGAGTACTACTTCTCCTTCCTGCTCGATCGGGCGAATCGCCAGTACCTGTGCATCGCCAGCGTCGAGGGTGGCGTCGAAATCGAAGAGGTCGCCAAGACCAACCCTGACGCCGTCAAGAAGATCGCGATCAACCCGGGCGCGGGCGTCGATGCAGCCAAGGCGCGTGCGATCGCGACCGAGGCAGCCTTCCCGGAGCCGGTCTTCGAGCAGGCTGTCGAGATGATCGAGAAGCTTTACGCCGTCTTCGTCGAGGAGGATGCCACCCTCGTCGAGGTCAACCCGCTCGCTCGGTTGGCCGGCGACAAGCTGGAGGCGCTCGACGGCAAGGTCTCACTCGACGACAATGCGTCGGAGGTCCGGCACCCCGATCACGAGCAGTTCGAGATCCGCGAAGAGGCCAATCCGCTGGAAGCCAAGGCGAAGGACAAGGGCCTGAACTACGTCAAGCTCGATGGTGCTGTCGGCATCATCGGCAACGGCGCGGGGCTGGTCATGTCGACGCTCGACGTCGTCGCGTACGCCGGTGAAGACCACGGAGGTGTGAAGCCGGCCAACTTCCTCGACATCGGTGGCGGCGCGAATGCGCAGGTCATGGCCGACGGCCTCGACATCATCCTGGGCGACGAGCAGGTCAAGAGTGTCTTCGTGAACGTCTTCGGCGGCATCACCGCGTGCGATGAGGTCGCGAACGGCATTGTCGGTGCCCTCAGCCTGCTGGGTGACGCCGCGACCAAGCCGATCGTGGTGCGCCTGGACGGCAACAACGTCGAGGAAGGCCGCCGCATTCTGGCAGAGGCGAACCATCCGCTGGTGACCATGGTCGAGACGATGGACGGCGCGGCCGACAAGGCCGCCGAGCTGGCGAACGCGTAGGAGCAAGCAGATGAGCATTTACCTCAACAAAGACTCGAAGATCATCGTCCAGGGCATCACCGGCGGCATGGGCTCCAAGCACACCACGCTGATGCTGCAGGCCGGCTCGCAGATTGTCGGTGGCGTCAATGCGCGCAAGGCCGGCACGACGGTTGAACTCAACGGTCAGAAGCTGCCGGTGTTCGGCACCGTCAAAGAGGCCATGGCCGAGACCGGCGCCAATGTGTCGGTGCTCTTCGTGCCGCCGGCGTTCACCAAGGACGCGTGCATCGAGGCCATCGACGCTGAGATGCCGCTGATCGTCGTCATCACCGAGGGTGTCCCGGTGCAGGACGCGGCCGAGGTGTGGTCGTATCTGCAGGGTAAGAAGACCCGCATGATCGGCCCGAACTGTCCCGGCATCATCAGCCCAGAGGAATCGCTGGCCGGCATCACGCCGCACACGATCTGCGGCAAGGGCCCGATCGGCCTGGTCTCGAAGTCGGGCACGCTGACGTATCAAATGATGTACGAGCTGCGGGACTTCGGCATGACCACGGCCATTGGCATCGGCGGCGACCCGGTCATCGGCACGACGCACATCGACGCGCTGCAGGCATTCGAGGATGACCCGGAGACCGAGGCCATCGTGATGATCGGTGAAATCGGGGGCGACGCTGAAGAGCGCGCGGCTGAGTACATCAAGGCGAACATCACAAAGCCGGTCGTCGGCTACGTCGCGGGCTTCACCGCTCCGGAGGGCAAGACGATGGGCCACGCTGGTGCCATCGTCTCCGGCTCGTCCGGCACGGCGCAGGCGAAGAAGGAAGCCCTCGAGGCCGCTGGCGTGAAGGTCGGCAAGACGCCGTCCGAAACGGCGTCGCTCATGCGCGAGATCCTCTCGGCTCGCTGACCACTACTTCGCGTAGGCGAGCCGCTCGCCGGCACGCTCGACCAGCTTCTGGAACTCCGTGCGGCTGATCTCGTACTTGCCGGCCGGCGTAGCCGTGACCTGTGCGACCGTCAGGCCGTTGCGCACGGCCGCGGTGCGGTACTGGGCCTCGCTGCCATCGGGAAGGTCCAACCGGACCCGCCAACTGGTGCCGTCCAGCGGTCCCTCATTGATCGCATAGGACTGGTCGACCTGGGCCGCGAGGTTCTCGTCCGGGCAGTCGAAGAGATTCGCCTCGACGCCGTCGATGAATTCGTCGGCATCGTCCTCGTTCCTGAATCGGCCGACGGTCTCGGTGACACCGAACTCCTTGGGGATGTCGGCGATCTCCGACTGAACGTAGGCGCGCGACGTCGGGTGTGAGCCGGAGAAGTTGGCCTTGTCGCAGACCGCGGCATCGCGGTGGCGCTTCGGATCGGTCGCCACGCCGGTCCAGACCCCGGTGGCGTCGCCGACCGGGGGCAGGTCGGCGATCGCGAGGAACTGCGGACTTCGCCGCGTTGCCGGGGGCGAGATGCGCCGGAGGACAAGGCCGTCCTCACACCGTCGTCCACCGAATTCGCAGACCTTGCCCACCGCATCGTTCAGCACGGAGGCGAATGCCCACGGGTCAGGCGTGTCAGTGCCCTCGGAGCGGTGGACGAGCGTCGTGACGACGTTGCCGGTCACGCCGAGGCCGACGGTGAACGTCTGCTCCGGATTCTGGTGGGAGGCGAGCTGCAGCACGCGGAAGTCGGGGTCGGCCCGACGCACCGTCCACGCGCCGGTGAGCTGGACACCCGGCAAGCGGCAATCGGCATACCACTGCTCCTGGCGGAGGAAGCTGGTCATGGCGTCGTCGGAGTTGCGCGACACTTCCACGGCCTGGGCGACGCGTTCCTCGCTCTTGCCGGCTTGGAAGGTGCGGACGAGTGCGCGAACGGCGTCCGGATCGGCGAATCGGCGCGGGGGGCAGGTCGCGTAGGGAGTTTTCTCGCCGAGGTCGTCGTTGGTGCCCAACACGCGCCACTTCGCGTCGCGATCCAAGCGAGTGACCTGGGGCGAGCGCAGCAGGTCGTCCGGCCCCATCTTCTGGGCCAGCAGGACCGGGTCCACCATCGTGTCGCCGATACGGTGGCGCTCCGCGTCACTCGACTCGGCCGCGGAGATGACGCCGCCGCCGAGAGCGACGATGACCGCGCCGGCAACAAGGGCGATCGTGTTGCGCCGCCGTCCGAGTTGAGCCCGGTGCCGCACCACGCCCGCTGCCGGCAGGATCAGCGTCCGGGTGACCCGGCTGATCCGGTGCATGCGCTCCTCAAGCTGGTCGAGGGGCTGGCCGAGGGCGGATTCGAGGCCGACAAGGGCGGTCGTGACCGATTCTGCGCCCTGCTGAGCGGGCACGCCGACCTCGCGGCAGGCGTCTTCGAGGTCCACACTGCCGAGTGTCAGCAGAGCGAGGAGGCGCCGGTCGTCGATACGCAGCCGGGCGAGCGCCGCGAGCAGTTCGCGGTCAGCGTCCTCCTCGTGCCGCTGGCGCAATGGGTGCGTCGAGCGGCTGAGCGCCGTGAGGCGCCACGCCTCGGTGCGCACCCACCCGTCAGGTGCGTGGTGCCGAATCTTGTTCCAATCGCGCCAGGCGTGCCGGTAGGCATCGACTGTGGCCTCAACGGCCACATTCCGGTCGCCACAGACGGCGTAGGTGGCCCGCAGGGTCGTTCCGGAGGTGGACGAGTAGAAGTGATCGAACTCGTCGACTCGCGTCACACTCGGCCCTCCCTGAACCGTCGGCGTGCCTCGCGGCAACGCCGCAACTTTACAGGGGAGGATGGTGGGGTGCCCGACGCTCCACGCTCTGCCGTTTTGGGGGGCTTCCTCAAGCCTGCCCTGCGCACGGCGGCAGGTGTCTTGGGCGTCGGTTGGGCCGCGTCGGCGCTGGCAATGCTGCTGTCCGGTGGCTCTGACCTGCGCGTACCTGCCCGCATGTGGCTGGTGGCGCATGGATCGGGACTCGTCCTCGGAGAGGCGAAGATCGGTGTGGTCCCGCTCGGCGTGACGCTCGTCGTCATGGGCTTGGCGGCGGCGATCGCACATCGGGTGGCGCGGGCCGAGATGACCGACC
Source organism: Aeromicrobium sp. (assembly GCA_035526415.1). GTDB lineage: Bacteria > Actinomycetota > Actinomycetes > Propionibacteriales > Nocardioidaceae > Aeromicrobium. Next base: position 4,777 of record DATLCL010000157.1, read on the forward strand.
TCGGTGGCTTCGCGGGCGCCGTCGGCATGACGGTTGGCATCGCCGCTGCCGTCCTCGCCGCGATCGTGTCGACCGACAACGTCGTGGTGTCGATCCCGCGTGCGGCCATTGGAGGTCTGCTCGTCGGCGGCCTGGGCGCCGCACTCGGTGCCGGCTGGCGGCACCGTGCGCAACTGTCGGTCAGCACGGACGTCGGATTGGTGATCCGGGGCGCGACTCGGGCTCTGCTGGCGGTGCTGGGCGCGTCGCTGGTGCTGGTGATGCTGATGCTTGGCGTCCACGGCCAGCGAGCAGCAGACATGTGGGGCTTGCTCGACCCCGGACTTGGCGGTGCGATCGTCCTGGCCGTGGCTTGTCTCCTCTCGCTGCCGACCCTCGTCCTGTGGACCGCGTCCGTCCTCATCGGCCCGGGATTCACACTCGGCACGGATACGTCGGTCGACCTCACCGGTTCCTATCTCGGCGCCATCCCGGGCTTCCCGACACTCGCTGCGGTACCCAACCCGGGTGCTTTCGGGCCGTGGGTGCTCGTCCTCGGGCTGGTGCTTCCGGCGGCTGGTGTCTGGGCCGGCTCCATAACGACCCGGGTCCGCATCGGTGCACTGTCGGGGGCCGCGGCCGGACTCGTCCTCGGTGCCCTCATCGCCATTTCCGGCGGTGGCATCGGTCCGGGACGGCTGGTCGACGCAGGTCCACCACCCGTCACGCCCGCGGCGATCGCCGTCGTCATCTTGGCCGCGACCGGCGCGCTGGGGTCGCTGCTGGCCCACTATCGTGGGCGTCGTGCCAGCCGGAAGCCCAGCGAGAGTGATCGTTTTGGTCTCGGGCGTTGGCTCGAATCTCCAGGCTCTGATTGACGCTTCCCAGAACCCCGCCTACGGTGCCGCGGTTGTCGCGGTAGGCGCCGACCGCACGGACATCGAGGCGTTGGCGCGGGCCGAGCGCGCCGGGATCCCGACGTTCGTCGTCGAGCTGCCCGACTTCGATTCACGGGCCGACTGGGATGTAGCGCTGACCCAGCAGGCGGCGAATTACGATCCCGATCTCGTCGTCCTCGCCGGCTTCATGAAGCTCGTGGGGCCTGCCTTCCTCGACCGCTTCGCTGGCCGCATTGTCAATACGCATCCCTCCCTGTTGCCGTCGTTCCCCGGCGCGCACGGCCCGCAGGATGCGCTGGACCACGGCGTCAAGGTCACCGGAGCGACGCTGTTCTATGTCGACGAGGGTTTGGACGAGGGCCCGATCATCGCTCAGGTCCCCGTCCCCGTGGAGCCGGGCGACGATGTCGAGTCCCTGCACGAACGCATCAAGGTTGCCGAGCGCGACATGCTCACCGGATGGGTGGGCCGCCTGGCGCAAGAAGGGTTGGAAAGTGACTGAATCAACCGGCCGTGCCATCAAGCGTGCGCTTGTTTCCGTCTACGACAAGACGGGTCTCGAGCAGCTGGCCACCGACCTCCACGCCGCGGGGGTGTCGATCGTGTCGACAGGCTCGACGGCCAAGGCGATCGAGGCATCGGGCGTGCCCGTCACGCCGGTGGAGGAGCTGACCGGGTTCCCCGAGTGCCTCGACGGGCGCGTAAAGACACTCCATCCGCGGGTGCATGCCGGCATCCTCGCCGACTCCCGCCTCGAGGACCACGTCAAGCAGCTCGAAGAGCTCGGGATCGAGCCGTTCGACCTGGTGGTCGTCAACCTCTATCCCTTCCGCGAGACCGTCTTGTCCGGCGCGTCCCCGGATGAGTGTGTCGAGCAGATCGACATCGGCGGGCCGTCCATGGTGCGGGCGGCGGCAAAGAACCACCCGACGGTCGCCGTGATCACCTCTCCCGACCAGTACGACGCCGTTCGGGCTGCGCTGGCCGGGGGCGGTTTCACGTTGGAGCAGCGCAAGCAGCTGGCGGCCCGCGCCTTCGCTCACACGGCGTCGTATGACGTCGCGGTGGCCTCGTGGTTCGCGTCGTCCTATGCGGCCCCGACGGGAACCGTGTTCCCCGAGTTCCTCGGCGCGACGTGGGCGAAGTCGTCCGAGCTCCGCTACGGCGAGAACCCGCACCAGCCGGCCGCGCTGTACGTTCGCCCGGAGGGCGGCGGGCTCGCGTCGGCCGAGCAGTTGCACGGCAAGGAGATGTCCTACAACAACTACCTCGACACCGACGCGGCCAACCGGGCGGCGTACGACTTCGAGCGGCCGGCGGTCGCCATCATCAAGCACGCCAACCCGTGCGGCATCGCCGTCGGTCCGAACATCGCCGAGGCCCACGCACGCGCACACGCCTGCGACCCCGTGTCGGCCTTCGGCGGCGTGATTGCGGCCAACCGCCCGGTGTCGGTCGACATGGCCAAGCAGGTGGCCGAGGTGTTCACTGAGGTCATCGTCGCCCCGGACTATGAGGATGGCGCGCTCGAGATCCTGCAGTCCAAGAAGAACATCCGCATTCTGCGCCTGCCGACGCCTGGCCGTTCACCGGTGGAGATGCGCCCGGTCAGTGGCGGAGTTCTCCTGCAACTGCGGGATCAGATCGACGCACCCGGCGACGACCCTTCGACGTGGACGCTCGCGTCGGGCGAAGCCGCCGATGAGGCCACGCTGGCCGACCTGGCGTTCGCATGGCGCGCCGTGCGGGCCGTCAAGTCCAATGCCATCCTGCTGGCGCGCGACGGCGCCTCGGTGGGCATCGGCATGGGTCAGGTCAACCGAGTCGACTCGTGCGGCTTGGCCGTCTCCCGTGCCGGCGAGGAGAGGGCGCGGGGGAGCGTCGCCGCGTCGGACGCCTTCTTCCCGTTCCCGGACGGCCCGCAGATCCTCATTGACGCGGGCGTGAAGGCGATCGTCCAGCCCGGCGGCTCCATGCGTGACGAGGAAGTCGTCGCCGCGGCGCAGGCAGCCGGAATCACGATGTACTTCACCGGGACGCGGCACTTCTTCCACTGAGGTTCGGCCGCCGGTTTGACGATCGGTATCGCTTGGGGTCGCGTGTGATTATTTTGGTCGTGAGTCCGGAGCCGACCTTCTACGACGAACTCGACGGCATCTCTGGCCTCCGGCGGCTGAGCGAAGCCTTCTACGATCGCGTTCTGGCAGACCCGCTGCTCGCGCCAGTCTTTGCGAACTTCGAACGACGCCACGTGGAGCACGTCGCCGTGTGGCTGGCCGAGGTGTTCGGCGGTCCGGCGGAGTTCACCGCAGCGCTCGGCGGTCACCAGTCGCTGTTGCGCAGTCACCTTGGGTTGGCCATCCGTGACGAGCACCGAGAGCGGTGGATTGAGTTGATGTCGGCGGCCGTCGATGAGGTGTATCCCGGGCGGCGGGACCTGCATGCGCCGCTGATGGCCTACTTCGACTGGGGGACTTCAATCGCGCAGCAGGTCTCCCACGACCCACCGGGGACCGACCTCGGCGAAGCAGGACCCACGCCCCGATGGGGACCGGAAGGGCTCATCGAGGCTCCGACTGGTTAGCACACGGGGTTGCCTACTCCGCGTCGTCCTTCGTCAATGCCGCGGAGGCCTGCTCTGTTCGAGCACGTCGGGACTCACTCTTCGCCGACTTGCGGATGTGGGCAACGAGTTCGTCGATGTCGTCGGTGACACACAGCAGTTCGAGGTCGACGGCGTTGATCTTGCCCTCGGACAAGGGGCTGGACCGCAGCCAGTCCAGCAGCCCCTGCCAGTAGGCGGTGCCGACCAGCACGACCGGGAAGCGGGTGACCTTTTGCGTCTGGACAAGCGTCAGCGCCTCGAACATCTCGTCCAGCGTGCCGAAGCCGCCAGGCATGATCACGAACGCCTGCGCGTACTTCACGAACATGGTCTTGCGGGCGAAGAAGTACCGGAAGTTGAGGCCGATGTCGACCCAGTCGTTGAGCCGTTGCTCGAATGGCAGCTCGATGCCCAGACCCACGCTGATGCCGCCGGACTCGGACGCTCCGCGGTTCACCGCCTCCATCGTGCCCGGCCCGCCGCCGGTGATCACGGCGTATCCCGCGCCGGCCAGCGCCGCGCCGATCTCGCGAGCCAGCGCATACTCGGGGTGGTCGGCCGGGGTGCGCGCGGATCCGAACACGGAGACGGCATTGGGCAGTTCGGCCAGGAGGCCGAATCCCTCGATGAACTCGCTCTGAATGCGCATCACTCGCCACGGGTCCGTGTGCACCCAGTCCGCCGTCGCGCGTTCGTCGAGCAGGTGCTGATCCATCGTGCCGGGTCTGACCTGCTTGCCGCGGAGAACCACCGGCCCTTGCTGATGTTCCCCTCGTTGATCTGCGCCGCGCGTCGTCATGGGATCGACAATAGGGCGAGAGGTGGCCGTGAAAGACTCATCCCCGTGGCAGCGAAGGTCCTCGACGGCAAGGCAGCAGCGGCGGCGATCAAGGCCGAACTGGCCGTCCGGGTGGCGGCTCTCCGCGACCGCGGCATCGTCCCCGGGCTCGGCACCCTCCTGGTCGGCGACGACCCCGGCAGCCGCTGGTATGTCAACGCGAAGCACAAGGACTGTGCCGAGGTCGGCATCGAGTCGATCCGGCGTGAGCTGCCGGCCACCGCGACCCAGGCCGAGATCGAAGCCGCCGTCGATGAACTCAATGCCGATCCCGCATGCACCCTTTACATCGTCCAGTTGCCCCTGCCCAAGGGGATCGACGAGAACGCCGTCATCGGCCGGATCGATCCGGCAAAGGACGCCGACGGCCTGCACCCGACGAACCTCGGCTGGCTGGTTCTGGGCAAGGAAGCGCCGCTCCCGTGCACGCCGCGCGGCATGGTCGAGCTGCTGCGTCGCAACGATGTCCCCATCGCCGGCCAGCATGTCGTCATCGTGGGCCGCGGCATCACCGTCGGGCGGCCGATGGGCCTGCTCCTCACGCGTCGCTCGGAGAACGCCACGGTCACGCTCTGCCACACCGGCACACGCGACTTGGCCGCCGAGGTTCGTCGCGCCGACATCGTCATCGCGGCCGCCGGCGTTCCCGGAATCATCACGGCCGACATGGTCAAGCCGGGCGCAGCACTCCTCGATGTCGGCGTCAGCCGCGACGAGGCCGGCGCGATCGTCGGTGACCTGGCACCGGACGTGTGGGACGTGGCCGGCTGGGTCGCCCCGAATCCGGGCGGTGTCGGGCCGATGACGCGCGCCATGCTGCTGTCGAACGTCGTCGATTTCTCGGAGGCCGCTCTCACGGCGTCACCACGCGCTGGGGACCGACCCAGATGATGATGTGTGCAGCATGAAGCTTCCCCGAAGTCGCGGCTCGCAGTTCTACCTGCTGACGCTGGTGGGCGTGTTCATAGGTCTGCTTCTGGTCGCCTTCGGCGTCTGGCGCTTTGGGCTCTACGTCGTCGGCGCGACGTTCGTCGCCAATGCGCTGGGGCGGTTGGTCGTCCCGGAGGCGCACAAAGGGATGCTCAACGTCCGTGGCCGCGGGTTCGACGTGTTCTGGACGACGACGCTCGGCGTCAGCCTGCTGATCCTCGCCACCGTCGTGCCAGGCGGTTAGATCAGCCCGAGTTCGGTGACTGCGTCGCGCTCTTCGGCGAGCTCAGCGACGGAGGCATCGATCTTGCCGCGGCTGAACTCGTCGATCTCCAGGCCTTGCACGATCTCCCAGTCCCCGCCCGATGTGGTGACGGGGAAGGACGAGATGAGGCCCTCGGGAACGCCGTATGAGCCGTCCGACGCGACAGCCATCGAGACCCAGTCACCGTCCGGCGAGCCCAGCAGCCAGTCGCGGGCGGCGTCGATCGTGGCCGAGGCCGCCGAGGCGGCCGACGAAGCGCCACGCGCCTCGATGATGGCCGCGCCACGCTGGGCGACGGTCGGGATGAAGGTGTTGGCGATCCAGTCCTGGTCGTTGACCACCTCGGCGGCGTTCTGACCGGCGATTTCGGCGTGGAAGATGTCCGGGTACTGGGTCGCGGAATGGTTGCCCCAGATCGTCATCTTGGCGATGTCGGCTACGGGCGCACCGGTCTTGGCGGCCAGCTGCGCCGTGGCGCGGTTGTGGTCGAGCCGGGTGAGCGCGGTGAAGCGATCCCGCGGGATGTCGGGCGCGTTGCTCATCGCAATGAGGGCGTTGGTATTGGCCGGGTTGCCGGTGACGCCGATCCGGATGTCGTCGGCGGCGACGGCGTTGAGCGCCTTGCCCTGTGCGGTGAAGATCGCGCCGTTGGCCTCGAGCAGATCGCCACGCTCCATGCCCTTCGTGCGCGGGCGGGCGCCGACGAGCAGCGCAAGGTTCGCGCCGTCGAAGATGGTGCTGGCGTCGTCGCCGATCTCGACCGAGTCGAGGGTGGTGAACGCGCAGTCATCGAGTTCCATCACGACACCCTCGAGCGCCTTGAGTGCGGGCGTGATTTCGAGGAGGCGTAGCTGCACGGGCGTGTCCGGACCGAGAAGTGCTCCACTCGCAATACGGAAAAGCAGGCTGTAACCGATCTGTCCGGCGGCGCCGGTGACAGCGACCTTGACGGGCGTGGTGCTCACGGGGACTCCTTCGAATGCGAAACCTGCCCCGAACGTATCTCAGTCCGCGTCAGCGGCATTCAGTGCCTTGACGCCTCACGACCGTGGAATTTCGGGGAGTGAGACAGGGACAGCAAAGACTTGACCTGTTCAAGAAAAGGCGTAAGAGTCGGCGCATGAGTTCTGAGGAGTCGCTGCGGGCCGCAGCGCTGCGCGTCACGCGCCCTCGAGTCGCCCTGCTCGAAGCAGTGCGAGACAACCCGCATGCCGATACCGAATCACTGATCGGGGCGGTGCGCGAGGGGCTTCCCAGCGTCTCGCATCAGGCGGTCTACGACTCGTTGCGCGCGCTGACGACGGCCGGGCTGGTCCGCCGCATCCAGCCGTCCGGATCTGTCGCCCGCTATGAAGCCCGCGTCGGTGACAACCACCACCACGTCGTATGTCGGTTGTGCGGAGCGATTGCCGACGTCGACTGCGCCATCGGCGAGGCGCCGTGTCTTACCGCGTCGCCCACGCAGGGCTTCACGATCGACGAAGCCGAAGTGATCTTCTGGGGCACCTGCCCCTCATGCTCGTCCCAGCCAGCAACGGAAGGAACACCATGAACTGCCCTGTTGACCACGGTGGAGTCACTGCCGAAGGCAGCGAGAGTGAGAACCCGGCTCTCGATTCGCCCCAGCCGCACGCCCACCAGCCCCACAGCAATCGGGACTGGTGGCCGAACCAGCTCGACCTGTCAGTGCTGCGCCAGAACAGCCCCAAGTCCAACCCTTTGGGCGCCGATTTCAACTACGCCGAGGCGTTCGCCGGTCTCGACGTCGAGGCGCTGAAGCGCGACATCGTCGAGGTTCTGAACACGTCGCAGGACTGGTGGCCGGCCGACTTCGGTCACTACGGCGGCCTGATGATCCGGCTCAGCTGGCACGCTGCCGGCACCTACCGCATCTACGACGGACGCGGCGGCGCCGGCGACGGCTCGCAGCGGTTCGCCCCGCTGAACAGCTGGCCGGACAACGGCAACCTGGACAAGGCCCGCCGCCTGCTCTGGCCGGTCAAGAAGAAGTACGGCCAAGCCATCTCGTGGGCCGACCTGCTGGTGCTGGCCGGCAACGTCGCGCTCGAGGACATGGGCTTTGAGACCTTCGGCTTCGGCTTTGGCCGCGCGGACGTCTGGGAGGCCGAGGAGATCTTCTGGGGCCCGGAGGACACCTGGCTCGGTGATGAGCGGTACTCGGGTGAGCGTGAACTCGCCACGCCGCTCGGTGCGGTCCAGATGGGCCTCATCTATGTGAACCCGGAAGGCCCGAACGGTGAGCCTGACCCGGTCAGGGCTGCGCAGGACATTCGCGAAACCTTCCGCCGGATGGCCATGAACGATGAGGAGACCGTCGCCCTGATCGCCGGTGGTCACTCGTTCGGCAAGACGCACGGTGCCGGTGACCCCGACCTCGTCGGCCCCGAGCCGGAGGCGGCGCCGCTCGAAGCGCAGGGCCTCGGCTGGCTGAGCAGCCATGGCACCGGCAAGGGTGCCGATGCCATTACGTCCGGCCTTGAGGTCACCTGGAGCCCGACGCCGACGCAGTGGGGCACCGGAACCGGCTTCTTCGACATGCTGTTCGGCTTCGACTATGAGCTCACCAAGAGCCCGGCCGGTGCCTATCAGTGGGTGGCCAAGGATGCCGATGACATCGTCCCCGGGCCGTCGGCGGACTCGCCGAAGCGCAAGCCGACGATGCTCACGACCGACCTGTCGCTCAAGGTCGACCCGGAGTACGAAAAGATCTCGCGACGCTTCCACGAGAACCCCGAAGAGCTTCGGCTCGCGTTCGCCAAGGCCTGGTACAAGTTGCTGCACCGCGACATGGGACCTGTGACCCGCTACCTCGGGCCGTGGGTGGCCGAGCCGCAGTTGTGGCAGGACCCGGTGCCGACCGCCTCCGACGGCCCGTTGAGCGAAACGGATGCGGAAACGCTCAAGCAGCAGGCGCTCGCCTCCGGTCTGAGCGTGTCCCAGCTGGTGTCGACCGCCTGGGCCGCCGCCGCGTCGTACCGCGATACCGACAAGCGCGGTGGCGTGAACGGTGCACGCATCCGCTTGGAACCGCAGCGCAGCTGGGAGGTCAACAATCCAACCGAGCTAGCCAAGGTCCTCGACACGCTGGAATCCATCCGGGCCTCATTCGGCAAGTCGGTTACTTTGGCCGACCTGATCGTTCTGGCCGGCAACGCTGGCGTCGAGAAGGCGGCTGCCGATGCCGGCGTCCAGGTGACGGTCCCGTTCCACCCCGGTCGCACCGACGCGTCCCAGGACGTCACCGATGTTGAATCGTTCGCGGTCCTCGAGCCGCGCGCCGACGGGTTCCGGAACTACCTGCGCCCTGACGACAAGACGCCGCCGGAGATCCTGCTGCTTGACCGGGCGAACATGCTGGCGCTCACTCCGCCGGAGATGACAGTCCTGCTGGGTGGTCTGCGTGTCCTGGGAACCAACTTCGGCGGCACGAAGCACGGCGTCTTCACAGATCGGCCGGGCGTCCTGACCAACGACTTCTTCGTGAACCTGCTGGACATGGGTACCGAATGGCGGCAGTCCGCGGAGACGGAAAACGTCTTCGAAGGACGAGACGCCAGCGGCGCTGTCACCAGGACCGCGACGGCGGTCGATCTGGTGTTCGGCGCGAACTCCGAACTCCGCGCGCTGGCCGAGGTCTACGCCAGCGGTGACGCGGGCGAGAAGTTCGTCGCCGACTTCGTCGCGGCCTGGACGAAGGTCATGGAGCTGGATCGATTTGACCTGCGCTGACCGCCTGCGCTGACCCCGGGTGGCTGGGCCTCTCGTAGAACAGGACGATCAGGAGACCCAGCGCCAAGGTCGCGGCGGGCAAGAGGAGCGACTCGCTCATGGCCGCTGCGAACGGCGCGTGATCGGCGGGTGCCATCAGCCCGCCGGTCTGCCCGAACGAATTGGGCGCGAGATGGTGGGCTGTGAGACGGGCCTCGATCACGGCGGCGACTGCCGCGCTTCCCAGCACGGCGCCAACCTGCCGAACGGTGTTGTAGACGCCGGAGCCGGCCCCGGCGGAGGCGTGCGGAAGGTTACGCGTGGCCGTCGCGGCCAGTGGAGCCCACATGCAGGCGTTGGCGAGGCCGAACGCGGCCATCGGCAGGCACAACAGCCACACCGGCGGCTCCGAGTCCTGCATGAGGCGCGCCAGCCATAGCAGGGACAGCGTGCCGGTGCCGAATCCGACCACGGTGATCGCACGCGGATGGACCCCGTCGACGAGCCGGCCCACGCGCCGGGAGAGCAACAGCATCACCACGGCCATGGGGGCGCCGAGCAGGGCCGCCTGGGTGGGGGACCATCCTCGTGCGCCCTGGGCGTAGAAGGTGAACGGCAGGAACGTCGCGGTGACCGCCAGTGACGTGCACGCGATGCCGGCGTTGCTGAGGCAGAAGTTCCGGTCGAGGAACAGGTTGAGCGGGACGAGCGGCTCGCGTCGGATGCGGTTCTGCCACTCCACGAACACCGCCAGGATGACGACGCCGAAGGCGATCAGCGCGGGCACGGAGACGATGCCGGCGATATGGCCCCAGTCGTACGTCTCACCCTCCTGGATGCCGAAGGTGAGGAGGAACATGGCGCTGGCGCTGAGCGCGACACCGATCCAGTCGAAGCTGTGGCTGTGGGTGTCGAGGACCGGCACGAGCCGCCACGCGAGGACCAGACCGACAACGCCGACCGGCACGTTGATGAAGAAGATCCACTCCCACCCGGCGGCATCGACGAGGACGCCGCCGAGGATCGGCCCGACCAGGGTCGCCATGCCGGCCGTGCCGCCCCACAGCGCCATGGCCGAGCCGCGCTTGGCAGCCGGGAACGTGCGCGTGATCACCGACATCGTCTGTGGCGTCATCATCGACGCCCCCAGGCCTTGGACAACGCGGGCCACGATCAGGCCGGTCAGTGAGCCGGTGAGCCCGCACCACAGCGACGACAGCGTGAAGATGGACAACCCGATCAGGTAGACCCATTTGGGCCCGAACCGATCACCGAGTCGTCCGGTCACGAGCAGGGGGACCGCATACGCCAGCAGGTAGGCGCTGGTCACCCAGATCGCGGCGTTGACGTCGGCCCCGAGGTCACGGCCGATGGCCGGGGTCGCGACCGAGACGATCGAGTTGTCGACGAGCACCATGAAAAACCCGATGACCAGCGCCCAGAGGGCCGGCCAGGGCGAGGTCGGCTGATCGTTCACCTGTCGAGTGTGTCAGGACGGCCTGACGATCTTCGCCGTCGCTGTCGATTCCGGCGCATGCTATTCGTGGTGAGGTTGAGGCCGGAGAAACCGGCCCGATGACCGAAGGCACCGACATGAAACTCACTGTGCAGACATTCCTCACCCTCGACGGCGTGATGCAGGCACCCGGGGGGCCGGAGGAAGATCCGAGCGACGACTTCAGCCACGGCGGCTGGCAGGCGCCTTTCGCCGATTCCGCCGTCGGCGAGTTCGTCAACGACCTCAACAGCCACGCGAGCGCATTCCTGCTCGGTCACCGGACGTTCGACATCTTCCGCAGCTACTGGCCCGACCAGACCGACCCCGACAACGTCATCGCGACGACCATCAACTCGCTGCCGAAGCACGTCGTATCTGCCACCCTCGCCGAGTCCGACGCCACCTGGCGCGGCGAGCACGCCGACACCGCGCACCTCGTGACCGGCGATGTCGTCGCGGGCGTCCGGGCGCTCAAGGACCAACCCGGCGACGAACTGCAGGTGTGGGGGAGCGGAGATCTCCTCAAGACGCTGCTGCAGCACGAGCTGGTGGACCGCTTCCGGCTCATGACGTATCCGCTCGTGCTCGGCTCGGGCCGGCGCCTGTTCAACGACGGCGTCCGCCCCGCGACGCTGCGGCCGGTCGACGTGACCGTCAGCGATCTCGGCGTGGTCATCGGCACGTACGAGCCGGCCGGGCCTGTGCAGCATGGCTCGTTCTAGCCCGCGGGAGGCATGACGCCCGCTCTCGGTAGCCTCGTCCCGTGTCCAAGAAGATCATCTACACGCACACCGACGAAGCCCCGCTGCTGGCGACGTACTCCTTCCTACCGATCCTTCAGGCCTTTGCCGGCAAGGCCGGGGTCGAGGTCGAGACACGCGACATTTCGTTGGCGGGCCGCATCCTGGCCCAGTTCGGCCTCGCCGACGACGCCCTGAGCGAGCTGGGTGCGCTGGCGAAGACACCCGACGCAAACATCGTGAAGCTGCCGAACGTCTCGGCGTCCATCCCGCAGCTCAAGGCGGCAG
>DATLCL010000192.1:0-3702 GCA_035526415.1 Aeromicrobium sp.
TTCGTGTGCGACCGTCAGGCCCGCCGGCCCGCCGCCAAAGATGGCCACACGCTTGCCCGTGCTCGCCGCGAACGCCGGGAGTGGGACGCCGCCCGTCAACGTGGCCGTACCGGCTGCCGCAGCTCCGGCTTTCAGGACAGACCGGCGCGAAACCGCCGGATCTTGTTCGGCCATGCGGATCCTCCGAGCCAGACACCGGCCCCCATCGCGGCCGTCGAATGCAGAGCACCCTAGCGCAATTGACCCGCTGTCAAGAACGGCTTAGCGCCCCAGCGCGGCCGACCTTCCGGCCCAGCATCCCGTCCACCGAGTATCGGCCGGCACCGAACACTGCCAGAAGCAGGGCTCCAACGCCAAGCGCGACGACAAGCTCGTAGCCTCCTCCTTCGACGAAGACGCCCTTGTCGATGTGCACGATGAGCAGTGCACCCAGCATGTCCAGCACCAAGAGCACTCCCGCGACCGCGGTAAAGGCGCCGATGAGCAACGCCGCGCCGCCGATGAGCTCGACGAAGGTGGAGTAGTAAGCCGTCAGCTCTGGGGCGGGGGCGCCCATCTTGGCGAAGGTGGCCTGGGTGCCGGCCAGCCCCATGTCATCGAATTTCTGCCAACCGTGGGCGACAAACACGATGCCCAGTCCGATGCGAGCGATCAACAGTGCGAGAGAAGTCATGGCGTCACGCTAGCGAACTGTCGAAAGCGCGAAATGCCTTGCCGACCGCTGACCCGCTGTATTACAGTTTCACCAACACCTGTCAAAGCCTCTGTAACCCACCTCAGATAGATCGCACGAAGGAGTCGCGCCATGCACCTCGCCCCCCTGTCGGCCCGATCCGTCGCGCTCAGCGTGCTCCTGGGAGTCCCGGACGGACAGCTGCCTGTCCGCGACCTCGTGGCGACCGGCGTCATGTGCAACATCTCCCCGCCGACGATGAGAGTCGCGTTGTCACGCCTGGTGGGCAGCGGCGAGCTGACCGTGGACGACGGGGTCTACACGTTGTCCCCACACCACCTCACCCGCTTGCGCGCCCAGCACGAGGACATCGCACCGCGCCTGCAACCGTGGAATGGCCAATGGGAGACGGTGGTCGTCGTCGAGAGTGGACGGGATGCGGTCGATCGAGCCCGCCTGCGCTGTGACCTGACCCAAGCGCGCCTGGGCGAGTTGCGCGAGGGCGTCTGGATGCGCCCCGCAAACCTCGATCGCCCGCCCTTCAGCGATCCGCACACCACGACCTTGGTCTCCTATCCCCAGGAACCCGACTGGATTGTCGAATCCCTCTGGGACCTCGACGCGTGGGCCGACCGCGGCCGGGCCCTGTTGGCGGCTTCCCGCCGGCCCGACCTCGACGGGCGGCGGCTCGCCGTGGTCGCCGCCCTGGTGCGGCACCTCCGCACCGATCCCGCGCTCCCGCGGGAGCTCACGCCCTCGAACTGGCCCGCCGACGAGATGCGCGCGGCCTACGACGATTACCGAACCCAACTGGCCCAGCACACTTTGGGCCGCCAAGGAGCAATGACATGACTCACGACGTCCTCAATCAGGTACCGCCGTTGGTCGGATTCGACGGCATGGACTATCCCGTCTTCCAGGAAGCGTTGACGCGCGCCGGCGCCGCGAACGCTCTGGAGTCCCTCCACGAGATCGGTCAGGCCGCCGGCAGCGCGCAGGCCTTCGCGCTCGGCGACCGTGCCGAAGCGCATCCACCGGTCCTGCACACCCACGACCGGTTCGGGTACCGGGTGGATCAGGTCGCCTACGATCCGAGCTATCACGAGCTCATGACCACGGCAACCCGCTTCGGTCTGCACGGGACACCGTGGTTGTCGGACGACGCGAACGCCCACCTCGTCCGCGCCGTCGGCTTGAGCCTTTGGGGTGCCGTCGACGCGGGCCACCAGTGTCCGATCACGATGACGTACGCCGCCGTCCCGGCCCTGCGCGAGGACGCCGAGCTTGCCTCTCGCTACGTCGACAAGCTCGGCGCACGCGGATACGACCCGTCCTTTCGGGCGTCGGAGGAGAAGACGTTCATCACCGCCGGCATGTCGATGACGGAGAAGCAGGGCGGCTCCGACGTCCGGGCCAACACGACGACCGCGGTTGCGCAGTCGGACGGCACCTACCTGATCAACGGCCACAAGTGGTTCACCTCGGCGCCGATGTCGGACATCTTCCTGACGCTCGCCAACACCCCAGCCGGCGTCACCTGTTTCGTCCTCCCCCGCGTCCTGCCCGACGGCACGGTCAACGGCCTTCGCCTCCAGCGGCTCAAGCAAAAGCTCGGTAACCACTCGAACGCCAGCAGCGAGGTGGAGTACATCAATGCCGTCGGCTGGCGGCTCGGCGACGAAGGTCGCGGCGTCCCCACCATCATCCGGATGGTCAATGCGACCCGCTTGGACTGTGCTCTGGGCTCCGCGTCGTCGATGCGCGTCGGAACCCAGATGGCTGTGCACCACGCGATCCACCGGCATGCCTTCGGGAAGGCACTCATCGACCAGCCCCTGATGCGCAACGTGCTTGCGGACCTGGCGATCGAGGCCGAGGCCGCGACGTCGACAGCCCTCTGGCTCGCCTCGCTGACCGACCGCTCGACGGCAGGCGACGACGGTGCAGAACGACTCCGCCGCATCGGCATCGCGGTGACCAAGTACTACGTCTGCAAGCGTGCACCCATCCACGCAGCCGAGGCCTTGGAGTGTTTCGGGGGAAACGGCTACATCGAGGACTCCCGCATGCCGCGGCTCTATCGCGAAGCGCCGTTAATGTCGATCTGGGAAGGCTCCGGGAACGTGGCCGCCCTCGACACCCTCCGTGCCGCCGCCAAGCAGCCGGAAACGGTCGCCGCCCTCATGGCGGAACTCGACGAAGCGCGCGGCCGTGACGAGCGCTATGACGCGTTCATTGATGGCCTTGGCTCGGCGTTCGACGACCCCGACACGATCCAGCTTCGCGCGCGCCGGATTGTCGGCGACCTCGCCGTCGCACTGCAGGCGTCGCAACTGCTGCGGCACGGCCACCCGGCCGTCGCCGAGGCGTTCGTCGCCAGCCGGCTCGACGGTCAGCACGGTGACGTGTTCGGCACGCTCCCCGCTGGGCTGGATCTCGCTCCCATCCTGGAGCGAGCCACGCTCAAGGGCTCTGGCGACGCCGAAGAGTTCATCGCGTGACGGGGACAGGCGGGTACCACACCCTCACCTACGAGGTCACCGACCGCATCGCGCGGATCACGTTCAACCGGCCCGAGCAGGGCAATGCCATCACCACGGAGACACCACGCGAACTCGCAGACGCGGTCGAGCGCGCAGACATTGATCCGGCGGTCCACGTCATCCTGCTGTCCGGCCGCGGCAAGGGATTCTGCGGCGGCTACGACCTGGACGTCTTTGCCGAGAACGCGGCGAACCCGCCAGCCGACGCCGACCTGACCGGGACCGTGCTCGACCCGATGACCCAGATGGCGAACCACGACCCCGGCCAGGTCTGGGACCCGATGGTCGATTACGCCATGATGAGCCGATTCAACCGCGGCTTCGCCAGCCTCCTGCACGCCAACAAGCCGACGGTCGTGAAGCTGCACGGCTTCGCCGTCGCGGGCGGTTCCGACATCGCCCTGTTCGCCGACCAGATCATCTGCGCCGACGACGTCCGTATCGGTTATCCGCCGGCGCGGGTGTGGGGCATTCCGGCGGCCGGGA
>DATLCL010000193.1:0-2942 GCA_035526415.1 Aeromicrobium sp.
GGGGGTCCTCTGGTTCGGAGGCCACCGCGTCGAGGCCGGCCAGATGCAGGTCGGCGCGCTGACCGCCTACATCTCGTACCTCATGCAAATCGTCATGTCGGTGATGATGGCGACATTCACGCTGATGATGGTTCCGCGTGCGGCAGTCTGCGCCGATCGCATCGTCGACGTGCTCGACACCGAACCGTCCATCGAGCTGCCGAAGCAGCCGGTCGCGATCCTGCCGGAGCCGGGAGCCCTGCGCTTCCGCGACGTCACGTTCGCGTACCCGGGTGCCGACGCGCCCGTCCTGCGCGGCGTGTCGTTCGAAGCAGTGCCGGGCCAGACCGTCGCGATCATCGGCTCAACCGGCGGCGGCAAGTCCACATTGGTCAACCTCGTGCCCCGCTTGTTCGACGCGACCTCGGGCTCGGTGCAGGTCGGCGGGGTGAACGTTCGCGACCTGGATGCCAATGTGCTGTGGTCCCAGATTGGACTGATCCCGCAGCGCGCCTTCCTCTTCTCCGGCACGATCGCCGACAACCTCCGCTACGGCAAGGCCGATGCGACCGAAGACGAGATGTGGCAGGCGTTGGAGATTGCACAGGCCCGCGACTTCGTCGAATCGCTGCCCGACGGGCTCAACGCGCGGGTGGCGCAATCCGGCTCGAATTTCAGTGGTGGCCAGCGACAGCGACTCGCCATTGCCCGCGCCGTCATCCGACGCCCTGCGATCTACCTCTTCGACGACTCGTTCTCAGCGCTCGACCTGAGCACCGACGCGCGGCTGCGGGCAGCACTCGCTCCCGTCACCATGGATTCGACTGTGGTCATCGTCGCCCAGCGGATCTCGACCATCAGGAACGCCGACCTGATCCTCGTGGTCGAGGACGGTGAGGTCGTCGGCCGCGGCACGCACAGCCAGTTGCTCGAAACCTGTTCGACGTATGTCGAGATTGTCGAGTCCCAGCTGACCGAGGAGGACGCCGCATGAGCAACGGTGTCACGAAGAATGGGGCCCCGGTCAAGCTCAAGGAGACCGAGCGGGTCCAGACCGCGCCGGGCCCGATGCCGGGCCGCGGCCCCTTCGGCGGTGGCATGGTCGGCCAGAAGGCGAGCACGTTCTGGCCGTCGACACGTCGGCTCCTGGTCCGCATGCGTCCGGAGCGGGCGAAGGCCTATGCGGTCCTCGCCCTCACGGTGTTCAGCGTCATTGCCACATCAGTCGGACCGAGGATCCTCGGGGCGGCGACCGATGTCGTGTTCACCGGCCTGATCGGTGGCCGCCTGCCCAACGGCCTCACGAAGGCCGAGGCCATCGCCCGCCTGCGCGCGCAGGGTGAGGGGCGTGTGGCCGACATGGTCGCCACGATGAACGTGGTCCCGGGCCAAGGGGTCGACTTCACTGCTGTCGGGCACGTACTGATGATTGCGGCCGGCATCTATGTCGCCGCCTCGCTGTTGGCGTTGTGGGCCGGCTACCTGCTCAACGACGTCGTGCAGGGCACCGTCATGCGGATGCGCTCCGACGTCGAGGACAAGGTCAACCGGCTCCCCCTGAGCTACTTCGACGCGCAGCCGCGCGGGGAGCTGCTGAGCCGCGTGACCAACGACATCGACAACGTCAGCCAGACGCTTCAGCAGACGATGAGCCAGCTGCTCACCAGCATCCTGACCGTCGTCGGCGTGCTGTCGATGATGTTCTGGATCTCGCCGCTCCTCGCCTTGGTCGCGCTGGCCTCGGTGCCGATCTCCATGTTCGTGACGCGCGCTGTCATGAGGCGCTCGCAAGGACTCTTCGTCCAGCAGTGGCGGAGTACGGGCAAACTGAACGCGCACATCGAAGAGACGTTCTCCGGGCACGCACTCGTGAAGGTGTTCGGCCGGCAGCACGAGGCCGAACGGGTCTTCGACGAGCAGAACGACGAGTTGTTCCGGGCGTCATTCGGTGCCCAGTTCGTGAGCGGCGTGATCATGCCGATCATGATGTTCCTCGGGAACCTGAACTACGTCGTCATCGCCGTCATCGGCGGCCTGCGCGTCGCCAGCGGCTCCATGTCACTGGGCGACGTCCAAGCCTTCATCCAGTACTCCCGCCAGTTCACGCAGCCGCTCACGCAGGTCGCGTCGATGACGAACCTGCTGCAATCGGGCGTCGCCTCGGCTGAGCGTGTGTTCGAGCTGCTCGATGCCCCGGAAGAGTCGCCGGAACCGCTGGAGGCGCCTGCCGAACGACGCGGGCCGGGGCAGGTCGAGTTCGAGAACGTCGACTTCTCCTACGTGGAGGACCGCCCGCTGATCAACGATCTGTCGCTCGTGGCAGAACCGGGCCACACGGTGGCGATCGTCGGGCCGACCGGCGCCGGCAAGACCACGCTGGTCAACCTGGTCATGCGGTTCTACGAGCTGGACGGCGGGCGGATCCGACTCGACGGCACCGACATCGCGACAATGCCGCGCAGCGAGCTGCGCAGCCGCATCGGCATGGTGCTCCAGGACACCTGGCTGTTTGCCGGCACCATCCGGGACAACATCGCCTACGGCCGCCCGGAAGCAACCGAGGACCAGATCCTCGAGGCCGCGCGGGCAACGTTCGTCGACCGGTTCGTCCATTCACTGCCGGACGGCTACGACACGTTGGTCGACGAAGAAGGCGCCAGCCTGTCGGCCGGGGAGCGGCAGCTGATTACGATTGCGCGGGCCTTCTTGGCCGATCCCGCCCTGCTGATCCTCGACGAGGCGACCTCGTCGGTCGACACCCGGACCGAACTGCTGGTCCAGCACGCCATGGGTGCTTTGCGCGCCGACCGGACGTCATTCGTCATCGCCCACCGGCTCTCGACGATCCGGGACGCAAACCTGATCCTCGTCATGGAGGACGGCGCCATCGTCGAGCAGGGCACACACGAGGAGCTGCTCGAGAACGATGGCGCCTATGCCCGGCTGTACCGGTCGCAGTTCGA
>DATLCL010000194.1:0-7950 GCA_035526415.1 Aeromicrobium sp.
ACATGAAGATCGGTTTCGTCGTCAACGACGTCTCCCGCGAGATTCCCAAGTACACGACCACGCACCTTGCGCGCGAAGCCACGAAAATGGGCCACAAGGCGTTGTACATCGGCGCCGCCGACTTCTCCTTTGAACCCGATGGATCGCTGGCCGCACGCGCATGGAGTTCGGCGGCCAAGGACAAGTCCCTCGAGGACTATCTCGCCGGCGTCCAAGCTTCGAACGAAAAGCGGATCCAACTCGGCGAGCTCGATGTCGTGTTTCTGCGCTTCGACCCGGCGGCTGACGCCGAAGACCGACCGTGGGCGCCGACCGCGGCCATCGCGTTCGGGCAACTGATCGCCGCCAGCGGCGTCCTCGTGGTCAACGACGCGGGACACCTTGCCGACGCACTCAGCAAGGCGTACTTCCAGCACTTTCCTGAGGTCGTTCGGCCGCGGACACTGATCTCTCGAGACGAGGCGGCGATCAAGGACTTCGTGGCCGACCTTGGCGGACGTGCGGTGCTCAAACCGCTTCAGGGCTCGGGCGGCACGGGTGTGTTCCAACTGTCGAAGCGGGAGTCTCCCAATCTTGGACAGATCTTCGAGGCGATCTCGCGGGACGGCTATGTCGTTGCCCAAGAGTTCCTGCCGAAGGCCACCGAGGGCGACGTGCGGGTGTTCGTCATGAACGGCGAGCCGCTCGTGCGCGATGGGCAATACGCGGCGTTTCGGCGGGTGAACAAGGGCGACGACATGCGGTCGAACATGAGCGCCGGCGGCAAGGCGTCGAAGGCGAAGGTCACCGACGAGATGCTTCGCCTGGCTGACATCGTCAAGCCGAAGCTGACGAGGGATGGCATGTTCCTCGTCGGCCTCGACATCGTGGGGGACAAACTGATGGAGATCAACGTCTTCAGCCCCGGCGGGCTAGGCAGCTGTCAAGAGCTCTACGGCGTGAACTTCGCCGAGGGCGTGATCGAAAGCCTCGAACGAAAGATCGAACTCCGTAAGGCCTACGGGCCGACGCTGTCCAATCAACGGCTGGCGACCATCTGAGCATTCGGTCGCCACTGATTGAATACGTATGTGGAGACTGCGCTCACGCTCGTCACTCTGGTCGCGATCGCCATCGCCGGCAGCGTCGTCGCCGAGCGGTACACGGTTTCCACGCCGCTCCTGCTGATCGTCGTCGGCGCCGCCGCCTCCTACGTGCCCATGGTCCCGGAGTTCGAGTTGACGCCGACGATCGTGCTGGTCGGCCTCCTGCCGCCCCTGTTGTATGCCTCAGCGATCCAGACATCGCTGATCGACTTCAGGGCGAACCGACGGCCGATTGCGCTGCTGAGCGTCGGTCTGGTCGTGTTCACGGTCCTGGGCGTCGGCGCGCTGGTCCACCAGTTGCTGCCGGTGTCGTGGCCGGTGGCCTTTGCGCTCGGCGCGGTCGTGGCGCCGACGGATGCCGTCGCGGCCTCAGCCGTGGCACGGCGAGTCGGCATGCCGCGTCGCGTCGTCACCATCCTCGAGGGCGAAAGTCTCGTCAACGACGCGACCGCCATCGTCACCCTGCGCGCCGCCATTGCGGCGACAGCCGGCGTGGTGACGATGTGGGAGGTCGGTCTGGGCCTTCTGATCTCCGCCGTCGGAGGAGCAGTGGTCGGCTTGGCTGTGGCTCTGGTTGTGGGCAAGATCCGCCGTCGGCTGGAGAACGACCTCGCCGATGTTGCCGGCTCGATCTTGACTCCGTGGATCGCCTACGTGCTGGCCGAGGAGATCCATATTCCGGGCGTCGACTTCCATCCGTCCGGAGTGCTCGCCGTCGTGGTCGCCGGGCTGCTGCTCGGACACAAGAGTCCGGCGATCCAGTCGGCGACATCACGCCTGTTCGAGCGGACCAACTGGGCGACTCTGTCCTTCGTCCTGGAGAACTCGGTCTTCTTGCTGATCGGGCTCCAGGCGAAGAGCATCGTCGAGGGTCTTGCCGTCGACAATCTCGGACCCGGACGCATCGCCTTGGTCAGCGCGGTGGTCCTGGGCAGCGTCATCGCGCTCCGGATGGTCTGGATTTACCCGGCCACCTACCTGCCGCGACTGATCCCGAGCGTTCGACGCGTCGATCCGCCCCCGCCGTGGACCATCCCGACCGTCGTCGGTTGGGCCGGCATGCGCGGCGTCGTGACGCTCGCCGCGGTGTTCCTGCTCCCGCAGGACACGCCACATCGTCCTGTCCTGGTGATGGTCGCGTTCGTCGTGACGGTCGGGACGCTGCTGATCCAGGGCCTGACGCTTCCCTCCCTGCTCCGAGTCCTGAAGGTGAGCGGACCCGATCCGCACGAGGATCACATCCAGGAAGCGACCGCGTATCAAAGTGCCGTCAACGCGGGTCTGGCGTGGCTGGACGAACAAGGCGACGATCTCGACCAGGCCGTGGCCGATCGGGTGCGGCAGCGTGCGCTCGATCGGACGAATGCGGTGTGGGAACGGCTCGGCGGAGTGGAGACCCCCAGCGCGCAGTACTCGCGGGCACGGGTGGCGATGCTCGAGCGCGAACGAGCGGCGATCCTCGATCTCCGCCGTCGCGGCACCATCGACCAGGCAATTCTGCGGCGGGTGCTCGCTGCCCTCGACGTCGAGGAGTCGATCCTCGACACCGTCGAAACGAACTCGACCGCCGGTCGCGACAGCGAGCTGCGGGTGTACACCGGAAACTGCGAGCACCTCCGTGCGTTCTGCACGGCCGACACTCCGTCGCCCGGCACACCCGGGGCGTGCGAGGAATGCCTGCGGGACGGGACGACGTGGGTGTCACTCCGGCTGTGCCTCACCTGCGGCCATGTCGGGTGCTGCGACTCCTCCGTGAACAAGCACGCGGCCGCGCACTTCGCGGCGTCCGGACATCCGGTGATGCGCAGCATCGAGCCGGGTGAGGCGTGGCGCTGGTGCTTCATCGACGAGATCGTCGGTTGACGGACGCGCCCCTACTCGCGGTGCTTGCGGGCTCGCTCGACCATGTCGAGCATCATTTGTGAGTTGTCGCGGAAGGCCGCGAGCTCGTCAACGTCGAGAAGCTCGACCATTTCGGCGAGAAGGCGCTCGTAGGCCGAGTCCAGCGCGGTGAGCGTTTCCTGGCCCTCCTCGGTCAGCTGGATGTGCCGTACGCGTCGGTCCACGTCGTCCTCGACGCGGGTCACGAGCCCCTTGTCGGCGAGGCGGTTCACGAGACCACTTGCGGTGGGGGGTGACGTGCCGAGCGCCGTCGCCAGCTCGTGCACGGTCACGCCTTCCGGCTGGGAGGCGGCGACGAGGACGTGCAGCTGGCGCATCGTCAGGTCCGGCGGGAACGCCATGGGCCCCGCGAGTTCGAAGCACTGGAGCCGGATCTGCTCGTTGAGTCCCAGGATCTCGCGGGTCAGTGCCGCACGTGTCGGCTTCGTCACGTTGTGTCACCCCCACGGGTGGTCGGATTTAATTAGTATAGTGCTAACTATTACCCCCGTGTTCACGAACGTCAGGGTTGCTTCAGGGACAATCCCGATGGTCCGGTGTGCGTGATCCTGCGACGCTCGTGCAACACGTGGCACAGGGGAGTGCTGGACTTTGAGGGAGCCGAATGAGTCGACTGACACGCTTTAGCCTGGCCAACCGCACCGTGGTGCTGCTGTTGGCTGTGCTTGTTGTCGTGACGGGTCTGTACTCGGCACAGGCGCTGAAGCAGGAGACCATCCCCAGCACCGACTGGCCAGCCAGCACGATCATCTCGATCTATCCCGGCGCCAGCCCGTCCAGCGTCGAGCAAGAGGTGTCCAAGGAGATCGAGGACGAGGTCCTCGCGGTCGACGGCGTCAAGACCGTCACCTCGATCAGCTCGTCCAACACGTCCCAGGTCACGGTCGAGTGGGAGTGGGGCGAAGACACCGACCAGATCATGGCCGACCTTCGCGCGGCGGTCGACGAGGCCGACCTGCCGGACATCGTCGACCCCACCGTCAGCAGCGGCAGCTTCGACGACCTCCCGGTCCTCACGGTGGGGGTCTCCTCGAACGTGAGCCCTGGCGTCCTGTCGAACCAGGCCGAAGACATCATGGTCCCGGCGATCAAGGACGTCGACGGTGTTCAAGATGTCACCATCGCCGGCGACGAGAAGCATGAGATCGACATCACCTTCGACATCGACAAGGCCAACAAGCTTGGCGTCGACCCGACATCGATCGGTCAGCTGTTCAATGCCAATGTCAAGGCGTACCCGTCCGGGACCATGCGTACGGACACGGCCGAGATCGACGTCCAGACCGGTCGCACGTATGAGTCGGAGGAGCAGGTCGAGGACCTGGAGGTCCAAGGCGAGGACCACCGGGTGCGGCTGGGTGACTTCGCCACGGTCGAGGAGCGACCGACGGTCTCCACCTCCGTTTCCCGGGTCAACGGCAAGGACGCGGTGACGCTCGCCATCACCAAGGAGTCCGCCGCGAACACCATCGCGGTGTCGCGCGACGTCAAAGCAGAACTCGACAAGCTGGAGAAGCGACTCGGCGACGGCACGAAGTTTGATGCGGTCTTCGACCAGGCACCCTTCATCGAGCAGTCGATTCACGACCTGAGTCTGGAGGGCGGCATCGGCCTGCTGATGGCCGTGCTGATCATCCTGCTGTTCCTGCGCTCGATCGCACCGACGTTCATCGCCGGCGTCTCGATTCCGCTGTCGCTCTTCATTGCGATGAGCGGCCTGCTCATCGGCGGTTACACGCTGAACATCTTCACCTTGGGCGCGTTGACGGTGGCCATCGGCCGCGTGGTCGACGACTCCATCGTCGTCATCGAGAACATCAAGCGACATCAAGCCCTCGGCGAGGCAGGCATGGGCACGCTGGTGCGATCCGTCAAGGAAGTCGCCGGCGCCATCACCAGCTCGACCTTCACCACCGTGGCGGTGTTCGCGCCGATCGGCTTGGTAGGCGGTCAGGCAGGATCGTTCTTCCGCCCCTTCGCCCTGACCGTCGTCATATCACTGCTCGCGTCGCTGGTCGTTTCCCTCAC
Source organism: Aeromicrobium sp. (assembly GCA_035526415.1). GTDB lineage: Bacteria > Actinomycetota > Actinomycetes > Propionibacteriales > Nocardioidaceae > Aeromicrobium. Next base: position 5,016 of record DATLCL010000194.1, read on the forward strand.
CGTGGTCCCGGTCCTGGCGTCATACATCATGCAGCGCCGCACGTCGGTGGCGGAGATCAAGGCACACGCGCACGACGAGGCCGACGGCTGGCTGCAGCACGGATATCTGCCGGTCCTGAACTGGGCCCTCGCGCACCGGCTCATCACCGTTGCCCTGGCGATCCTGATCTTCGCCGGCACCATGGCCATGGCGCCGTACCTCAAGACTGACTTCATCGGCGCCGGCAGCGCGACGAACCTGCAGGTCGTGCAGACGATGCCGTCCGGCACCAGTCTTCACGAGACGTCGGAGGCGGCTCGTCGCGTCGAAGAAGTCATGCGTCGACAACCCAACTTGGGGACGTATTCGACCGAGATCGGCGGCGGCGGGTCCGTCTTCATCGCGCTCAAGAATGATTCCAACAAGGCGTCGATCAATGTGGAGCTCGTGCCGGGGACCGATCCGATCAAGGCCGCCAAGCGGCTGCGGGCCGATCTCGCGAAGCTCAGTGGCATCGGGCGTATCGAGGTGGCCGTTGGCGACAGCGAGACGTCCGGCAAGGTCGTCATTTACGTCGAGAGCCCCAACTCGGGGAGGCTGGCCGCTGCCGACGGCAAGGTGCAGGCGATGATGAAGCGCATCCCGGGCCTGACGAACGTCACGAGCGACCTCGGGGAGCAGCGGCGGATGCTCGACGTCGACGTCGACGACGTCCGCGCAGCCAAACTCGGAATGCACCAAGGGACCGTCGGCGAGGCCGTCGCGTGGGCCGTGCGCGGCGAGAAAATCGGCGAGATGACCAAGGACGACGACACGCTGGACGTCTACCTGCGGACGCAGGAGCCGGCCACCCACCTGAGCCAACTGCGCAACATCATGCTGCCGGACACGCAGCGGATGACGGCGGACACCCGCGAAGACGCTGGCGACGTCGTCGAGGACCGCGGCGACGACCTGCAGGACGATCAGCAGGACGATGCCGAAGACGACTTCGATAAGTCGATCAGGGACATGAAGAAGCAGCGCGAAGACAGCGAAGAAGCGTCCAAAGCCCTGTTGCGGCAGATCAATGCTGCACGGGTGCGGCTCGCCGACCTGCAGGCTCAGCGCAACGCGAATCCGAATTCGCCCGATGTCACCCGGCTCGACAAGGCGATCGACGACCTCTACGCGCGGATCGCGCAGCTCAGCCAAGCCCGCAGCAGCGCCGAGGAAGGCGCCGACGGCCTCGAGGACCAGATCGATGAGGCCCGCGACTCTTGGGACGAGGGCCAAGACTTCCAAGACCGGGCCGATTCGATCGACGACGCCGCCGACGAGATCGACGACCTGCGGCCGACGCCGGTGAAGTTGAGCGAGGTCGCCAATGTCTCGATGGTGAAGGCCGCGAGCCAGATCACTCGTGTCGATGGGGCCCGCGCCGTGACGGTCACCGCGTCATCCGAGGGGTCCGACCTCAGCGCGATCACTGGTGGGATCAAAGCCGGACTCGCGAAGCTTGATCTCGGCGAAGGTGTCACGGCGCGACTGGGCGGCGTTTCGGAACAGCAGGAACAGTCGTTCGGCGAGCTCGGCGCCGCGATGTGGGTGGCGATCGGCATCGTCTACCTGATCATGGTTGCGACGTTCCGCTCGCTCATTCAGCCGTTGGTCCTGTTGGTGTCGATTCCGTTTGCCGCCACAGGTGCTCTGGGGCTGTCGCTGCTGACTGACTCGGCGATCGGCATCCCGAGCATGATCGGCATGCTGATGCTGATCGGCATTGTCGTGACGAACGCGATCGTGTTGATCGACTTGATCAACCAGAAGCGAGCGGACGGAGGGACCGTCGAGGAGTCGATCATGGCGGGTGCTCGCCTGCGCGTCCGGCCGATCATCATGACCGCCTTGGCCACCATCTTCGCGCTCCTGCCGATGGGCTTGGGCATCACCGGCGGCGGCGTGTTCATCTCCAAGCCGCTGGCCATCATCGTGATCGGTGGCCTGATCTCCTCATCGCTCCTGACCCTGATCCTGGTCCCGGTGCTCTACGACATCGTCGAACACCGGCCGGACTGGCTCCGGTTCGGGAAGAAGCAGCGCGCACAGGTGGAGGAGTTCCGTGCGCACCCAGACGAGGCAATCGACGGCTGACCAGCGTCGTTGGCATCATGGGGGCATGTCGATGCCGTCAGGCCACTTCTGGTTCTGCTTGAAGCACCACGAAGTCGAGCCCGACGACGGGTGCGGGCCCGCCGACAGGCTCGGTCCTTACCCGACGAGCCAAGAGGCCCAGCAGGCGCTCGAGAAGGTGCAGGAGCGCAACGAGAAGTGGGACAACGACCCGAACTGGAATGACGCCGGACCCGGCTCGGGGCCGGTCGGCCGGTGAGACTCAACCTTCGTCGATCGGGCCCTTGGATCGGGCTGGGCGGGATCTTCATCGAGATCTTCATCGCCTTCCCGGCGTTGTTCACGGTGATGCCGGGAACGGCAGACCGGCTCAATGTCCCGGGCGCAGGTATTGCCGTGATCGTGGTGCTGTGGCTCATCCAGGTGATCGCCGTGGTCAAGCTGGCGAGGTCCCGACCGGTGTGGTGTCTGTATGTCCCGGTCGCAGGACTCGTGGCGTATTTCGCCGTGATCTACGTCGGCGTCCGCTCGTTCGGCTGGAGCAGCTAGCTGTCGAAGGAGTGCTCGGGCGCCGGGAAGACACCGGTGGCGACCTCGGTGGCGTACTGCCGCGCGGCCTCCAGCATCACGCCGTGAAGATCGGCGTAGCGCTTCACGAACCGCGGCGCCCGACCGGTGCGCAGGCCCATCATGTCCTGCCAGACGAGGACCTGGGCGTCGCAGTCTGGCCCGGCACCGATACCGATTGTGGGGATCTCGAGCTGGCCGGTGATCTCCTTGGCGACCGGCGCCGGGACCATCTCCATGACCACGGCGAACGCCCCCGCTTCTTGTACGGCCAAC
>DATLCL010000195.1:0-4314 GCA_035526415.1 Aeromicrobium sp.
GTGGCCACCTATTACCTCTTCGTCACGCGGCAGAGCGAGTATCTCGTCCAGCGGAACTTCAGGCTCCTCGCGAGCATCGGATCACAACTCGACAACGCCACGAAGGGCGAGGCCAAGATTTTCGCCGGTCTGGCCACCGACCCCGCGGGACCAGCCACCCTCCCCGAGCAGTGGAAGCAACGGTACTCTGGACCGGTTCCGGCCATCCACACGTTGAAGAATGCGGTTGGCCGGGCTGTCATCGAGAAATCCGAATCAGGGTTTCAGCTCAAGATCACGGTGACGGGGACCGTCACCGAACCGTCACAAGCCTCGACGTCGGTCATCACGCTGCCGATGGCTCGCTTCGGCGAGGCGGTGATGAAGGGCAAGATCGGTGCGGATTCCTTCGACACGGTACTGATCACCACGGCGAGCGGCGAGATCGTCCTGGGCGAGGGCCGCCGGCTGGCCGCGCTCGGACCGGCTGGTCTCGGGGCAGTGACGATTCTCGGCGCGGAGGGCAAACCGACGCCCTTCGGGACCGTCGCCGCGACGACCGCCGTCCACGAGGTTCTGGTTTCGGGCAGCCGCTACAAGCTCTTCGTCAGCCCCTGCTGCGCCAGCCTCCGCGCTGGCAGCGAAGGCCCGCTGGTCGTGGCCGGCCTCGTCGAAACGTCGGTGTTCAACAGCGACAGCCGGGCCATCTCCACCACGCTGGTCAAAGCCGGCGCGATGGCGCTGCTCGCGGCCTTCGTGGCCTGGCCGTTCCTGCGGCTCACGCTCATGGGTGAACGGCAGCGTCTGCGCCGAGCCGACCTGTTCCACGTCGGGTTCTCGAGTGTGGCCGGACTCGCCATTCTCACCATCATCGGACTCGATGCCCTCACGTACTGGAGCCTGAATCGCGATCACGATGTCCATCTGGAGCGCCTGGCCTGGCAGATTCAGAATCACGCCTCGAACGAAGTCGGTCGTGCCTACAAGCAGCTGTCCTGCCTCGAGGAAAAGCTGACACCCCTGCTCTTGCAGAGCGACCTGGACCGGTCGACGCGGACGGCGAGCCATCCGGAATACGCGTGCGGCGATGGCCCCGGCACCTGGATCTATCCAGCCTTCGAGTCGGTCGCACTGGTCCGTGCCGACGGCGCGCAGCAGGTCAAGCTCTCACCCATGTCGTGGGTGCCGAGCCGCATCAATGTCGGCGAGCGCGACTACTTCAAGGCCACCACCGCAGGGCGGATGACCACCGCGCGACTTGACATGTGCGACGGTGGCTGCGTGCTGTCGTCACTCTGGTCGTGGACCACCGGTGTGCCGCAGCTCGTGCTCGCCAAGCGGCCGGCCAGCCCGGACCCGCCGCCGCCATACACCGTCGCCACCATCGCCGTGCGGATGGCCTCCTTGATCGACCCGGTCGTTCCCGAGGGCTTCCAGTACGCGATCGTGGCGGTGGACGGCAGCGTCCTCTTCCACTCGGATCACCAGCGGAACGGCAACGAGAACTTCTTCCAGGAAACCGACGACAGCCGGCGGTTGCGGGCCGAGATACATGCCCACAGCGCCGAACCCCTGAACCTGCGCTACTGGGGCGCTGGATATCGTGCCTTCGTCAAGCCGTTCGACGGAACGCCCTGGACGATCATCACGCTGTACAGCAAGGACGAAGCGTGGGCGCTCAACCGGGAGTGGCTGATCGTGAGCTTCATCTTCCTCGGGATCTATCTGGTCTGCTGGGTGGTCCTCGCGACGATCACGGTAGCCGACGGCGCCGGCTGGTTGTGGCCCAACTCCACCAAGCGCACCAAGTACATGGTCATCTGCGCCGTGCACGGTGGGCTCATCCTGATTGCGGCGGCCCTTGCCGCATCCGCCCAGCGCGGGTCCCTTCTCAGGTTTGGACTGCTGCTGCCGCTCATCGGATGGGTCGCCACGGCCATCGTTCTCAAGACACGGTGGCAGGACGACCCGTGTGGCGATCGCGAACCGTCAATCCAGTTCGGCGCCGCGGCCACGCTGACACTCGTCGTCTGCGGGATCGTACCCGGGGTCCTGCTGTTCATCGCGTCGTTCCAGATACACGGACAGAGCTACATCAAGAACAACGAACTCGACGTTGCCAGGCGCCTGCAGGCCAGGGCTGTGCGACTGGTGGAAACTCGCAGCAGGCCGGCAATTGCGCCCGACAGCCTCGCCGGCCAACCCGACCTGTACTACGACTTCCTCTATGGCATGGCGGCGAGCCGGCCGCAACCGTCCAACCATGCGGAGCCGCAACCGTACGCACGGGAGACCGGCACCAGCGGCGGCGCGGCAGCCGCCCACCGGGAGGATTTCATCCTGTCGTCCCTCGAGGAGTACCTGCCGTACTATTCCGAAACCTCGGTGAAGTGGCGTGAGCTGTTCCACGATGAAGCCGGTGACGATTCGTGGACGTCGCACCTCGAGTTCGGCGGCCGCCTTGCGCTCGCGACCAGCTACCCGGACGGTGGCATCGAGCTGTCTTCGCGTGTGCCGTCGCTCCTGGCATCGGCAGAGAGCGAATACGGTGCGCCAGCCAACACGCCGGCGCCGTCGCCAACCGACACGGCGGCCGGGAACGCCCTGGCGTCAGCCGCCCTGTCTCCCTCGCGCCTGCTGGCCTTGTCGGGGTTCGGAGTGGCATTGCTGCTGCTCGCGGGCTTTGCGGTGTGGATCCTCAGGCGGCACTTCTTTCTGACCGGCGTCGTTCAGCCGCGATGGGCGAAGACGCGGCTGGCGCTCAACGCCGGAGACAACGTCTTCGTGTGGTGCGACGACCGCACGAAGCAGCAACAGGTCCAGGGCGCGATCGTGATGCGGCTCGGGCCGGTGGCCGCGTCAGCGCATCCGCATCAGGAATGGCGGCGCATGCTGCTGGACATGGACCGGAACGACGACTCCGGTCTGGCGGTCCTCGTCGACGACTTCGACCAGGATCTGGACAACGTGGCCGCAATGGGTCTGAAGCTGAAGTTCCTCGAAGACCTCGCCGAGGAGACCACCTCGCGGGCGGTTGTCGTCAGCTCGCTCCACTCCGCGCGTGGCATCACCGACAGCCTTCGCCGATCGGAGATGGAAGGGGCGAGCGATCGCTGGCAGACGCTGCTCCGCAGCTTCGTCATGATTGACTGGCGCGGCGAGACGCTGGCCGAGATCGCGGTGAACGACTGCGTGGACCAGAAGTCGCCACACGCCGAAACGCCGGCCCCGGACCCGGCCGGCCGCCGACTGTCGCCGGTGGCGGCACTGCTCGAATCAGAGAAGCACTGCGGGGATCGCTTCGTCCAGAAGGTGTGCGAGGCCATCGCCGCATCGGCGGCGCTCGATCCCCTGTTGACGCGAGAACAGGTCTTCGACGAGCTCGTGGATCGCACGGCTCACCACTACCGTCGCATCTGGAACTCGTGCTCCGACGAGGACCGGATCGTGCTCACCCACGTGGCTCAGGACGGCCTCGTCTCCTGGTCGTTACGCGGCGGAGTGCGCCGCCTGCTGGCCAGGCGGCTGCTCACGAAGAACCCCGAGCTGCGGTTGATGAATCGATCCTTCCGCAACTTCGTGCTGTCGGCATCCTGCCTGAAGAGCGTCGAAGTACTGGAGCGATCCGAGCAGCCGAGCACGTGGGATCGCCTGCGTCTGCCCCTCGGGTTCGTGCTGGTGTCGACCGGGGTATTCCTGTTCGCCACGCAGAAGGAGCTGTACAACGCCATCCTCGGCACGACGACGGCGGCCGCGGTGTCGGTGCCGACGCTGCTGCGCGCCGTCGGGGCACTTGCCGGCGGGCGGCTTCCCGACGCGAAGAAAGACGTGTGATCCCTCCCGGCGCCGCACATGTGTGATGGCGAGGGACAGATGGCCGCTACGACTTCGAGCGGAGCTGCCGATCGATGCGGGCGAGCTCGAGCAGGATCTTCTCGAGCGCGTTCTCGTAGTCTTCCGGGAGCAGCGTCTCCTTGCGCGCGCGCAGTTCTTCGAGTTGCGTGTTCAGCTCCACCTTCCGCCGGAGGAGCGCCGTGGTTTCCGGACTGCCGGTGTCGCCGATCGGCGCATCGCCCTGGAGGTAGGTGACGCGCGCCAGCATGCCGTCAGGCCCCTGGTCGTCCACCAGACGGCCCACGCCGTCGCCGTCGTCATCGAGCATCGGGTGCTCCGTGGCGAGCTGGGCGCGCTGATCGAACCAGCCCTTGACGCGGGCGCTGGCAAACACGAACGCCTCCCACACCGAGACCCGGCCGTTCTTGTCGAGGTCGGCCGCTTCGTCCTCCAAGGCCGGCACCAGGAATTGCGGCAGCACGGTCTCGAACGTCTGCGCCG
>DATLCL010000206.1:0-2568 GCA_035526415.1 Aeromicrobium sp.
TCTACGCCGAGGTCCGCTACGCGCCGGAGCTCTCGACGCGTGGGGATTTGACGCTCGACGAGGTGGTTCTGGCCGTTCTCGAGGGGTTCGAGCGCGGTTCGTCTGGCCGGGGCATCACGATGAAGTTCATCGCTACCGGCATGCGCCAGTTCGCACGCTCGGTGGAGATTGCCGAGCTCGCGTTGCGACACCGCGATGCTGGCGTGGTTGGTTTCGATGTTGCGGGCCCGGAGGCGGGCTTCCCACCGACCCGCTACCTGGACGCGTTCAACATCATTCACCAGGGCAATTTCCACCTGACGATCCACGCTGGCGAGGCCTTCGGGCTGCCGTCCATCTGGGAGGCGCTCCAATGGTGCGGCGCAGAGCGGCTTGGCCATGGGGTGCGGATCGTCGACGACATAACGGTCGATCCGGATGGTGAGGTCCATCTCGGCCGTCTCGCGGCGTACGTGCGCGATACGCGCGTGGCGCTCGAGATGTGCCCGACCTCGAACGTGCACACCGGCGCGACGTCTTCGATCGAAGATCATCCGATCGACCTCCTCCGCCGCCTTCGCTTCAGGGTCACCGTGAACACCGACAACCGATTGATGAGCGGCGTCTCGATGAGCTCCGAGTTCGAGACGCTGTCGCAGACGTTCGGCTTCGGGCTGGACGAGATGCAATGGCTGACGCTGAACGCGATGAAGAGCGCCTTTGCACCGTTCGACGAGCGCCTGCGGCTGATCAACGGCGTCATCAAACCTACCTACGCGCGTCTGATGGCTGAAACGGCTTTCGCCGAAACAGCGGCCCGGTATTAGAGGGTCGTGGCGTACGCTCGTTCCTGATGGACGAGGAGCACGAGAAGTCGGTCGAACACGAAATCAGTGACCGCGGGACGCTGGCCGGCATGGCCTCGGCCGTGGTCGATGCCGCTGCGCCGGTGATCTCGGCGATGGGCACTCTCGCTGCCGGGGCCCGTCGCATCCTCGATGAGCGTCCCGGCGCCCGCGTGCGACGGGTACGTCGGATGGGCCGCCAGCCCCTGGCGAACCTGTGGGACCTCCATCCCGAGGCTTACCGCGCGACGCCACGGGATTTCGGCTTTCACGCGGTCGCCGTGGAGTCGATAGCCGGGACGGCGGTCGAGGGCGCCCCGCAGCGCGGCGGCGATTTCCTGCCGCTCAAGGATCGACGTAGCGAGGACTGGAAGTCACGCTGGCAACGGATCCGCGCCGCCATCGACGCACTGGCGAACCTTCCTCCGATCGAGCTGGTGAAGTACGACGACAGCTACTGGGTGCTCGACGGGCACAACCGTGTAGCCGCTGCGCTCTACAACGGCCAGCCCGAAATCGACGCAGTCGTGCGCGAACTACGGCGACCTGGCCACGCGCCGCGCGGCCCCACGCCCCTGATTGCGGGTGTCGTCGAGGACAGCATCGATCTCCGAAATGCGGGCACGGGCCGGCGAACCAGGACCACGAAGCGTGAGACCGACCTGGTCTCGAAGCCACACAAGCACGCCCACGACCGCCCCGATGACGGCGAGGCCCGATGATCAGGCGATTGACGGTCTCTCGCGCGGTCACCAACGCAGCGGACGACGTTCGAACGGTGCGACTCCTTGCCGTTTCGGACGAGCGTGAGCCAGCCTTTGACAACGAAGTCAACCGCCGCGCGCTGGGGGCCGTTGACGGACTGATCGGCGCGGGTGATCTGGAGCCCGGTTACCTTGCGTTCCTTGCCGACGCCTTCCACGTGCCTCTCGTCCACGTGCGCGGCAACCATGACCGTGGCGGTGGCTGGGCGGAGAGCAGCGACAAGCTGCCCGACCCGATGGACGGCTCCTGGCACGATCTGGCTGGTCTGGCTGTGGCCGGACTCTCCTGGCCACTCTCCAGGCACGCCCATGCCATCCACGACGACGGCGCCGCGTGGCGGCAAGTTGCTGCCGGCTACCTGCGCCTGCGACGTCGCCGGCCGGAGATCATCATCAGCCACGTGCCGCCGCTGGGTATCGGCGACGCCGGCGAGGACGATCTGTATCACCGTGGCTTCGCCGCGTATCGCTGGCTGCTCAAGCGACTCAAGCCGACGCTTTGGATCCACGGCCACACCACGCCGGCCTCTGTCAGGGAGTGGTCCCTTCAGGCGGATGGCACGACGGTGGTCAACGTCACCGGCGCCGTGCTCATCGACCTGATTCCAGTGGCCATTCGGCAGGCGAATGAATTACCCGTCGAGACTACGATCGCCTGAGTGACTCGGATACTCCTCTATACCGGCAAGGGCGGCGTCGGAAAAACGAGCATCGCCGCGGCAACGGCGGTGCTCTCAGCGCGACGCGGTATCCGGACGCTCATCGTCTCGACGGACATCGCCCACAGTCTCGCCGACGCGCTCGACACGCCCGTCGGGCCAGAACCGGTTCAGATCGAACCGAACCTGTGGGCCCACGAACCCGATGTCTTCTTCAACATCAGCAAGTACTGGCGCACGATCCAGTCCTATTTCGCGAGCCTGTTCTCGTGGGGTGGCCTGGACGAGGTTATGGCGGAGGAGATGACGGTCCTGCCGGGC
>DATLCL010000225.1:0-7242 GCA_035526415.1 Aeromicrobium sp.
GCATCCTGCGCTACATCAAGCCTGACTTCGTCCACGTGTTCGTGGCTGGCAAGGTCGCCGAGTCCGGTGGCCAGGAGCTCGCCGAAGAGCTCGAGGCGAACGGCTACGACAAGTACGTGAAGGCCGCGGCGGTTTGACCATGTCCACCGGCTACGACGTCGAGCGGATCAGGAAGGACTTCCCGATCCTGGAGCGACGCGTGTCCGGCGACCTCCCCTTGGTCTATCTCGACAGCGCGAACACGTCACAGAAGCCGCAGGCGGTCATCGACTCCATCGACGAGCACTACCGCTGGCACAACGCGAATGTGGCGCGGGCCATGCACGTGCTGGGCTCGGAGGCGACTGAGGGGTTCGAGCTCGGCCGCACCAAGGTCGCCGAGTTCATCGGCGCCCCCAGTCGCGACGAGGTGATCTTCACCAAGAACGCCTCCGAAGCGATCAATCTCGTGGCACGGGTGCTCGGCGACGCCCGTCGAGTCAACGCCGACAGCGACATCGTCATCACCGAGATGGAGCACCACTCCAACATCGTGCCGTGGCAGCTGCTCGCTGAGCGCACTGGCGCCTCGCTGCGGTGGTTCGGCATCACGGACGAGGGTCGGCTCGACCTTGCGAACCTCGACGAACTCATCACGGAGCGCACTGCCGTGGTGTCGCTGACGTGGGTCTCGAACATGCTCGGCACGATCAACCCGCTCGATGTCGTCATCGCCCGGGCGCGGGAAGTCGGCGCGCTCGTCGTCGTCGACGCATCGCAGGCCGTTCCGCAACTGCCTGTCGATGTTGCCGCGCTGGGTGCGGACTTCGTCGCGTTCACCGGCCACAAGATGGTGGGGCCCACCGGTATCGGGGTGCTCTGGGGGCGTTACGACCTGCTGGCCGAGCTGCCGCCCTTCCTCGGCGGCGGCGAGATGATCGAGACCGTCACTATGGCGCGCTCGACCTTCGCCAAGCCACCCCACCGGTTCGAGGCAGGCACGCCGCCCATCGCGCAGGCGGTCGGGCTGGGTGCCGCCGTCGACTATCTCGCCGCGATCGGCATGGCCAACGTCGCCGCTCACGAGCGTGAGATCACCGCGTACGCCTTGGGCGCACTGCAGGAGATCAAGGGCCTGACGATCGTCGGCCCGAGCGAACCGGTCGACCGCGGGGGAGCGATCAGCTTCACGCTCGAGGGCGTTCACCCGCACGACGTCGCCCAGCTGGTCGATTCGCGCGGTGTCGCGGTTCGCGCCGGCCACCACTGCGCCAAGCCGGCTCACCAGCGGTTCGGCGTCCAGTCGACCACCCGAGCATCGTTCTACCTCTACACGACCACCGACGAAATCGATGCGCTCGTCGAGGCGTTGCACTTCACGAAGAACTACTTCGGAGCCTGATGACCACACCGAATGTGGATGCGCTCTACCAAGAGATCATCCTCGACCACTACAAGCACCCGCACGGCCGCGGACTGCGCGACCCGTTCGAAGCCGAGGTCCACCACGTTAATCCGACGTGCGGGGACGAAATCACCCTGCGCGTCCACGTCACCGACGACCGCGTCGAGGACGTGTCCTACGATGCTGTTGGTTGCTCCATCAGTCAGGCATCGGCGTCGGTGCTGAACGATCTCGTCGTCGGCAAGTCCGTCCAGGACGGTTTGGCCGTACTCGATCAGTTCCACGCCATGATGCAGGGCAAGGGGCAGGTCGTCCCCGACGAGGACGTCTTGGAAGACGGCATCGCCTTTGCCGGCGTCGCCCAGTTTCCGGCCCGCGTCAAGTGCGCGTTGCTGTCGTGGATGGCGTTCAAGGATGCCGTTCTGCACGTTGAGGAGACCGCATGACTGACCATTCGGACTTTCCCGAGGTCACGCCCGCCGGCGGCGTCACCACCAGTGGGGCCACCACCGACGACGACGTCATCGAGGCGATGAAGGACGTCGTCGACCCCGAGCTCGGCATCAACGTGGTCGATCTGGGCCTCGTCTACGGCGTCGAGGTCGACGAGCACAGCAACGCCGTGCTGCAGATGACGCTGACGTCCGCGGCCTGCCCGCTCACCGACGTCATCGAGGACCAGACCCGCTCGGCCCTCGACGGCATCGTCAACGACTTCCGCATCGACTGGGTCTGGATGCCGCCGTGGGGCCCGGACAAGATCACCGACGATGGTCGCGAGATGCTGCGCGCGCTGGGGTTCAACATTGGCTAGAACGCGGGCGCGGCGCCCTCGGGGATCGGGCTCGAACGGCCGCTCCAACGACGGCATCCTGCCTGTCCTCGCGCGGGTCGTGCGCGAAGTCGAAGCCGACGTCCGTCGCGGCCGGGTCGGGCAGGCCACGCGGGCGAAGTTCCAGGCCGTGGCCATGCTGACGCGCGAGGAGCGGACGAAGGTCAAGGCTGACCCCGACGTCACCGAGGCGTTCCGCACCGAGCAGCTGCGACGTCTCGACGGCATCGCGACGATTCTTGCGACGTCCGCGGCCACCGAACCCAACCTGTTCACCCTGCTCGGCGACGACGCGGTCATCACGCCCGAGACCCGCGCGATCCGGGCCGAGCTCGAGGAGGCGGCGGGATTCGCGGCCGCCGAGCCCGAGCCCGAGCCCGAGGGCGAGGCCACCCCGGCCAAGCGTGTCGTGCCGCCCGCCGTCGTCTCGCGGCAGCTGGCCAACCCGTTCATGGCCCCGACGTTCACCGACTCGGTACCCATGCCGCAGCAGCGCCGGCTCGACGGCTGGGAGCTGATCGGCCCGCTGCTGTCCTCCTTCGAGCGCGCCGCACCGGGTGCGCCCGCGTGCATGGCGCTGCCGGAGCCGACCAGCCTGTTCCTGCGGGACGGGCGACAGCTCATGAAGCACCAGGCGCAGGTCATCGAGGCTGCCCGCGAAGGCCACCGGACCTTCCTGCTCGCCGACGAGCCCGGACTCGGCAAGACCGCGCAGGCCCTTCTCGCAGCCGAGGCGACCGATGCATTTCCGCTGCTTGCCGTCGTGCCCAACGTCGTCAAGATCAACTGGGCCCGCGAGGCAGCCATCTGGACGCCGCGCCGTCGCGCCACCGTCATCCATGGCGACGGCAACGACATCGACGCCTTCGCGGACATCGTCGTCATCAACTACGAGGTCCTCGATCGCCACGTCGGCTGGCTGGGCGAGATCGGCTTCCGCGGCGTCGTCCTCGACGAGGCGCATTTCATCAAGAACAAGACGTCGCAGCGGTCGCAGAACGTGCTCAAGCTGTCGGCGAAGGTCCGGTCGCGGGTGTCGCAGCCCCTGCTGATGGCACTGACCGGAACGCCCCTCATCAATGACATCGACGACTTCCGGGCGATCTGGGAGTTCCTCGGCTGGATCGACGACAAGAAGCCGTTGCGCGAGCTGATGGCACGGATGGAGAACAACGAGAAGACCCCGCTCGATCCCGGCTTCTTCCCGTCGGCGCGCAAGAGCGTCATCGACATGGGCATCGTGCGACGTCGCAAGCAAGACGTGGCGGCCGATATTCCTGCCCGCCGCATCGCCGACCTGCCGGTCGAGCTCTCCGACGAGGACGGCCGGTCGATCCGAGCCGCCGAGGCCGAGCTCGCTCGCCGCCTGGTCCGTCGCTACGACGCCGCCGTCGAGGCGCGCACCACCGGTGAGGCGCTCCCGGGCATCGATCTCGAGTTGGTGCGTCGCGTCGCCCGGATGGAGCGGGAGGACGCCAAGGACGCCTCGGCCGGCGACAACGTCTTCGGCATGATGCGCAAGATCGGCTTGGCCAAGGCCGGGCTGGCGGCCGACTACACCGCGCAACTGGCGCGAAGCGTCGGCAAGGTGGTCTTCTTCGCCAAGCACATCGATGTCATGGACACCGCCGAGCAGATCTTCAAGGACCGGGACATCCCGTTCATCTCGATCCGGGGCGACCAGTCCCGTACCGCCCGCCAGAACGCCGTCGATGCCTTCGTGAACGACCCGGAGATCATGGTGGCCGTCTGTTCGCTCACAGCCGCCGGGGTTGGCCTCAACCTGCAGGTCGCGTCCAATGTCGTTCTCGCGGAGCTGTCGTGGACGGATGCCGAGCAGCAGCAGGCGATCGACCGCGTTCACCGCATCGGCCAGGACGCGCCCGTCACCGCCTGGCGCATCATCGCCGCCCAGACCCTCGACCCGCGCATCGTCGAGCTCGTCGACAGCAAGGCCAATCTGGCTGCGCGAGCCCTCGACGGAGCCGATGTCGACGACGAGGGCGCCGTTGACGTCCAGCTGGAAGCCCTCGTTGGCCTCTTGAGCGACGAGCTGCAGGCGCGGCTCGACGCCGGCTCGGCCGAATAGCGACGCGGTCAGTTCGGATACGCGAAGACGATCACGTTGGCGTTCCACTTCCGGCCGTCGTAGCGGGCGCTGGTGACGAGGACGAGTCGGCTGTCGTGATAGTCCGGGTCGAACAGGTCCCGCGAGTGCTTCGCCACCGTCTTCTTCGACCAGATGAAGACGTCCTGAACGAGGTAGCCGGCGGTCCGATCCCTGGATCGGATCAAGATCGTCGCGCCGCGTCGTATGTCCTTCAGGTGGTTCAGCGGCGAATAGCCAACGCCCTTGTGCGTGGCATGCCCGGTGAGCAGCGACTGACCGGTCGGGGAACCCGGTTCTGCGCTGCCGCGCCACCAGCCGACGGTTCGGACATTCGCTGGCGGCTCGAGGACATCCCCGGTCAGGCTGATCGGGATGACCGGGGCCTTCGCCCGCAGCGACGGGATCTCGATGCTGATCGGCTGGCCGATTGCGTGCGGATGGGGCGTGATCGTCGACGTCACGCCCTGCGGAAGATTTGACGTCGACGAGAAGGTCATGCCGATGAGGACGGTGAGTGCCATGGCGCCCGGAGCCGCCAGGTACAGCCCCGCACGTCGAGCCAGCCACCGCAGGTCGACAGACTCGTGGCCCGAGTCTGCTCCCATAGTGGTTAGGGTCGCATCCTTCGGGCTCCCCGGTCGAGTCGCCCCGGGGGTGGGCTCGGGCCGAACGTTTCTGTCGGTGGTCGCGTCTAGCTTGGAAGTATGTTCCGGTTGGCGCTTGAGGTGGGCGAGGAGCGGCGGGCCGCTTTGACCCGGTCCACCGTGGCGCTGGCTCGGGCGGAGTTCGAGCAGTGGAACGAGCTGGTGATCACGGCCGATGGGCTGAACGCCCAGGTTGATGCCGAGTCGGACTATTTCCGGCGGATGGTGCTGCGCTCGGCGATCCCGTTGACGCTGGGCCGGTTGACCGGGCTGTCGGAAGGTCAGGTGTCGTCGCGGTTGGCGGTGGCCGAGCGGGTGCGCTCGAAGACCCCGAATACGTGGGCGGCGTTCGCCGAGGGTCGTGTTGACGGGGCGCGTGTGCGGGAGATCAGCCGCGCGGTCGACACGCTGAAGGTCGCGACGTCCTGGGAACGCCTGGACAAGGTCGGTTTGGCTTATGCCGAGACCCACACGGTGGCCGAGGTGCGGTCGTGGGTGAAGCGGTTCGTCGCCCGGGTCGAGCCGGAGGGCTTCAACGCTCGCGCGGACGAGGAGCGCCGGCTGCGGAGGGTCGAGATCAGCCACGGTGACGACGGGATGAGCTGGATCAGCGCCTACGTCCCCAGTTTCGTGGCCGCCGCCACCGACAACCGGCTGAACGCTCGGGTCAAGGAGATCCGGCTTGAGGGCGATCCCGATGAGGAGCGCACCAAGGTCCAACTGCGGGCCGACCTTCTCGCCGAATGGGTCCTGTCAGCCGACCGCGCCCCAGCATCGCTGAACATTGACGTGGCCGTGACTGTCCCGGTCACCGCACTGACTGGTAGCTCTGGCCTGCCGACTGAATCGGCTGACGGTCAGTGGGGAATCCCGACCGCCTGGGCCTATGACCAGTACGTCAAGCACAGCTCGTTTTGGCATCGGATGATCGTCGACCCGGTCGCCAACGACGTGCTGGCCCACGAGTACCTCGGCCGGTATGCCCCCGACGTGCTGGCCCGGGCGATCATCTTCCGCGACAAGACCTGCAAAGCCCCCGGCTGCTGCAAGCCGGCTGCCGGCTGCGACATGGACCATCGAAGGCCCTGGCCCGAAGGACCAACCTCGGGCGACAACGTTTGGGCGCTGTGCCGCAAACACCACTCCCACAAAGGACACGGCATCCTTCAGTGGCAGACGCCCGACGGCCACACCATCCCGGTGGAGAAGGCCGACGTCGCCCTCGCCTCCTGAGGCGTCGCTCGCCCCCGGTAACCTCTCTCCACGTGCTGAATGTCTCGGGTGTCGAACTGCGCTTCGGCGCCCGGGTCCTCATGGAGAACGTCTCGTTCCGGGTCGCCGACGGCGACAAGATCGGTTTGGTCGGCCGCAACGGTGCCGGAAAGACGACCCTCACGAAGGTCCTCGCCGGCGACGGCCAACCTGCTGCCGGGACCATCACGAGGGCAGGCACGATCGGGTACCTTCCGCAGGATCCGCGGGTCGGCGACACCACGGTCAGCGCACGCGACCGCATCCTGTCCGTCCGTGGGCTCGACGACGCCCTGCGCCGGATGCGAGCCGCTGAAGAGGGCATGCAGTCCGCCGATGCGGACGTGGTCGAGAAGGCCATGCGCAGCTACGGAAACGCCGAGGCCGCCTTCCTTTCGGGGGGCGGCTACGCGGCCGAGTCAGAGGCGTCGACCATCGCCGCGAGCCTTGGGCTCGATGACCGCGTGCTGGGCCAGGAGCTGGGCACCCTCTCCGGTGGGCAGCGGCGGCGCATCGAGCTGGCGCGCATCCTCTTCTCGGACGCCGACACGCTGCTGCTCGACGAGCCGACGAACCACCTGGACGCCGACTCGATCACGTGGTTGCGCGGGTTCCTCGCCGACTTCTCTGGTGGGCTGGTCGTGATCAGCCACGACGTGGAGCTGTTGGAGCAGGTCGTCAACAAGGTCCTGCACCTGGACGCGAACCGCGGCGAGGTCGACGTCTACAACATGGGCTGGAAGCGCTATCTCGAGCAACGCGAGACTGACGAACGTCGCCGCAAGCGCGAGCGTGCCAATGCGCTCAAGAAGGCCGACCAGCTCACCGAGCAGGCCAACAAGATGCGTGCCAAGGCGACCAAGGCCACCGCCGCGCAGGGAATGCTCAAGCGCGCCGAGAAGCTGCGCGCCGGGCTGGAGGACGAGCGGGTCGCCGATCGCGTCGCCCGCATCGCCTTCCCGGCACCGGCGCCGTGCGGGAAGACTCCGCTCTTCGCCAAAGAGCTGTCGAAGTCGTTCGG
>DATLCL010000227.1:0-5469 GCA_035526415.1 Aeromicrobium sp.
TGGCGATGCTCCTGGCCTGCGGAGCCGTGTTGCACTACGCGTCCGAACGAGCGGGCGGCCGCGCCGATCTCGAGCGGGCGTCGCGCGCGATCTATGAGTCCGTGCTGGAGGCGACCGCGGCGGGCACCCGAACCCCCGACCTGGGCGGCCACGCAGGCACGACGGAGTTCACCGACGACGTCCTCTCGCGCGTGGGCACCAAGATCGAGGTCTGGTCCTCGCTCGGCGGCCGCTGAGCGTCCGCCGGTCTCCTACCGATTCAGCTCGACGGCACGCGGCAGCGTGTAGGTCTCGAAAAGCGCCGAGCCGGCCGCACTGAAGCGCACCTGGGTGGTCATCCGGTAGACCGCGGCGCCCACGCCCTTCGGGGCCTTCACCGTGACGCGGAAGAATCCGTCCGGCCGCGGCTTGAACCGCGCAACGACCTGCTCCTTCTCACAGGAGACACGGCGACTCAGGGTGATCGCTTCCAGGGGCACGCCCAACGGCGGAAGCACCCGGCCGGAGATCGTGACGCTGCCGTCCTCGCTGTCGATGGACTTGAGGACCATCCGCCGGCGCAGCTTGAGGTTGATCGACTCGTCCTCGCCGAGCTTGGCCCGGTAGCGCGCGTCGTTGGTGTCGCGAAGGTTCACGGGCGGCAACGGGGCGGTCGTGTCGAACCAGCCGTTCCTCGCCACCTTGGCGTGGGCGACGACGCGGCCCGTGCCCTCGAAGACGATGGCGACCCTCTTGCCGGCCAGGGCCGGATCGGCGACGCCGTTGAGCCTGACCCGGTGGTCACGTTCGAGGACATCGACGAGCACCAGTCGGCGCGTGCTGCATTGCAACGTCGCGCCCGCCGGGGTGTCCGGATCGATCGGGGCCTTGATGCCCGGGACGGTGATCAAGCCGCCACCGGTCCCGGAGCCGGCCTTGTCCTGCGTGATGGCGTTTGGGTCGATCACCGGGTCGTCGCAATCGACGCCGGCCGATGACGCCCTTGCCTCGCCGATCACCGCATCGACCACCGATTGACCGGCGATGGTCACCGCGATGTTCAAGGCCCGCTGTGTGACGCTGGTCGCGTCCTGGGTCCGCGCTCCGGGAGTCACCCGGACACGGGCGACCGTGGGGTCAAGGACACTGATCGGCGCCAGGCTGTCGAGTGCGTTTCTGAGCGCGGCTCGGGCCGCGGCGATGGCGGCGTCGAGCGCGTCCTTTGCGGCAGGAACGCCGTTGATCAGCTCACGCTGGGCCGGAGTGAGGCCGAGCTCGATCGCCGGCAATCCAAGGCTCGACGGATCGATGCTCGCCGCGTTGATCAACGTAAGGACCTGATCGACGACCGTGCCCACCGGGATGCTCTGCCCAAACACGGTGATGCCGCTCACCGTCGAGGATCCGGAGACCACGGCGGCGCCATTCCTGCACGCGCCCGCAGCGCGGGCGATCGCGCCCTGCACCCGCAGCAGGTCGACGTTCGGGAGGCGGCCGTCGGGCAGCAGCGTCGCAAGCGCCGAGTCCAGGCCCCCTGCTCCGTCGATGGCGACCGAACCGGGGATCGCTGCGCGAACCGCGTTGAGCGCGGCGTTGGCCGTATTGAGCGCGGCATTGGCGGCGTTGGCCGCGGCATTCGCCGTGTTGGTCGCGAGATTGGCGGCGTTGGTCGCGGCATTCGCCGTGTTGAGCGCGAGATTCGCGGCATTGGTCGCGAGATTCGCCGCGTTGAGAGCGGCATTCGCAGCATTGGTCGCAAGATTGGCGGCATTGGTCGCGGCATTCGCCGTGTTGAGGGCTGCGTTGGTGTCGTTGAGCGCCAGGACCTCCGCGAGCGTGTCCATCAGCGGGTCGAGCAGATTGACGTCGAGCGGCCCGTAATCCGTTCGCAGGTTCGTCGGAAGGTTCGTGACCAGGTTCGTGACCAGATTCGTCGGGAGGTTCGTGACCAGATTCGTCGGCAGGCTGGTGACCAGGTTCGTCGGCAGGTCCGTGACCAGGTTCGTGACCAGGTTCGTCGGCAGGCCGGTGACCAGGTTCGTCGGCAGCAGCGGGATCGCCCCGGTGACCGTGCTGAGATCGACCGTGGTCTTCAGAGCATTGGCCAGCAGCACCTTGGCGGCATCCGGCACGGCTACCCGCGGCAGGGTGATCGGCAGGTCGGGGGCTGCGGACACCGTCAGATCGGCAACGCCACCCGTCGACACCACGATCTTCTGCGCCGGGAACACCTCGGTGGAGGCGAGGAGTGCCCCGATCGTCAGCGGCCCGTCGAATCCGGCCGCCGATCCCGTCAGCGTCCCCTTGTCCCCTGCACAGGCCGCACCGCTCGCGTTGGCGGTCAGCGGCTCGACCGTCTGGTCCAGGACGACGATCCGCCCGGCGCTGGCCGAACACTGGAACCCCGCCGCTTCGGCAGAGCTTCCCGACAGGACCATGAGGGCGATGGCCAGGCCCGCGATCCGTGCGGCGTTCATGACTCCCATGGCGTCAGGCGTGCCTACCTGCGCAGCTCGACAGAGCGCGGCAGCGTGTAGGTCTCGAAGAGCGCCGAGCCGGCCGCGCTGAAGCGCACCTTGGTGGTCATCCGGTAGACCGCGGCGCCGACGCCCTTCGGGGCCCTGACCGTAACCCGGAACCGGCCGTCGCTGTCGGGCTTGAAGCGCGTGACGACCTTCTCCTCGGTGCAGGAGACGCGGCGCGTCAGCGTGATCGTCCTGACCGGCTCCCCGAACGGCGGCAACACCCGTCCGGCGATCGTCACCCGGCCGTTGCGACTGGTCATCGAGTCCAACACCATCCGCCTGCGCAGCTTGAGGTTGATCGACTCGTCGCGGCCGAACGTCGCCATGTAGCGCGCCGCGTTCGAGTCACGCAGGCCGGCGGGCGGCAGCGGCGCGGTCGTGTCGAACCGGCCGTCCTTGCCCACCCTTGCGTGAGCGACGGTACGGCCCGTCGCGTTGAAGACGATCGCCACCTTCTTGCCCGCCTGTGCCGGGTCGGCGAAGCCGAAGAGCTTGACCCGACCCGCGCGCTCGAGGACGTCGACGAGCACGAGGCTGCGGGTGCTGCAGCCGAACATCGCGCCCGAGGACGTCTGAGGATCGGTCACGGGGGCGGCGCAGTCGACGCCGGTGGCGGACGCGGTCGCCTCCCCCACCACCGCCTCGAAGACCTTCTGGCCGGCGACGGCGATCAACACGGTCAGCGCCTGCTGGGTGACGCTGTCACCCGACCTGACCTGCGCGCCCTTCGCGATCCTGATGTCAGCGACGCCGAGGGGAATCTTGACCTCGCCCATGCCGGCCAACGCCGTCTGCAGGGTGCTGTTGACGCTGTCGAGCAAGGTGGTGAGGGCTCCCGGCGCGGTCTTGGTGATGAGGTCCGACTGCTCCGGGCTGAGCCCCAGGGCCGTCGTGGACAGCACGATCTGCGCCGGGTCGATGTTGTTGGTCAGCGTTCGCACCAGGTTGAGGACCTGATCGAGCGACACGTCCTGGCCCAGCACGCTGATCCCGGCCACGTCGGCCCAGCTGTCGACCGCTGCCCTTCCGGTCTGGCATGAGCCAACGGCGCTGGCCATGGCGGACCGCACCCTCAGGATGTCGAGCGACGGGAGCCGGGCGGCTTCCAGCAGCGCGGTGATCACCGTGGTGTCGATGGCCACCGAATCGGGGATCGAGGAGCGCAGGGCGTTGGCTGTGGCGTTGGCCGTGTTGGTCGCCGTGTTCTCGGCGTTGAGAAGGCGATTCCTCGCGTTCTCGGCAGCATTGAACGCCTCCGCCGCCAGCACCTCGGGAAGGGTGTCTAGCGCAGGGTCCAGCGGGTTGAGGATCAGGTCCGTCGGGAGGTTCGTCGGCAGGTTGGTCACGAGGTTCGTCGGCAGCACCGGGATCTGCGACTTGACCGCCGAGAGGTCCACCGTGCTGATCGCGCCCCGGATCGCGCCCAACAGGTCGGCCGGGACCTTGGTCAGATCGATGGGCAGCGTCGGCGTGCCGATCACCAGATCGGTGATCCCACCGCCGGACAGGACAGCCTTCTGCGCGGGGTAAACCGCAGTGGTCGCAACGATCGTGCTCAGCGGTAGCCCCGCCGCAGCGCCGCTGAGGGATTTCGTCGCCGCCGTGCAATCGCCGGGCGATCCGACCGCCACGGGCTCGACGGTCTTGCCCAGGGCCGTGATCCGGCCCCCGCTCGCCGAGCAGTCGAAGCCGGCCTGCGCGGAGGACGCGCTGAAGGCGACGGTCAAGAGCGTGAGGAAGGCGACGCGAAGTAGGTGCACGCGGGGTCTATCGCCAAAAGTGAGTAGCCAGTTGAGTGATCCGCGCCGAATCATGCGTATCTGGACGAATGTCCGACCCGAGCCCGCCGGCTGCAAGATGGATTGCACGAACGTGCGTTCCGTCCGCCCTCCGACGCAGACTGCCGAACACATGTTCTCTTTCCCCAACAAGCGCCGTCAGGGCACCATCACCGTTCATCCCGCCCTGCGACGCGCCGCCGGCCTCGCGCGCGCTTTCGTTCTCCTGGAGGACCCTGAGTCCTCCGGACCGCGCGCGCCGCACGGCGAGCTCCCGCACCCGCACCGTGTGCCGCTGCGTTCCCTGGGAGGGGCGCGCCGGCCCGGTGCCGGGGTGCAGCGAGAGCAGCGTTGCCTGTCCCCGGTCGCCTCACCCGCGCATGCCGTCCAGCGCGATCAGCGCTGCGCTCGGTGCGCCGCCGCCTCGGTCAGGGTCGCTGAGTGCACCGCCCCGCACGCCTCTCGCTGATACGGCCGACCGACCTCGAGCCCTCTCGGCCGACCGTCCTCGAGCCCTTCGCCTGGGGCGTGCGCCGCGATCCGCCCTTGGGACACGCTGGACGAGCTCCTCGCGTGACCCGGTGTGCACAACGACAAAGGGCCGCCCCGAGGGACGGCCCTTCATCACGATAAACCGGCGGCGACCTACTCTCCCGGGCCCTTGCGAGCCAAGTACCATCGGCGCTGTGGGGCTTAACTGCTCTGTTCGGAATGGGAAGAGGTGTTTCCCCCACGCCATAGCCACCGGAAATGGTGAGAGCCTCCGGCGGGCCTTGAAAACTGCAGGGAGCGAAGCCCGGATACCACGCACCGGTTGCACACCGGTGCTACAAAAAAATCCGTCAAGCCCTCGACCCATTAGTACCAGTCTCCTACACGTGTCACCACGCTTCCAGATCTGGCCTATCAACCTGGTGGTCTACCAGGGGTCTTACTCGCTTGAAGCGATGGGAGAGCTCATCTCGAGGCCGGCTTCCCGCTTAGATGCCTTCAGCGGTTATCCGATCCGCACGTAGCTAATCAGCTATGCCCTTGGCAGGACAACTGATACACCAGAGGTGCGTTCATCCCGGTCCTCTCGTACTAGGGACAAATCCTCTCAACTCTCCAACGCCCACGGCAGATAGGGACCGAACTGTCTCACGACGTTCTGAACCCAGCTCGCGTACCGCTTTAATGGGCGAACA
>DATLCL010000127.1:0-5985 GCA_035526415.1 Aeromicrobium sp.
CGACTGGTTGGTACCGAGTGGGCGACCGGGCCGGGTCGACGTATCGATAGAAGGACAACCCCCGAAAACTCGAGAGCGTCAGCCGGACTCGTTGGGTCAGACCTGGCCCGGGCACCCACCCGGAACCCTGGTCTCCCTCACGGGCCGAGGTGGTGGATACCGGGGCGTCCCCATCCTCGTTGCCGGCTCCGTGGCACGACCGAGCACGCCTGAGCCGATCAAGGTTAGGAGGTTTCCCGAACGTCAGATTTGTCGGCTCGGGCAACATGTCGCCGCCGTGTCGCGGTTGACGCGTGACGTCGACGTCGAGGCCAACGATGTCGACGTGAAGATCCGCTATGTGCAGCGATCCCTTCCCGGACAGGATGGCGCCGATCAGGATGACGGAGGCCTCATCCGCGACATCTAACCTTCAGTATGTCCACGCGGTACTGCTGGTTGGGCTCTCCGTCGTAGTCGAGGATCGCCGGTAAGGCGAACCTGCCTGCCTGGTTCCGGTAGTAGACGAAAAAGCTGAGCTGGTGGGCCATGTCCGCAGGAAGGGAGATGTCCTGGTAGAGCACGTGGGAACCGGGCCCGTCCTCCGCGTCGATGCAGCGCCCGGGGCCACCCGATGACCTCGGCGCCCACGCGGCGCTGGTGCCAGTTCCTGGACGGAAGCGCCCGCAGTCGGTCGTGCGATCTGGGTAGGGACGAGGACCGCCGGCTCGTTCCTCTTCCCGAAGGTGAGGATGTCGGCCTCGACCAAGCACTTCTCGCTCGCGCACAGCCCGTTGAGCCCCGCATGCGCCGCTAGGGCTCCGTGGCCGACCCGCCTCGCTGGTACCCTGCAACGTGTGCGAGCGTTCCTGAGCTATCGCCGAAGCGACAGTGAAGGCTACGCCGGCCGCCTGCGGGATGCTCTCGCCAACCGTCTTGGAAGTGATCGCGTCTTCATGGACGTCGATACGCTTCAGCCAGGCGAAGATTTCCAGCAAACAATTGCACAAGCAATCCGAATGAGCGATGTGCTGCTTGCCATTATTGGTCCAACATGGCTTCATGCCACCGACGAGGGTGGTCACCGGCGTTTGGATGATCCAGAAGACTTGGTGAGGCGAGAGATTGAACTGGCTCTCATCCATGGCACCACGGTGATTCCGGTCTTAGTTCAGGGCGCAACCATGCCGGCTGCGCGCGCGTTGCCTCCCGGCATCGCGTCGCTAGCCGAGAAAAATGCCCTAGTTATTGGAAACACCGATTGGGCCTACAAGGTCGAGTACCTTCTATCGCTGCTTGAAAGGAAGCCGCTAGGAGGCGGTCCGGCGACCGAATCCACGAACCTGCCCGGAGACGTCAACAGTCTCGTGGGCCGTCAGACGGAGATCGAGCAGGTTCACCGCGACCTCGACGCTGCCCGGGTCGTGACTCTCACCGGTCCCGGCGGGAGCGGGAAGACGCGGCTTGCTATCGCCGCTGCACGCGAGCTTCCTGAGCGATTCCCGCACGGTGTGTGGTTCGTCGACCTTGCGACGGTCGGGGACGTCGCACTCGTAGAGCCCGCTATCGCTGCGGTCCTCCATGTACGAGAGTCGCCAGAGCGCACGGTCGCCGAGGCGCTCCGGGATCACCTGCGCGACCGCAGGACACTGCTCGTGCTCGACAACCTCGAGCAGCTGCTTCCGGCGGCGGCCGACCTGGTGGCCGGGCTCGTCCGTTCGGCGCCCCACGTTCGCGTGCTCGTGACGAGCCGGGAGCTGCTCCGGATCACTGGCGAGCGCTCGCACCCCGTGCCGCCGCTCGACCTGGAGGAGGGAGTCGCCCTGTTCGTGGACCGGGCAGGCGCGCACCGAGCTGACCTCGCGCTGACGGAGGACACGCTCGCCGCAGTGCGCGCGATAGCGGAACGCCTCGGTGGGCTGCCCCTCGCGCTGGAACTCGCAGCGGCGCGGGTGCGAATGCTCACACCGCGAATGATCCTGGAGCGGCTCGGCCGGAGCCTGGATCTCGGAGGTGGCGCACGCGACCTGCCGGAACGCCAGCGGACTCTGCGTGGAGCCGTCGCATGGAGTTACGAGCTGCTACCGGAGCCTGAGAGGCGCCTATTCGCTCGGCTCGGCGTGTTCGCGAGCGGCTGGACCTCGGATTCGGCGCTGGCGGTGGCGGACCCGGACGCCGGCCTGGGCATCGATCTCATGGAGGGGATCGAGTCGCTAGCCGACAAGAGCCTCGTCCGGATCGAGCCGCCCGCGGACGAGGGCCCGGCCGCGGAGGCCGGACCACGATTCGGGATGCATCCGCTCCTCCGGGAGTTCGCTTTGGAGCGGCTTGACGAGAGCGGCGAGCGGCCGACGGTCGAGGAGCGCCTCGCCGCGGAGTGCGCGTCCATTGCCGAGCGGGCCGGCGAGCTGATGCTGCATGCGGGCGGTGAAGCGGCGATGGCGATGCTCGATCGCGAGGAGCGGAACCTCCACGCCGCCCTCGACTGGTCGCTCGCTCACGACGATCCGAGGTACGGACTTCGAATCATCGGCGCTTCGTGGCGCTGGTTCCAGGGTCGGGGTCGACTGCGTGAGGCACGTGGCACGCTCACACGCCTGCTCGAGCACCCCTCTCCCACCGATCCGCGCCTGCGGATCGCTGCGCTCGCCGCGGCGGGCGGGCTGGCGTACTGGATGCGCGATTTCGTCGCCGCGCGGGCTGCCTACGAGGAACGTCTCGCCCTTGCCGACGAGACGGGCGACCCGATCCTCAGCGCAGACGCGCATTACGACCTCGGCTTCATCGGAATGGTGTCGCAGGACGACGCCATGCTTCGCTCGCACGAAGAGCGCGCGCTCGAGTTGTACACTGCCGCCGGCCGCGAGGACGGCGCTGTCCTGACACGCGAGGCGCTCGTGCTGAGCCTGTTTCTGGGCGGTGAGTACGGGAGGGCACGCGAGCTCGAGACGCTGAACCTTGACGTGTTCCGGCGCACCGGCGCGCCGATGCAGATCGCGAGCGCGTCGACGTTGCTATCCGCTATCGAGTGGCGGGGCGGTGACGTAGAGCAGGGCTGGGAGCGGTTGATGGAAGCCCTGTCGCTGTTCCAGTCGCTGGAGCACCCCCCCGGACTGGTACGGGTCCTCGGGCTCGCCTCGATCATGTTGCTGTCTGGGGGGCCGTCAGAAGTTGGGGCGCGTGTGGCGGGGGCGACGTACCGACTCGTCCGAGAGAGGGGCCTGATGCTCGGCCCCGTCCACGTACTGCACCTGCCAGAACCGTCGACGCTTGCCGAGGCGCAGTTCGGTTTAGATCGTGCTGCGGAGTTGATGGCCGAGGGCGAAACTATGAAGACGGACGATTTGGTGGCCGCACTTGCGGGTTCCCCGGCGCCTGCGCGCCCTATTCTTGATCAGGTGAGCGCGCAGTCCTCGTGAGGGCCCGCAAGAGGTGAACCGACGAGCGCCGAGGTGAATTGGACGGGAGGCGCTGGACCGAGTTGCCAAGCAGTGAACGAGCTGGACGGCGTCGACTCGCGGTCGTCTGTCCTATGTCGCTCTGTCGGTCGGTTTCTGGCCAGTTCGACATTGGGAGTCGATGCCGCCGTGCTCAAGCACTTCCATGGTGGCGCGGTAGCCCATGTCAGCGATCCTGGGCGACCCGGTCGAACGCCGCGAAGCCTCGTCGTCGACCGGAGGCGTGATGTAGAGGTCGGCGTGACGTCGCGCGCCCTGCTGATGCTCGAGGCTAGCCAGGAGCTGCGTTCGGTTCAGCCAACCCGGCGTTCTTGGGCGACCCAGTTCGAGGATGCCGGTCAGGCTTCGATCCTCGTTGTTGTAGAAGCCGAGGGAGCTCTTGTGAGACGGCGACGCCGCGCCGTCGACACGCATCGCCCGCCCAGCCCCTGACTGCTCAGCCCGAAGCATGCCGGAGAGGCGAACCCGATGACCGGCGAAGCGCCCAGGCTCGAAGCGCTGGACCAATGCGCCGAAGCCGCCCGGATCGTCCACGATGCAGTGCAACACGGCCACGCGATGCTCGTCGAGGAGCTCGTCGCCGGCATCGATGTCGTATTCATGCCGACGAGTCGCCGTGATACCCCAATGCGCCAAGCTCATGGCCTTTACCTCCGAATCTGTATGGACACCCTCCGGTCGGAGGGCGTCGGCGTGTGCTCGCCGCGCCTGGTGGAGCGCCGCCATGACCGTGCCCACACGACACCCGGCCTCGGTTGCGACCTCTGCGACTGATAGATCGCCGAAGTAGTAGAGGACGACGATCTCCCGTTGGCGCCGCGGCAGGCGGGAGATCCGCTCTCCTAGCTGGTCGGCGTAGGGGTGGGCCCCCGAGCCGATCGGCAGGTCTCGTTCCCAGCCGAGCCGTTGCAGCGCTCGTGATTCCGCGTGCCGGCGCCGGGACTCGTCCCGGGCGAGATTCCGGGCGACGCTCTTGACCCACCCTGGCGCTGATCAGATGGCCTGGCCATCGACGAGTTGCTGCCAGTACCGGATGACCGCTTCCTGAGCGCAGTCCTCAGCGACCGGGACGTCGCCGACGCGCGAGCCGATCGTCGACACGAGGTCGTCGTACCAGTCCCCCGACTCGTCTGCGTTGCGCCCGATGATGCCACTGACTTGCCTGCCGATACTTCATGACGTTCTGAAGGCCAACGCGGTTTAGCCAGAGCCCATTCTCCCTTGGAGGACACCTCGGAGGTGCCGACGCGGACGCTACGGACCGCGACCCGACCGGCCAACCGAGACGTCGGCGGTCTGAAGCGCCCGCCGTCGCTCCGGATGTGAGCGCTGTTGGCCCAGGATCTGGCCCTGGAGCGCAGAAGTTCACCCGGTGGTCGACGACATGGCGTCCGGACGCCCGTCCCATAACGACATCGGCGGCGGCAGAACCGAGGTGTCCCCCAACGCCGGACTGAGGAGCGGCCGACGGACCCGGAGTGTCGCTCCCATGTCAGCCGTGGACGAATCGCACCCGATCGTGCTGCTCAGACCATCCGGTCGATCGCCAGAACCCGACGGCGCGATCGTCGCTGCGCACGACGATGGCAGCGAGACGCGTCGCTCCGCGCTCCTGCAAGGACCCCTCGGCGCGTTCCAACAGCTGACGCCCCAGCCCGCAATGCCTGTGACTCGGAGCGACGACCAACCGATAGATCGATCCACGCCACCCGTCCCACCCGGCGACCACCGAGCCCACGACGATGCCGTTGTCGACGGCGACGACAAGCGCCTCGGCGTCAGCATCCATTAGCCGCGTAAGGCTCGCGAGGTCGTCAGTGTGCGTGGGCTCGGCGTCACTGGCGGCCCAAAGGTCCAGCACGGCAGGAAGCTCCGCCCTTTCTGCCAAGCGCAACGTTACGGCCATCCGGCAACGCTACGGCTCGCCAGGCGGGTGTCCCCTATCGACGTGCCCCGACATCGGAAACCACTGACCCAGCACGCCGGGTCCGGGTGGCAGGGAGGCCGCAGCCGGCCTCCCACACGCTGAAAACGTTCCCACTCGCGAGAAGAGGACCGACGGACTGCGCTCGCGACTTGTGCGGCTACGGCGTGCACAGATCTCGATCGGCCGCGCGGGCTGCACCGTCCGCGGGGGGTCATCGCGCTGTATCGCTTCCGGGTCGGACTCGTCGCCGGCTGATCGTCGGCCGTGCTGGTTGGCCGGCGGGGTCTGACCACCTGAGATGAGATCCGTCATGGCCCATCGCCCCATGTCGCCGCCCGGCTGGCGCGAAGACCGTGGGAGTGAACGGAATCGACCGACCCATGATGACCCTCGGGTGCGAGCACGTCGGGAACCGCCCTCGGGACGGCGTCGAACGATGTTGGCGCTAAGTCGCAATCGGCGATCGCTCGCAGGGCGGGCGACGAGCGGGCTCACCAGGAATGCACCAAGTGGAAAACTGGCCCCATGGGCGCCGCCCGCCAAGGCGAGGACCGCAGCCACGTTCCGCCTGCCGAGATCCTCTCCATCCCTGCGCCACTGACGCCCCTCATCGGCCGGGCC
>DATLCL010000250.1:0-3541 GCA_035526415.1 Aeromicrobium sp.
CTAGTTCTCTATGCCCTTGGGGAGTCCCTTGACAACGTCCGAAGTCGAACGCAATGAGCTGGCCGTCGAGCAGGAGTACGTCGACCTCGTCTATGCCCGCCTGGAGGAGTCGGCCAAGGTCGCGCAGTCTCTGGTCAAGGAGGGATTCGCGCGCGGGCACGTCGGCAACGAGGGTGGCCTTGTTGAGCGCGACGCCATGGTTTACCAGGCGTCCCGCCGGCTGTCCGCGCTCAACGCGGCCCACGACGGCCTCGTCTTCGGCCGGCTCAACCTGATCGACGGCGACTCCCGCTACATCGGGCGCATCGGAGTTCGCGATGAAGATCGCGAGATTTTGCTGATTGACTGGCGCGCACCGGCTGCGGCCGTCTTCTATCAGGCCACGGCGCAGGATCCGTCTGGTGTCGTCCGCCGCCGGGTGTTGCGCTGCTCGGGCGACAAGGTCGTGGCTGTCGAGGACGACCTCCTCGACGCGGCGAACGCTCCCGACGACATGGTGATCATTGGCGAAGGTGCGCTGCTGGCAAGCCTGAGCCGCGCCCGCGATTCGTCGATGCATTCGGTCGTGGCCACCATTCAGAAGGAGCAGGACGAGGCCATTCGTGCACCCAGCCGTGGCGCGACGATCATCGGCGGCGGCCCAGGCACGGGCAAGACCGTCGTCGCGCTGCATCGCGCCGCGTACCTGCTCTACACCGACCGGCGCAGATTCGAATCTGGCGGCGTTCTCGTCGTCGGGCCGTCGACCGTCTTCATGAACTACATCGAACGGGTCTTGCCGAGCTTGGGCGAAACGAGCGTCACCCTGCGCTCACTGGGTGAGGTCGTCGACGGCGTCAAGGCGGCGCATCACGACGAGCCCGTTGCCGCTGCTGCCAAGGGTTCGGCTCGGATGATCCCTGTGCTGCGTCGGCTCGCATCGTCGCCGCAGCCGGGTGAGCCCACCGAGTTCCGCTACTTCTACAAGGACGACGTCCTGAGGCTCGACGCGCGCGAGCTGGCCAGCATCCGACGTGGTCTGCTGGCCAACCTGAAGCGCAACCGGGCTTACTCGCGGGTCCCTGCCGCCGTGGCTGCAGCACTGTGGCACAAGGTCAATGGCGAGCGCGCGCTGGACAAGGGAGAGAGCGGCTTCCTCGACACCGTCAGCTCAGACGACCGGTTCGCCGAGTTCGTCGAGGCATGGTGGCCGCCGGTCGAGGCGGTTGACCTGTGGCGCGCGTTGCCTGACCGGATCGGCGAACTAGCGAACGGCGCCTTCTCCACCGCCGAGCTCGCCGCGCTGCGGGCGTCGTGGGTGAGCGGGGAGCCCAAGATCGAGGATGTCCCGCTGATCGACGAGCTGCGCTACCTCGTCGGCGAGGTGATGCGCGAAGACGACCAGGACGACGATCTGCCGCGGCAGATGATGAGCTTCGAGCGGCGCGAGCGTGAGGAGCGCGATGACCGCCTGCGGTCGACTTCCAGCATCGAGGACGACAGCTACGCGCATGTGCTGATCGACGAGGCGCAAGACCTCTCACCGTTGCAGTGGCGGATGCTTGCCCGGCGCGGGCGTTATGCCAGTTGGACGATCGTCGGCGACGCCGCCCAGTCGTCCTGGCCGAACCCGACCGAGTCGGCTGACGCGCGCACGTCAGCCCTCGAAGGTATGCCGCTGCATGAGTTTCGGTTGTCGACGAACTACCGCAACTCCGCCGAGATCTATGAGCTCGCGGCGCAGGTCGCACAGGAGGCGATCGCCAACCCCGATCTCGCCGAACCCGTCCGCCGCACCGGCGAGCATCCGCAGCACGTCGTCGTCGACGCGACGGAGTTTCTCGAGCGCGTCGCCGTCGAGACCGCCGCCACCCTGGAAGCGGTCGAGGGAACGGTGGCCGTCGTCGCCGGGCGTTCAGATGTCGAACGCGTCGCCACCCATCTGGCGGGATTGACCACGGAGCATCAACGGCTGCGCGTTCTGGATGGACTCGATACGAAGGGCCTGGAGTTCGATGGCGTGGTGGTCGTCGAACCGGACGCCATCACCGACGAAGCGGAGTCGGGTTGGCGCACTCTGTACGTCGTCCTCACCCGTGCCACCCAGCGGCTGACGACCGTGGGCACGACCGATCGATGGCGGCAACGGCTGAACTGAGGCGTTCCGCTTCAGGCCCTACCCTTGAGGTCCCATGTTCGACGACCTCTTCGCCCACGAGGCCTTCGCGCTGATTCGGATGCGCGGGGCCGACGCCGTGACGCTGCTTGCGGGCCCGCGGACCGATCTCAAGTCGCTCGCCGACATTCCGCTGGCTGCGAGCACACAAGCCGGGTGGCAGTCGCTCGTTCTCGTCCCCTTCGCACAAGTACAGGAGCGCGGCTTCGTCGCGCACCAGGACGGCACCCCGCTGACCGTCATCCGAGCCGAGGTCCAACGCGACGTCGCGCTTGAGGACGTCCTGGCCGGGCTTCCGGACGTCCCTGTCGAGTTCGCTGATCGTGGTGGGTTCGAAACCTCTGACGCCGACTACGCGTCACTTGTTCGCACCGTGATCGACGCGGAGATCGGACAGGGCGAAGGCGCCAACCTCGTCATCAGTCGCAAGTACCGGGCGACCGTGTCCGACTGGGGCCATGACCGTGCCCTGACCGTCTTCCGCCGACTGCTCGAACGCGAGCGTGGCGCGTACTGGACGTTCTGCATCTTCACCGGCGACCGCTATTTGATCGGCGCAAGCCCGGAGCGGCACGTCAGCGTCGAGCACGGCCAGGTGCGAATGAACCCGATCAGCGGCACGTTCCGGCTGGCGGGAGCAACGACCCAAGCCGAGCGCAAGAAGCGGCTGCTCGAGTTCCTTGCGGACGAGAAGGAGATCTACGAACTCTTCATGGTGGTCGACGAAGAACTCAAGCAGATGTGCGAGATCTGCCACGAGGGTGGTCTCGTCCTCGGGCCGTATCTCAAGCCGATGAGCCACCTCGTCCACACTGAGTACCTGCTCGCCGGGCGGACGCGCGAGGACATCCGGCAGGTCCTGCGGGACACGATGTTCGCCGCCACGGTCACGGGTAGCCCGGTGGAGAACGCCTGTCGCCTGATCGCCGAGTACGAGCCGGAGGGTCGCGGCTACTACGCGTCGGTCGCTGCGTTGATCGGGCACGACGCCGACGGCATGCCGATGGCGGACGCTCCTATTCTCATCCGCACGGCGGATGTCGATCTCGACGGCAACCTTGTCGTCACTGCCGGAGCGACCCTCGTGCGTGACTCCGACCCGGACTATGAGACGCAGGAGACGTGGGCCAAGGCCTCAGGCATCCTGAGCGCCTTCGGCTTGGTCGAGCCGGCTCCGCCGCCGACCGGAGACGGCGACGCGTTCACCCGCGACGACGAAGTGCTCATCGCGCTGGGAGCGCGGAACCAGCGACTCAGCCAGTTCTGGCTCACCGACCAGTCAGGTGCGGCGCCGGTGCCTGCGCTCGTCGGCAAACGCGTCGTCGTGCTCGACGGCGAGGACGACTTCGTCAAGATGCTCGGCCACGTCTTCAGCGTGCTCGGCAT
>DATLCL010000014.1:0-2604 GCA_035526415.1 Aeromicrobium sp.
GAGGCGCGCAACCTGTTCGTGTCGGAAGGACAGCTGCTCGACGGCGCGACGCCGCTGGTCGATCCGGCCGTATTCAAGGACAAGATCGTCTTCGTTGGTCAGACCATTTCGGGCCTGGTAGACGTCTTCCAGACGCCCGTCGGCAACACCATGCCGGGGATCCAGGTGCACGCCAGCGTCGCCCAAAGCATCCTCTCGGGTCGGTTCCTGACGCCGGCGAGCGATGGCACGCGGGTCACAGCGACGATCGGCGGCGCCGTGCTCGTCGGACTGATGTCAGCGCTGCTGCCGTTCTTCGCCGCTGCGGGTGGTGCACTCGCCGCGGGTGGAGTGTGGACGTGGTTCACCGTGCACCTTTTCGCGGGCGGACTGTGGGTCAACCTGTCGCAGCCGGTCCTGGGTGGGTCCGTGGCACTCCTAGCCGGGACGGCATACCGCTATTTCGTCGAGGACCGTGAAAAGCGGAAGGTGAAGGTGCTGTTCGGCCGCTACGTCTCCCGGGATGTCTATGACCAGCTGATGGAAAATCCGGGACTGGCTCGGCTCGGCGGCCGCCGCCGGGACATGACGGTTTTGTTCTCGGACATTCGCGGCTTCACCTCGATCACGGAAAAGGGAGAGCCCGAGGAGCTCGTTGCGCAGCTCAACGAGTACTTCACGCGGATGGTCGACATCGTGTTCCGGAACCATGGCACCGTCGACAAGTTCGTCGGGGACATGGTCATGGCCTTGTTCGGCGCCCCGGTGGACGACGTTAACCATGCTGAACATGCCGTAGTGGCTGCGACGGAGATGGTGCGGGAGCTGGGTGCGCTGAACGAACTGTGGGCCAGCCTCGGCCGGGCTCGGCTGGACATCGGGATCGGCATCAACAGTGGGGACATGATCGCCGGCAACATCGGGTCGTCGTCGATCATGAGCTACACGGTGATCGGCGACAACGTGAACCTGGGCTCCCGGCTGGAGTCGCTGAACAAGGACTATCGGACCCGCATTATCATTAGCGACGCCACGCGCGGCCGCCTGTCAGGGGCCTTCGACATCCGGCCCTTGGGCGACGTCGTGGTGAAGGGCAAGACGCGGCCCGTCTCTATTTTCGAGGTCGTGGTTCCGTCGCCGATTCCCGAGCAGAAGGAAGCAACGTTATGAAGCACGCGGCACTCGCACTGGCTTTGGTTCTGACGGCCGCCCCGGCGTTCGCGCAGCTGGGTGGCCTCGGCGGCAAGATCGGCAAAGCCAAGGAAATCGGCGACAAGGTTGCAGACCTCAAGGTGTCGGAGACTGACGAGCGCAAGATCGGCGAGGCGGTCAGCACCAAGGTGCGGCAGGAGTTCGGCGTGTACCAGAACGCCGCGGTGACGAAGTACGTGACGCTGGTCGGCAGCGTGCTCGCGGAGACCAGCGAGCGGCCGAACCTGAAGTGGGAGTTCATCGTCCTCGACACCGACGGCGTCAATGCCTTCGCAGCCCCAGGTGGCATCGTCCACATCACGCGTGGCGCGCTCGGGATGATCAAGAGTGAGGCGGAACTGGCCGGTGTGCTCGGCCACGAAGTCGAGCACGTGGCTCAGAAGCACACCGTGAAGGCGATCGAGCAGAGCAAGCGGATCAAGCTCGGGACGGATGTGGCGGCCGGCAGCCGCGAGTGGGTCAACGCGCTGGCGGACAACGTCTACGACGACCTGGTCGAGAACGGATTCGACCGGGCCCAGGAGAACGACGCCGACGAAAAGGGCATCGTCCTCGCGGCCAAGGTCGGCTACAACCCGTCAGGGCTGGGAACGTTCCTGACCAAGTTGATGGAGCGGAACAAGGGTGAGAGCGACCGCAACGGGCTCTTCGCGTCCCACCCCGAGACGGAGGGCCGCGTCGATCGTCTCAACAAGCAGATCAAGACCGACAAGCTCGCGGCCACCGCCATGGTGGCGCCACGTTACACCAGCACGATCACCTTCGACGTGAAACCGATCGCCGAGGTGTCGACGGTCACGGCCGGCACGAAGGGCGTGGCCGGCGGTTCCTCGAAGGCTGCCCCCGAGGAGAAGAAGGAAGAGCCCAAGAAGAAGGGCTTCGGCCTCGGCGGGCTTTCCCTGTCGAAGGGCAAGCAGGCGGAGTCGACGCAGGCCAATGCGTCAGCCGGAGGGCGAGCGGTGGGCAAGCCGGATCGCAACGCGAAGGGCGGCGACAACCCGGCGAAGCTAGCCGTCACGGTCACCCCGGCGGAAGTCGCCGCGTTCAAGAAGGGCATCGCCTAGCGCCAGCTCCGGCTGTCGCTGCGCCATGCCTCACCACATCGGGCACCTGATCACGAGCGTCGCGGCCCTGGCTGCGACGCTCGTCGTGATCAGCCTCACGCCCAACGCGCTCGTCAAGCGCAAGCTCCGCCTCTCCGTCTTCCTCTTCGCAACCTACGTCATCCTCCACCTCGTGCTGTTCGTGCGGCCGCAGGTGGTGCCGCCAAACCTCGACCACGACCTCCGCGCGCTCGAACAGCTCGCCCTCGCCGCCGGCGTCATCAACCTGCTGGTGGTCGGGGTCATCAACCCGCTGCGCAGCGACCGCGTCCCCGATGCGTTCCCGGCCATCCTCCAGGACGCCATCATC
>DATLCL010000055.1:0-4274 GCA_035526415.1 Aeromicrobium sp.
ACCCGCTGCCCGTCGCGCCGGGGACTGAATTCGGAATTCCGATACCGATCTGCATGCTTCACCTTCCAGGTTTTCACGCACACTAATTGACATGCCTACCATTTCAGGCAGTGGCCTGCCGGACGGTTCACTCCGCGATCGAATCGACGCGTCGAGAATTGGTCGGATGGCAACGGTTCGCTCGGATGGAACCCCGCACGTGGTGCCAGTCACCTTCGCGATCTCGAACGACATGTTGGTGACCGCCATCGACGCGAAACCCACACGAACGACGAAACTTCAGCGTCTACGGAACCTGCGCACCAACCCGGCGGTGAGCATCATCGTTGACCACTACGCCGACGATTGGTCAGCATTGTGGTGGATTCGAATCGACGGGATCGCCAGGATTGTGGAGGACGACGACGTAGTGGGCGACGCACCAGACCGTACCGCTGCGATCGAAGCGCTGGTCGCGAAGTATCCGCAGTACCAAGCCTCAGCGCCCGACGGACCAGTGATCTTCGTCCAGCCAACGTGCTGGACAGTCTGGTCGGCTGGCGAGTTACGCCACTGACCTGCGTCTTCAGTCGGTCTTGGGCTGGTAAATGCTGATCGGGAAGTGAACACCTTTCACCGTCACTTCGCCAAGCGGCTCGCACGACACCTCGTCGTTCACGAGGTGCCAACTTGAACTGCTCAGCAACGTCGTGCCGGGTTCGCACTTTGCTTGGATCCGGGCGGCGATATTCATCTGCAGACCGATCGCCGTGTACGTGGCTCTCCCGCTGGAGCCGAACGTACCGACGCTGAGCACACCGGTGTTGATGCCGATGCGCACCTCCAATGGCTGCTCGATCCCAAGGCGGAACCACGACCGGTTCAGGTCGTCGAGCCGGGCATGCATTTTGGCGGCTGCCGACAAGGCGTGCCGCACCTGATCAGTGGGATCCATGTCCTCAGGTGCACCAAAGATGGCCATGAGCCCGTCGCCGGCATACTCGGTGACCACGCCGTGCTTGCCCTCGACGGCATCGCTCATCGCGGCCATGTACTCGTCGATGACCTGACTCAATGCCTCAGGATCGATCCGATCAGCCAAGGCTGTGAACCCGGCGACGTCCGATGACAGCGCGGTGACGCGAATCCGTTGGGGTCGTCCGACGGCCTCGGCGTCTCCGGAGAGAATTCGGTCAGCCACCGCGGCGGGTGCGTATCTGCGGAGGAGCAGTTGGCTCGCCTGCGTGGTGCGCTCCGCCGTGAACTGGCGACGCAACCCTGATTCGGCAATGAGTGCCACGGACAGCACAAGCATCGCGATCGTGGTCATGAACGCGAGGTACGGCCACGCTTCCGCAAGTGATGCCTCGCCCGCGCGGATGCTCTGAACCCACAGGGTCGTCGCAATCACGTAATCAATGACGACAACAAGTGCTGTCCATGGCATCGGAAGCCGAAAGGCCAACGGGAGGAACATTCCGAACACGGCCGTAAGCGTGACGACGCCATCTGTGGGTCCGTAGAACTCGATGAAGAGCCAGATGAGGGCCAGGGTCTGGGCAAGGATGGCGATGATGACGAGCGCATTCATCCACCTACGAAACCGCGTATAGGAAAGAGCGAGAACGACGATCGTGGTCGGCGCGATGATGGCCCAGTTGCTGATGCGCACCAGGCTCGCCTCCACCTCCGCGTATTTCGCCCACAGCGGAGGAAGGGGGATATAGATGGCGAGTCCCAGAAATCCCAGAAAGCGCACAAGAGGCAGGCTCTGATGCAGGTACCACGCTCGGTAGTCCCGCTCCACCGAAGGCTCGAGAAAAGTTCGCCAAGTCGCGCGCTGAGCAAAGCCACCCGAGGCAGCCACAGGGCCGAGTAGGGAGACGATGCCAACCCTGCGAGCGATCGACTTGCGACTAGGTTCCACGCTCGTTGCTCTCAAAGCCGCATCCGACGAATAGGCAGCGTCTCCGCGCGACTGTCGATGTCATGAACCGACCATAGAGGGGCCGGCGGCATTGATGTTGACGGTTGCCTGCGAACACTGCTGAAACGTGTGGTGCGAATGAGTTGGCCTGTAAGCCGGATTCTGTGATCCCGAAGGACCGGCGACCATCCATCTGGGACGCACATCGCTGTACGCCTCGGTGCGACCTACCTGCTGACTTGAGGCGAGCAGCCCGTCAGCACAGGCATCCGAAGATGCCCTCTTGGTCTTGCTCCCGGTGGGGTTTACCGAGCCATCGGCGTCACCGTCGATGCTGGTGAGCTCTTACCTCACCGTTTCACCCTTACCCGCACCCCCGCCCGAAGATGGGGGCCGCTGGCGGTCTGTTCTCTGTGGCACTGTCCCGCACGTCACCGTGGGTGGCCGTTAGCCACCACCGTGCTCTGTGGAGTCCGGACTTTCCTCAGCAGTTTCCTGCCGCGGCCGCCCGGCCAACTCATTCGCAATCACCAGTGTAGGGATCGGCGTAACCCCCGGGGCCGGTGCAGCGATATCGAAAGCAAGAACCCCGAAGAAGGCAGCGCACGATGGCCGAATGGCGACTTCAGATCTACCTCGTTTCAAACCAGACTGCTCAGGAGCTCATCGCCGTGCTCCTCGCCGGAAACGACCGCTTGGTCGTCGACGTCGTAAGCAGTGACTTCGACCATTTCGTCGTCGTCGAGTGCGCTGGTGGTCACGAGGCCTTCGAGGTTCGCCGGCTGGTGCAGGCCATCGACCCGGACGTGAGGCTGATTCACACGAGTGCTCCCCATCCAATGGCACCGACAGTCGCCTAGCGCCGAAGCATCGGAGGCGGGAGCGCGGGCCTGGTGGAGTCGCCTCGGGGAGGACGGTCGCGCCACGGCCGGCCCGGTGGCATGCCGTTGGACCGGCGGAGCTCACGTCGAGCCATCAGGCGCGGACCGACGCGCTCCGGACGATCACGGGTCGTGCTCTCGTCCGCGAAGTCGTCCGACGTTGAGTCTTCGGACGTCGAGTCGTCGGACGACTCGTCCACGCTGGCTGCACCCGGCCCAGTGCTCTCCTCGGCGGTGGGAGTCTCGACCGCCGTTTGAGCTTGGTCGGCGGAGTCCTCGGGAGTCGCCATGGAGCGAACGAACGCCGCACCACCCAATGCGACCAACGCGACCAACGCGGCGCTCGCGACGGATCCGGCGGGCCGCGGAAACCTGAACCGACGCGATTCGTCCTCGACCACCTCGGGCTCATCCGGATCCTTGGACATCCACCTGGAGTAGTTCACGTCCATGGTCTGCACAGTGGACGCGCACGTTGAGCGGCTCCCGTGAGGATGCTGTGGCTCCGCTGTCAAACCGTCCTAGATAACCTCGGCCCGTGCTCATCCTGCTGCCCCCGTCGGAAGGCAAGACCGAGCCGCGGTCAGGATCCCCACTCGATCTCGAAGCGCTGAGCTCGCCCAGCCTGACGACCACCCGTCGCCGCATCCTCGACGCCCTCGTCCGCGTGTGTGAGGGCAACGCGACCCGCGCAGCCAAGCGGCTCGGGCTCGGCACAACGCAGGTGGACGAGCTGGCTCGCAACGCCGTCCTCCACACCGCCCCGACGGCACGGGCCGACGCCGTCTACACCGGCGTTCTGTACGCGGCCTGGAACCCACTTGGCATGTCAAAGCCCGGACGCGACTTCGGTGACCAGCACGTGGCGACCACAAGTGCGCTGTTCGGCCTGGTCCGGGCCGGCGACCTGATCCCGGCCTACCGGCTGTCCGCCGGGGTCGAACTCCCTCGACTCGGCTCGGTGGCCAGCCTGTGGCGCAAGCCGCTCGGACCGGCGCTCGACGAACTCGCCGACGGCGGGCTGCTGATCGACCTCCGTTCCGGCGCCTACGTCAACCTGCACAAGCCAGCCGCTGAGCTCGCGGCGCGGACGGCGGCTGTCCGGGTGCTCAGCGAGGTGAACGGCACGCGCAAGGTGGTCAGCCACTTCAACAAGGCCACCAAGGGTGAGGTCGTCCGCGACATCTGCGAGAACCACGTCGAAGCGGCGACGCCCGGTGCTTTGGCTGATGCACTGCGTGACCTCGGTTGGACGGTCGAACTGGACGACAAGCGCCTCGACGTCGTGATCTGACGTCAGGGCACGTGCGAGAAGTTGCGTAGTGACGTAGCGCCGTCCGGCCACCACTGGACCGTCGTGACCGACGCCGGTGCCAACTCCATGCGATAGATGGACGTGATCGGGGCCCCCAGCGCGTCGGCCACCAGCAGTTTGATCGGCGTGACATGGCTGACCACGACGACGGTCTTCTCGGCGTGCTGCTCGA
>DATLCL010000086.1:0-4654 GCA_035526415.1 Aeromicrobium sp.
CCGGATCATGATGTCGGCCGGCAAGGCGGCCAGGTCGCCGATCGTGCGGACGTTGTAGTCCTCGAGGGCTTTCCGGGTGCTTGGGCCGACACCCCACAGGCGCTCGATCGCAAGCGGTGCCAGGAACTCCCGCTCGGTGCCAGGCGGAACAACGACGAGGCCGTCCGGCTTCTCGAGATCTGACGCGATCTTGGCAACGAGCCGATTGGCCGCCATCCCGACCGAGATCGTCAGCTGCAGCTCGGCGCGAACTGCCTGCTTGATCTGTCTGGCGACGTCCTGACCCGATCCGAAGAGGCCCTCCGTGCCCGTCACGTCGAGGAAGGCCTCGTCGATGGACAGCTGCTCGAGCTGCGGCGTGAAACGGCGCAGGATCTCCATCACCTCGCGACTGACGCGCGAGTACTTCTTGCCATCGACCGGGACGAAAATTGCGTGCCGGCACAAGGCGCCCGCAGTGCGCAGCGGCATCGCCGAACGGATGCCGAAGACGCGCGCCTCATACGACGCGGTGCTGACGACGCCACGATCATTGGGACCGCCACCACCGACGACCACGGGCTTGCCCCTCAACGCGGGGTTGTCGCGCTGCTCTACCGCGGCGAAGAAGGCGTCAAGGTCGACATGCAGGATGGTCCGTCCGGTCGGCGCGCCGCTCACGTTGCGGATGATGCACTCACTTGAGGCGCAGGTAGCGTGTCACTCCACTAGAGCGTGTCGTCGAATGTTGGCTCACGCCATTGGCATTCCCCCTCGTCGTCGTCGAAGAACGCCTCCATGACGAGGTCTTGACCCGCTGCGATCTCGAAACTCGCCGTGCACTCCTGGAGCCGATCGCCCATGAATTGGTGCTCCCATTCGGCCCGCCACCCATGGACGACGTAGGTGCCGGAATCAAGGAGCGCCGCCAGTCCGGCCATGTGCCGCACCGGTTCGTGAGCACCGCCGCCCGAGCTCCAACCCGTCGTGCCCAGGAACTGGACGTGCTCGCCGTCTGCGGTGCCAATGGAATAGGCGGGCGTCACGCTGGTGTTCGGTGGCTCGCGCCGCACGAGAGATTGCGTCCGAAAGCGACCAGGTTGGTAGTCGTCACCGACATCGAGGTCCAGTGTCGTGATGGCCTTGCCGTTCGCGTCGTCGATCAGCCACACGTCGATCGGCACCGTCGGGTCGTCGTTGGCGACGTCTGCCGGCGCTCTGATGGTGCGCGCGATCCAGACCGGATCTGCGCCAGTGACCTGCAAACGGGGGTCGATCATTGACGCTTCTGATGCGAGGATCGGAAATAGCGCGATCGGGTCTCGCACGGGATCGAGCGTTCGCACCTCCTCGGCTCTGCGCTCCGTGGCGATCCAGGTCGGCTGCGGTCCATTCCAGTCCAGCAGATTCCCGTTCGCCCAGGCCACTCTGTCGACAACGACGGCGTGATGACAGGCAGCGGCGCTCTCAGGTCGGCATTGCCAGGCGCGCGGATCGTTCGAATGCATGATGAGGATGGCGGGAACGCCCCCTTCCGTACCTGGGGCCTCAGACCACAAGGTGTCGGAACCCTGGGTTTCGGTAAGGGTGAATGGTTCGACCGTCACGGCGCCACCTGGCGGAACATTGCCATGGCACTCGGAGTGGTCCGCGAACTCGGTACAGGTCTTACCTTGGTACGGCTGGCTCGAGAAGACCTCGAACCGGCACCACTGCTCCAGCGGCGATAGGAAGTGGGGCGGCGCCGGACACGACGGGATAATCGCTTTGATCCAGTAGCCCTTGACAGCAACGGCGCGACCGTCGAGACGGTCATCCTGTCGCAGCAGATTCATGCCGGCGATCTCAATGACCGGCATCCCGACGACGGTCAGGGGAAAGCCATCGTTATCGAGTTCGTTCGACGGACCCGAGGTCGGCTCCGCCCGCGAGGAGGCTGACGGCTGATTAGCCTCCGCGACCGATGACGCTGCGGGCTCGCTGGGACTGGGGTTCGATGTGCAGCCGAGTACCAAGACCAGCCACAGTCCGAGAGCTAACGCACGACGACCTGATCGCATGAACCGTTCATAAACCCATGACGCCGAGAAAGCGAGTGGCTGGCGCGTCGAGATTTCTAAACCGACAGGCCGATCAGCACGCGAGCAATGTGTCAGTCGCCGGTGCGCGTTCAGGCTCAACCGTCTGGACAATGGGCG
Source organism: Aeromicrobium sp. (assembly GCA_035526415.1). Taxonomy (GTDB): domain Bacteria; phylum Actinomycetota; class Actinomycetes; order Propionibacteriales; family Nocardioidaceae; genus Aeromicrobium. The sequence continues at coordinate 2,178 of DATLCL010000086.1, forward strand.
CTGCCTCCGGCAACTGCGGGAGGTAGCCACCGCCCGCCCCCACTTGCGGGACGATCTCCCAGCCGATGTCGTACGCCGCCGACGGATCGCTGCAGTATTCGTATCCACCCCAGATGATCAGCCGGTCACCCGTCCAGACCTTGATCCCGTCGTCGCGGTTGGTGATGGTGTCGACAGCCAGATCGCTCCCGAGGTCGACGTCGAACCACACGTTCGACTCGAGATCGAGCAACAGGTCGGTCCCAAAGCCGAGCTGCGCGCCCATCGGCAGAAGCTCGTACACGCTATGGGGCGGCCGCGCGAGTTCGATTTCCTCCCTCAAAATCGGGTCCCAGGCGACCGGGTAGCTGAAAGGCCCCCAATCGAGCGGGTTCGTCGCGATGTTGTCTGTTCGGCTCCCGATGAACAGTTCGCCCGTCCAAACAATCGGTCCGCGAAATTCGACCTCTTCGTTGACCCAGTCCTGGATCGAAGGATCGAAGGACATCAGGCCGATGAAAGAGTCCATCAGAAAGATCTCGGACCCGGTCCAAACCAACTGCGCCCCATGGTCTGCGTCACCGCTCGGCGCTGCGATCTGCCGCCAACGATCCTGAGCGGGGTCGTACGCCGCCAGTGCAATTTTGGTACGCCGCGAGTCCGCTATCCACCACTCCGTGCCGGTCCAGATTGAACTGGTCCAGTAGGAAGGCTCGAGCGGACCGGGAGCAATCTTGCGCCAGGTGTCCGTCGACGGATCGTAAGCAGCACCGTTGGCGGCAAGGTCTCGGCCGCCGACCTCGCCGCTCTGGCCACCCCAGATGAGCATCTCTGTTCCGGTCCATATCGAAGCGGCCGCATTGCGTGGCGAAAGCGGCCCATCGTCAATCTCACGCCAGGTGCCGGTGGCGGGGTTGTAGGCGACGCCGTCATCCTCAGGCTGGTGGCTCCAATCCTCGTGCCAGCTGTTGCCGCCCCAGATGATCAGCTCCTCGCCTGTCCACACGTTGGCAGGCGAAATGCGTGTCCCGATCGGTGCCTCGATGGCCTTCAGCGCAAGAGTGACGGTCTCCGTGGGCCGTGGTCCTGGCGTGGATCGAGGCGGCGCTTGCGGGATTTCGGCCATCGAGAGGTGACGGACGCCGGTGACGACGAAACGGCCACGGCACAGCGCAACCGCTTCGGCATCATTGCGCAGGTCCCGGATCTCGGGTTCGGTCGATGTCATTTCGCATGTTTGCGCCGCTTGGTGATCGAGGTGGCCGGTTAGCTCGACCCACGCTCCCTCAGGAAGGTGGATATCGGAGGCGGGGTCCACGTAGACGGGCGCCGCGCCAAGGTCCTCGTAGCCCGGCAGCCAGTGCGCCATTAGACCGTCGCCCAGCGCGAGCCACTCGGGTGCGCCATCGATGAAAAGGTCGAGCTCGTTCCCCTCGTTGCGCACCTGGATGGGTGCAGCCGTGAGCGTCTCGGAGCCAAAGCAGTACAGAGCGAGTGCCGGAACCATGCTGCCCAGCTCGCCGATCGTGAACTCCTCTGGGCAGTCGGGCACGACGTACTCGTAGACAGGATCGACGTGCGTTCCACCGCCGCGGTCGATGTCAGCGACCGATGGCGCCCAGCCGTGGTTTACCCAGTCGCCCGGACGGTCGTGGCCGTATTGAACGCGGATCCATTCGACACCGTCGACCTCGACCATGTCGAGTACGGCCGCAATTTGCTCGGCGTGAATGTCCTGGGATCCATAGACCTCACCCCCCGGCTCGGACGCGAGGATCTTGTAGCCACCGGACCAGCGAATGAACTCGACACCGGCCGCGTGGGAAGCTGAGCTCGACGGCGAGGGCGCAGGCGTAGGCGTCGACCCTGACGTCGGCGAAGGGGCGACCGAAGCCGAGGTGGTCGATGTGGGTGAAGTCGTCGGCGACGGCTGCCCAGACACGTCAGGCGACGCGGCGGCCAACGGCGTGCATGCAACCGCGACCAAGGCGACCATCGTGATCAGGACCCTCATCGACGTTGGGACGTTTGGCTGGGGCGCGGAGTGGCGCAAACGTTTTGACACGGACCATTAGCGAGAAACGTCGACGGGAGAGCTGCCGACAGGACGTTTAGGCACCAAATATTCGTGTGGGAGTCATCTGTCGAGGAGTCTGCCGTGTCCTCAACAGAAACAAACGGGCGCGAGGCGACCTGAGCTAATTCGCACCAGGCCACGCCTATCGAGATCTTCGGGCGGCACGGGCGTTGAGCTGAGCGTGGGCCACGAGGAACTGTTGCGCTACCTGACGCGCAGTGAGAGTTAGAGGTCGGCGCGTTCGAAAGCGGTGGTCAGGCTGTAATTAGCAGAAATGTTTAGGACGCCGCCGCGCCGGCGCGCGGACGGACCGGAAACTAGCCCTTGGGCTCGACCGCGATCGTGACTTCTGGCGTCATGCCCGGGAATACCCTGATCGCCACCTTGTAAGTGCCCAGCATCTTGAGCGGCTCGTCGAGCT
>DATLCL010000099.1:0-11974 GCA_035526415.1 Aeromicrobium sp.
AAACGTCTACGACCGTCGGCTGTGTGAGGAGCTCCCCCACAGGGGTTGGGCAGTCCAGGAGCACCCTGTCTCCGGGACCTGGCCGACGCCGGGCGAGCGGGATCGGGACCGTCTCAATGCACTGCTCGCGGAACTCCCCGATGACTCCCTGGTGCTGGTCGATGGCTTGATCGCGTCCGGGTCCGAAACGCTGGTGGGCAGCGTCCGACGCTTACGCATCGTCGTGCTCCTGCACATGCCGCTGGCAGAGGCGTGGCCGGTGGAACCAGTCGAGCGAGTAGAGGCGGCGGTTCTCGACGCCGCGGCTGCCGTCATCACGACAAGCAGCTGGGCCCGCCAATGGGTCGCCAGCCACCTTGGTGTCGACCCCGATCGGGTGTGGACCGCGGTACCCGGCGTCGACCCCGCGCCGACGGCCCCGGGTACGGCAGCCGGCGGGAATCTCCTGTGCGCGGGACCGGTCACACCGGCCAAGGGTCACGATGTGTTGATCGCTGCGCTCGCGAAGGTCGCCGATCTCGAATGGCACTGCACCTGCGCCGGCGCGCTCGATCTCGACCCCACCTTCGTCGAATCACTCGCCGCGGCCGCCACCCGCGCCGGAGTGGCCGACCGGTTCGTGCTCACCGGTCCGCTCTCACGCCCGGAGCTGGCCGAGCTTCGGTCGCGGACCGACCTGCTGATCTCGCCATCGCGCCGGGAGTCCTACGGCATGGCCGTGACCGAGGGGCTCGCCTGTGGAATCCCCGTCATCGCGACCGACGTCGGTGGACATCGTGAAGCGGTCGGGCAGGCGTCCGACGGATCCCGGCCCGGCATGCTGCTCTCGGTGGATGATGCCGACGGGCTGGCGGAGGCCTTGCGCACATGGCTGACGGATCCCGGGACGCGGTCCCGCTGGCGAACTTCGGCCGGCCTGCGCAGTCAGGACCTGGCTGGCTGGCCGAAAACCGCTCGGACGGTGGCCGCGGTGCTGCAGGAGATCTCGAAACCAGACGACCCTCCGGCACGGTTCTGAGAACATGGGAGACCGGACGTCGGGAGGGAGCCACACCATCAGCAATCTTTGGCTCCCGCGGTGGGTGGGTGTGCTCGCGGCCGTGGGAATTCTCGTTGCGCTCGGTCTCCGGCTCGGCGCTGGACCGTTCGTCGACGCGCTGCACAGCATCAGCATCGCCGCAGCCCTCGTGGCAGCGGTGATCACCGCGGTGACAACGTGGGCCTGCGCACGGCGGTGGAGTCTCCTTGCGGACCGCTTGGACGTCGGGGTACCCGTCACGGCGGCATACCGGGCGTACTACCGCGCACAGTTCCTCAACGCGACCCTGCCGGGCGGTGTGGCGGGCGAGGTGGATCGCGCCGTGTGGCATGGCCACAGCAGCCGGGCGATGTCCCGAGGGATCCGTTCGGTTGTGTGGGACCGGATCACCGGGCAGGTGGTCCTGTTCGGCCTGGCCGTGGTTGCGATCCCGGCGTTGGCACCACCCCTTCGCGGCTGGATGCTGTGGTTCCTGGTAGCCGTTGCCGCCTTCCTCCTCCTGCTGCGCGCCGCCAGGCCTACGTTCATGAAGCGGGCGTGGGCCGACGCCCGACACGTGGCCGGAGCGCGAAAAGTCTGGCCACGGGTCCTCCTGCTTTCGACGGTGGCCGCCGCCGGTCACGTGGCGGTGTTCGTCATCGCGGCACGGTCAGTGGGAGTCACTGCGCCAGTGCTGGAGCTCCTTCCACTGGGCCTCGTGGTCCTGGAGGTTTCGGCCATCCCGGTCGGGGTACTCGGATGGGGCCCACGTGAAGGTGGCGCAACGCTGGTCTTCGGGGCCGCAGGTCTCGGCGCGAGCACTGGCCTTGCCGTATCCCTCACGTATGGCGTGCTTGCAACACTCGCAACCCTGCCCGGCGTCTTGGCGTTGCGCCGCCGGTCTGCGGACCCAGCCAGCGATCCGGAAGGAGACGTCTCATGGGCGATCGCCCCTACACGGTCCTGAGCTGTGGGGTTTCGCTGGACGGGTACCTCGACTCAGCGACCGGTCAGCGACTGCTGCTGTCGAACGACGCCGACTTCGACCGGGTTGATGAAGTTCGCGCGGTCAGTGACGCGATCATGGTCGGTGCCGGGACGGTACGCCGCGACGATCCGGCCCTACTGGTCCGCTCGGCGGAGCGCCAGCGGCGTCGGGTCGAGCGAGGTGTCACGGCGACACCGGTGAAGGTGACGGTCACCGCTAAGGGCGACCTCGATCCGGCTGCACATTTCTTCACGACCGGCCACTGCGAGAAACTGGTGTACTGCGCCGCACCGACCGCCGATCAGACTCTCGGAGCCCTGAGTGGCGTCGCCACCGTCATCGATGGCGGCCCGGACGTGACCATGCGTGCCATCAGCGAGGACCTGCACCGACGCGGAGTACGACGACTCATGGTGGAGGGCGGCGGCACGATCCACACCCAGTTCCTCACCGAGGGAGTTGCCGACGAGCTTCAGATGGCAGTCGCACCGTTGTTTGTCGGGGATTCCCGCGCGCCCCGCTTCGTCGGCGACGGCGAGTTCCCCTGGTGCGCCGAGCATCGTGCTGCCTTGATCGAGGTTCGACCCATCGGTGACGTGGTGTTGCTTCGGTACGCGCTATCGGAACGTGCGCTGGAAAGCGCCTAGGTTCCCTGGCCACCGACCCGTTCTTCGTACGAGCGCCGCTCGGGACTCTCCATCGCGTCCAGTGCGGCCCGCTCCCCGCCGAGCACCCGATTGAGCCATTCACCGACCCGACGCGGAATCAGCCCGCCCGTGCGTACTGCCACGCCCAGGGACCGGGGAACGTAGACGTCGGGCCGCGGCCGCACCAACGCCGAGAGGATCCCGTCGGCCACCTGCTCCGGGGTGACCGGCTTTGCGGCGCCCTTGTGGGCGAAGCCAGCCGACAGCTCGGTGCTCACCATGGCCGGATGAACCGCTGTCACGTCAATGGGCAATCCGTCGGCCTGGAACTCGATGTGCAGCGAATTCGAGAATCCCGACACCGCGTGCTTGCTGGCGACGTACGTCGACGCGCCGGCGATCGGGACCCGACCGGCGGCGCTCGAGACGTTGATGATGTGACCGCCGCGGCCCTCGGCCTTCCAGCGACGGACGATCTCCCGCGTTCCACGTATGACAGCCATCTGGTTGACTTCGACGATTCGCCGGGTGACGTCATCCGGCTCCTCGTCGATCCGATGCAGCGGCATGATGCCAGCGTTGTTGATCAGCACGTCGATCGGCCCCAGCGCTGCAGTCACGTCATCGAGAAAGGCGGCGAAGGCGTCGGCGTCGGTCACATCGACGCCGAAGCCCTGAATGCCGAGTTCTGATGCGGTCCGTGCAACCAGGTCGGTATCGAGGTCTCCGATCGCAACCTTGGCGCGACGCGAGGCCAGCAGGCGCGCCGTCGACGCACCGATGCCGCGGGCACCGCCAGTGATGACGATGACCCGCCCGGCAGGCGCCCGCGTCACGATCGCGGCTCGAGGACCACGACCGGGATCTCGCGGTCCGTCCAGGTTTGGTACGTGTCGTAGTCGGCGTACATCTCGACCAGCCGAGGCCAGAGTTCGGCCTTCTCTGACGGCGACGCGACCCGCGCACGGACCGGTCGGCCGCGCTCACCACGCAGGTGGACGCGCGTGTCGGGATGCGCCTTGAGGTTCGCGAACCATTGCGGATTCTTGGGCATGCCTCCCTGCGAGGCGACGACCACCAGATTCGCGCCGTCGGCCAGGTACAGCAGCGGCGTCGTGAACTCCTTGCCGGACTTGCGGCCGGTGTGCTCGAGCAGGAGCGTCGGTGCCGGCTTCTTAAATCCGGCGCCCACGCGCCACTTCGAACCGATGTGTCCGTTGGTCAGCTTGAAGACGCCGACGTGCGCCCTCGACGCGATCTTGATGATCTTCTTCGTCAGCGGCGAATCCAGGCCCTTGGGTGGTTCAGTCGTCATGCCCATGGGTGGATGTTGCCACACGGCTTCAGCGGCGCGGCAGCACCAGGTGCTCGTGGTGCTCGCCCGGCGGCTCCCAGCCCGGCGGCCCGAAGATGTAGCCCAGCTTGTTGCGCAGACCCTTGGTCTCCCGGACATCCCGGAGGACATCGACGAACCCGCCATATTCGAGCTTGAGCAGGTTGTACGTGTCCACCTTGTAGGTCAACCCGTACGTCGGCTTCTGCCGCTCGGGCGTGAACGTGCCGAACATCCGATCCCAGATGATGAAGATCCCGGCGTAGTTCTTGTCGAGGTATTCCGGGTCGCTGCCGTGATGCACTCTGTGGTGCGACGGCGCGTTGAAGATCAGCTCGACCGGCCGCCACAGCTTGCCGATCAGCTCGGTGTGAACGAAGAACTGGAAGATCAGGTTGACGCCGAACGCCACGTAGAGCGTCCACGGAGCAAAGCCCAGCAAGGGCAAGGGCAGCCAGAAGAAGAACTCGAACCAGGGATTCCACTTCTGCCGCAACGCGGTCCCGAAGTTCATGTACTCACTGGAGTGGTGCGCCTGATGGGCAGCCCATCCGATGCGCACGCGGTGCACGAAGCGGTGATTCCAGTAGTAGAAGAAGTCCAGGCCAAGCGTGACCGCGATCCAGTACCACCAAGTGTTCGTCGGCAAGTGCCACGGCGCGAGATACAGGTACACGGCCATGAAGACGAAGAACGTGCCCACCTTGAAGGCAGTCAGGAAGAACAGCGATCCGACGCCCATCGAGATCGACGCGCGCGCGTCCCTCATCGCATAACCGGTCACGTTGTCGTCGTGGTCGAGCCACTTGAGCGCAGCCAGCTCCATCACGATCGTGAGGACGAAAAACGGTGCCGCGTACGTCACCGGGTTCGTCGTCGGGTCGAGGATCGCCCCAATATCGAGGTTCATGGCACCTTCCAGAATATGACTTCTGGGTAAGTTACCACAAAGTCAGTTCATGCGCTACCCTCATTCCATGGCCCCACGATCCAATGCCGGCACCAAAGGCGTGCCGCGACTGGAGCGCGAGGAACAGATCCTGACCGTTGCCTCCGAGATCTTCGCCACCGACAGCTTCGCCGCGACCAACATCCAGGCAGTGGCCGACCGAGCCGGAATTTCCAAGCCGCTGATCTACAACTACTTCGGCTCCAAGGAAGGGCTCTTTCTCGCCTGCATCGAGCGCGGCGGCGATATCGTCGCGGCCGAGGTCGAGCGCATCGCCAACGAAGAAAGCGTCGGCATCGAGCGCGGCATGCGCACCCTCGATGGCATGTTCCACGTCCTGGAGGACCAACGCCACCTGTGGCGGCTGTTCTACGACCGCACGGCACCCACGTCGGGACCGGTGGCTGAGGCGGTCGGGCACTACACCGAGCGCATCACGAAGCTGGCCGACGAGGGCGTCGCAGAACTCATGGCGCTCAGCGGCGTGACCGACCGCCTCGACATCTCGGCCATGACCGCCGTGTGGATGGGCATCGTCGACAGCCTGATGCGGTGGTGGGTTGAGCACCCGGACGAGTCTGCTGCCGCCATGACCGCGCGCAGCGGACGCCTGCTCGCCGCAATTCTCGGGGGCGCGCAGTGACTTCGACGACGACGGCCCGGCACACCGGTCGTCTCACACTCGTCGTCGCGGTCGTGGGGCTCACCGCCTGGATGACGCTCTGCGATCGATACTTCCACGTGGCGACGGACACGGTCGTCCACTTCTGGCGTCCCTTCATGGGCGAGCAGACCGTGTGGGTCATTCCGATCTTCGGCCTCGCAGCGATCGGATTCGTCGCCACCGCACCGCGCTTCGCCGTACCCGAAGCGCGTTCGCTCCGGTTTGCGTTCGAGCTGCTCGTGATGACGACCATTTACGCGACGAGCGGCTTCGTCGGATTCGACCACGGAACCCTGGTCACCATCGTGTTCGTCAGCCTGTTCGCGCTTCGGCTGGTGGCGTCACGCGAGCGCGGCACGCTGCTGGCCGCGGCACTCCTGCTGGCCGCCGTGGGCCCGCTCTTCGAGTCGCTGCAGTGGCAACTCGGGATGTTTCGCTACACGCAGCCCGACATCATCGGCGTGCCGTGGTGGCTGTTCCCGTTCTACGCGAACGGCGCGTGGGCCGTGCGGGAACTGGGCGCTCTACTGAAACGCTGAGTCTGGCGGGTTCGAGTTGCGACCGACTCAGCCGAGTTACGAGGCCGCTGAATCCTCGTGATTCTCTACGAGGTCGGCGTACTGGTCGGGGATGGACTCCCCTTCGTCGCCGTGAAGTTCACGCGCCAGATCCCCGAAGTCGGTGTCGAACGTCCGGTACTTCAGGTCGCGAGCGACCTTCGTCTGCTTTGCCTTAGCACGGCCGCGCCCCATGGGTCGACCCCCTCGCACAGTCTGAGAAGTTTTGTCGTGTTCACAGAATAGCGAACTGTTCCGAATTCCAAGAAGCGACCCACGGTTCCCGGTGGACTCGCCAACTTCAGCGGTGCGAACCGACCAGCTCCACCGTTCCGGGACCTGAACCAGGCTCGGTCGCCGAGACCTCTCCGGCAACCCATGCGTCGATCTGATGCTCGGCCAACACGGCGAGAGCCGAATCAGCGATTTCGGAGGGCACCAGCGCCGCCATGCCGACGCCGATGTTCAGAGCTTCCTCAAGGTCCGACTGCGCCAATCTGCCGACCTGCTGGACCACGCCGAAGATGGCCGGCAGCTCCCACGTCGCGCGGTCGATGGTGCCGTGGACGCCGTCCGGCAGTACCCGCGCGAGGTTGGCGGCCAGGCCGCCCCCGGTGACATGGGAGAGAGCATGCACCTCGGTGCGGGCAATGAGATCGAGCACCGGCTTGGCGTACAGCCGCGTGGGCGTCAGCAGCGCTTCGCCGAGTCGGACTCCCAGTTCGGGGACGTCCCGGTCGAGTGTCCAGCCGGCGTCCTGGAGCAGGACGCGGCGCACCAGCGAGTAGCCGTTCGAATGCAGGCCGGACGACGCCATCGCAATGGCGATGTCGCCCGGGCGTACGCGCTCAGCACCCAGCAGCGAGTCGGCTTCGACGACACCGGTCGTCGAACCGGCCACGTCGTACTCGTCGGCACCCAACAGACCCGGGTGCTCCGCGGTCTCGCCACCGAGCAGGGCAGTGCCTGTTTCAACGCAGGCTTGCGCGATCCCCTTGACGATGTCAGCGATGCGCTCGGGCACAACCTTGCCGCAGGCGATGTAGTCGGTCATGAAGAGCGGCTCGGCACCACACACGACGAGGTCGTCGACCAGCATGCCCACGAGGTCGAAGCCGATCGTGTCGTGAATGTCCATGGCCTGTGCGATGGCGACTTTGGTGCCGACGCCGTCGGCGGACGTCGCGAGCAAGGGGCGGCGAAACGCCGCCAGCGCTGAGGCGTCGAACAGGCCGGCGAAGCCACCGATTCCGCCGACGACCTCGGGCCGACGAGACTGTTCGACCCACTGCTTCATCAGCTCGACCGCGCGGTCGCCTGCCTCGACCGAGACCCCGGCGGCGGCATAGGCGGACGGGGTCTCGTGGGAAGACGTCACTGGATGACCTCGATGCCGGGCTTGGTAGCCGGCTCGAGCAGATACTTGCCGATCAGGTCGTCCTCGGGCAGCGCGATGGGATAGATCCCGTCGAAGCAGGCGCGGCAGAGGTTGTCCTTGGCGATGTTCGTGGCATCGATCAGCTCGTCCAATTCGACATACGCCAAGGAGTCGGCACCGATGGCCCGGCAGATCTCATCGACGGAGGCGCCGTTGGCGATGAGCTCGGCGCGCGATGCGAAGTCGATGCCGTAGAAGCAGGGCCACTTGACCGGCGGGCTCGAGATGCGCACGTGCACCTCAGCCGCGCCGAACTGGCGGAGCATCGCGATGAGGGCGCGCTGGGTGTTTCCGCGGACGATCGAGTCGTCGACCACGACGAGCCGCTTTCCACTGATGACGTCGCGAAGCGGGTTGAGCTTGAGCCTGATGCCCAGCTGACGAATCGTCTGGGACGGCTGAATGAACGTCCGGCCGACGTAGGAGTTCTTGACCAGGCCTTGGCCGAACGGGATGCCGCTCTCCTTCGCGTAACCGATGGCCGCCGGCGTGCCGGATTCGGGCACCGGGATGACGAGGTCGGCTTCGACCGGCGCAGAGCGGGCGAGGCGTCGGCCGATCTCCTCGCGCACGGTGAACACCTTCTGCGAGGCGATCGTGGTGTCAGGGCGCGCCAGGTAGACGTACTCGAACAGGCAGCCCTTTGGATCGGCTTGGGCGAAGCGCTCGCTGCGCAGACCGTTCTCGTCGATCGCGAGGAATTCGCCCGGCTCGATCTCGCGCACATAGGACGCACCCACGATGTCGAGCGCCGCTGTTTCGCTGGCCACCACCCAGCCACGTTCGAGGCGCCCGAGCACCAGCGGACGGATGCCCTGTGGGTCGCGTGCGGCGTAGAGCGTCGACTCATCCATGAAGACCATCGAGAACGCGCCGCGGAGCTTGGGGAGCACCTCGAGGGCGGCCTCCTCGACCGAACGATCGTCGTAGGACGCCAGCAGGCTTGTCATGACGCCGGTGTCGGAGGTCGCGCCCTCATTGCTGGACCAGTTGGTCTTGCCGCCATTGTCCGCCTGGGGCTTCTTCACGGTGCGCTCGGTGAGCAGCTCAGTCAGCTCGTGGGTGTTGGTGAGGTTGCCGTTGTGCCCTAGCGCAACCGAGCCCGTGGCGGTCGGCCGGAATGTCGGCTGCGCGTTCTGCCACACGCTGGAGCCGGTCGTGCTGTACCGAGCATGGCCGATGGCGATGGAGCCCTTGAGTGACTCGAGCGTGGCCTCGTCGAAGACCTGCGAGACGAGGCCCATGTCCTTGTAGACGAGGATCTGCTTGCCGTTGCTGACTGCGATGCCAGCGGATTCCTGGCCGCGGTGCTGCAGGGCATAGATGCCGAAGTAGGTGAGTTTGGCGACTTCCTCGCCGGGGGCCCATACGCCGAAGACGCCGCAGGCATCCTGGGGGCCACGGTCCTGAGGGTCCAGGTCGTGAGTTAGACGACCGTCTCCGCGAGGCACACCCTGATTCTACTGGTCGAGCACCGGCGGAACCCAATCGAACGTGACCGAGCGGGCAGGCTTAAATGTCACCATGACGATCAACCCCGCCGCCCTTGACGCGATCCTGGCCAATGCCGTCGCCACCGGAGCGGTCCCCGGCCTCGCCGTCGTCGTCGTCGATCGTGACGGCGTCCTGTACTCCGGTGCTAATGGCACTGCACCGGACACGATCTTTCGATACGCGTCCTGCACCAAGGCCATCGCCAGTGTGTCTGCCCTGCAGTTGCTCGAACAGGGCCGCATCGGTCTCGAAGACGACGTGGCGAACCACGTGCCGGAGTTCGGCAAGCTCCAGGTGCTGGACGGGTTCGACGGTGACCAACCAATCCTGCGCGCGCCGAGTCGCCCGCCGGTCGTGCGCGAACTGATGAACCACACCTCCGGCGCCACCTACTTCTTCACCGACGCCAAGATCGCGCGGTTCCACGAGATCAAGGGGATACCGACGCTCTTTGCCGGCCAGAAGGCGGCGATCACTGACGTGCCGCTGTCCAACGACCCCGGCACGATCTGGGCGTATGGCACGAGCACCGATTGGCTCGGCTTGCTGGTCGAGCGGGTCAGTGGTAAAGGACTCGACGAGTACGTCGCCGAACACGTCACCGGCCCGCTCGGCATGACCGACGTGACCTTCCAACCCACCGACGAGCAGAACGCCCGGATGATGCCGATCTACTCCCGCACGCCCGAGGGCGGCTTGATGGAGATCTCACTCGAGCTTCCGGAGAAGCCCGAATGGTGGGCAGGCGGACATGGCCTGGTCGGCACGGTTGGCGCCTATGGGCGTTTCATCCAGGCGCTGCTGCGCGGTGGTGAGCTCGACGGGCAGCGCATTCTGCAGGAGGAGACGGTCGCGCTGGCGTTCAGTGACTCGCTGCGCGGCGTGCCGATGCCGGCAGAGGGCATGCCCTCTGCCGACCCCGCGATGTCCAACGACATCCCGCCGTACCCCTTCGCCGAGGCCTGGGGTTTGGGATTCCATCTGACGCTGGAGGACGTCCCGGGCGCACGGCGGGCCGGCACCGGTGATTGGGCCGGGCTGTTCAACCTGTATTACTTCATCGACCGCACGACGGGCGTCGGCGCCATGCTGGCGACGCAGGTCCTGCCGTTCTTCGATGAGCGCATCGTAGACACCTTCATGGAGATCGAGGGCACCGTCTACGCCGGCCTCACCGATTAGGCAGCGGACTTACTTGTAGGCGATGCCTGCACTCGTCGGACCGGCCAGTGGGAGGAACGCGACTTCGCGGAAGCCCGCTTCCTTGCACCAACCGGCGAAGTCGGCGCCGGTGTAGTCGAAGGCGTCACCGAACTCGATCAGCATGTTGAGCGACATCATCAGACCGAATGCGTTCTCGCGCCGGGCATCGTCGATCAGGTTCTCGATGACGATGAACGCCCCGCCCTCGGGAAGCGCCTCGTACACGGATCGGATCAGTTGCTTCTTCCGCTCCAAGTTCCAGTCGTGCAGGATCAGGCCCATCGTGATGACATCGGCCTTCGGCAGCGGGTCCACGAAGAAGTCGCCCGCCGCGACGCTCACGCGGTCGCTCAGGCCTGCAGCCGCGATGTGCCGCTCCGCGATCGGTGCGACAACTGGCAGGTCGAAGCTCGTGCACTGAAGATGCGGGTGACGGGCGGCGACGATCGAGGACAACTGACCGGTCGCGCCGCCGATGTCACACAGCGATTGGTACTTGGAGAAGTCGAACGCCTCCGCGAGCGCCATGAAGGGGCCCATCGAGATGCCCGACATCGCCTGCATGAATTGTTCGAGTCGCGCCGGGTCGCTGTAGAGCTCATCGAACATCGACGCCCCGGTGTGCTTGATCTCGTTCTGCGGTTTGCCGGTTTGCAGAGCCTCGGTAAGACCACCCCAGAACGGGTAAAGGCGCGCGTTGGCCATCTCGAGAATGCCGCCGATGTACGCCGGACTCTGTTTGTCGAGGAAGACTGCAGTGTCAGGAGTGTTCTCGTAACGACCGCCGGGGCCATCGCCACTGCGCTGGAGCAATCCGAGCGCCACGAGGGTGTCGAGGAAGTCGTAGATCCCCCGCGGATGGAGGCCGAGGCGCTCGCGGATCTCCTCGCCAGTGAGCGGTCCTGATGCGAGGTGCGTGAACACCTCCAACTCGACGGCGGATAGAACAGTCTTGGACGCGAAAAAACCCATCCCTACCTGCATGATGTGGGACGGGTCGACTTGGTCCTGCGGCATTGCGGCTCCCTCGGGTTGGCTCGCGCGCCACGCTACCCCGCAGCATCACGAGTCGGACCCTCGGCAGGGGCGCAACCGAGCTAGAGCTACCCCGCAGGCGTGAGCAGCGCGACGCACTCGACGTGGTGCGTCATCGGGAACAGGTCGAACGCGCGAAGCTCGCGCATCGCGTACCCGGCTTCGGCGAAGTACGAGACGTCCCGCGCGAGAGCTGCGGGATCACAGGCGACATAGGCGACCGCCCGCGGCCGAAGCGCCGTGATGGCCTCCACGACCCGGCGCTTGGCGCCTGACCGCGGTGGGTCGAGCACGACTAAGTGGGCAGGTCCGGCGACGGATCGCTCGACCGGGGCGCAGGTGACCGCGACGTGATCGAAACGCTTGAGGTTCTCCGCTGCCCATCGGCTCGCGGTTCGGTTGCCCTCGACCGACGTCACGTGTCCTGACGCCCCGACCGCCTCGGCGAGGAAGGAGCTGAACATCCCGACGCCGGCGTACAGGTCGAGGGCTCGCTCCCCCGGCCGTGGGGCGAGCATGGCCATAACGGTCTCGACCAGTAGCCGCGGAGCCTCCGGGTGGACCTGCCAGAATCCATCGCCGGCGACCTGGAAGGCGTGACCCATCACCGTCTCGGTGACGGGCCTCCGGTCCGAATCGCCGGCGTCT
>DATLCL010000120.1:0-26524 GCA_035526415.1 Aeromicrobium sp.
CAGGCGATCTACGGCTGGCGCGGCGCGTCCTCGGACAACATGGCGCGCTTCCGCGAGCACTTCCCGACCGCCACCGGCGACATGGTGCCGGTGTTTGGGTTACGGACGAGCCGTCGGTGCCATCCGGACGTCCTCGCCATCGCCAACCGGGTGGCTCAACCCTTCTACGACGACTTCGACGGCCTCGAACCGCTGACGGCGCCGGATGCACAGGTCGCGGCCGCGGACCTCACGGTGTCTCGCCACCGGACCGTGAGTCAGGAGTTCGACGCCCTGATCGACCAAGTCGTGGAGGCGCGGCTGGCGAACCCCGAGGAGGAGATCGCGGTGCTGCTGCGCCGGCGGGCCGAGATGTCCCGGCTCACGACGGCGCTGCGCTCGCGCGGAATCGACGCCGAAGTCGTCGGGCTCGCTGGCCTCCTGAGCCTGCCGCACGTCGTCGACGTGGTCAGCCTGCTCGAGCTTGCCGCCGACGCCACCGCCAACCCGGCGATGCTGCGGCTGCTCGCCGGAGATCGATTCCGCATCGGCCCGCGCGATCTCGCCCTGCTGGGCGCCCGCGCCGGCTTCCTCGCGAAGGCCTACGAGGTCGAATCCGACGAGAGCCTGGTCTCGCGGCTGTCCGATGCTGTGGCCGGCGTCGACCCGACCGAGATGGTCTCGCTCAGCGACGCGGTCGAGGACCCCGGCCCGGCTGGGTACTCCGACGAGGCGCGCGCGCGTTTCGCCCACGTGGCACGCATCGTGCGGACGATGCGGCGGAGTTCAGGCTCGTCGGTGGTCGACCGGGTGCTGTTGGCAATCCGCCTGCTCGATCTCGACATCGAGACCCGGCTGCTGGGCACCGGCGCGGCCGACGACATCGCGGCGCTGGTCGACGTCGCCGGCGACGTCGGCGGGCGCGAGGGCACCGACTCGCTGGCCGGCTTCCTGGCCTACCTGCGCGCAGAGGACGAACAGGGCCAGGGTCTCGAGGTGCCCGAGCGGTCGCGGCCGGGCGCCGTGCAGGTCCTGACGATCCACGCGGCCAAGGGTCTGGAGTGGGATCGGGTGTTTCTGCCCTTCGTCGTCGGCGGCCAGTTCCCGGCAACCCAGGGGCGCGACCGCTGGACCTCCAATCCCAAGGGATTCCCGTATCCGCTGCGCGGCGACGCCGACGTCCTCCCGACGCTCGGTGGATGGACGCGCAAGGACATCCAGGAGCTCATCGCCGCCTTCCAGGCCGACGAGTACATGGAGGAGGTCCGGCTCGGCTACGTCGCCTGCACCCGCGCCCGGACCGCGCTGCACGTCAGCGGCCACTGGTGGGGACGCGACCAGAAGTATCCGCTGAAGCCGTCCACCTTCCTGGAGGCGATCCATGAGGTCGTCCGCGAGCTCGGCCAGCGCGTCCTGGCATGGGACGCCGAGCCGGAGGGACCGCCCAACCCCGAGTCGCAGCGCGACCCGGTGGCCTGGCCGCGTCCAGCCGAAGCGCTCCCAGCCCGCCGCGCGGCCGCCGACTTGGTGCGTGCCGCAGCGTCGAGCCCGGTGCGGTCCGCCGAGTCGGCGATCTTCGCCGAACTCGACGCAGAGATCGAGGCGCTGCGCGCTGAGCACGAGCGGCAGATCGCGCCGCACGAGGTCGATCTGCCAGCCGCCCTGTCGGCCACCGCCGTGCTCACTCTCGTCGACGACGCCGACGCATACGCACGGCAGCTGGCCCGCCCGATGCCTCGGCAGCCATCTCCGGCCGCTCGCCTCGGCACCCGGTTCCACGCGTGGGTCGAGGCGCACTACGGACAGCTGGTCCTGCTCGACCCCACCGACCTGCCGGGGCGCGGCGACGTCGACCTTGCCTCAGACGCCGAACTGGACCAGGTCATCGACCTGTTCCGTTCCGGCCCCTACGCAGACCGCTCGCCGATCGCGATCGAGGCGCCGTTCTCGATAGTGCTGGCCGGCCAGCAGGTCATCGGTCGAATCGACGCGGTCTTCGAGATGGATGGCCGGTTCGAGGTCGTCGACTGGAAGACCAACCGGGCCGCCACCGCCGACCCGCTGCAGCTCGCCGTCTACCGGCTCGCGTGGGCGGAGATGAACGGACTCGACCTTGCCGACGTGACGGGCGCTTTCTACTACGTCCGGCTCGGCGAAGTGCGGCGGTTCGACGACCTTCCCGGGCGGGACGCACTTGAGCGTCTGATCGCAGGTGAGAGTGTGGGCACGTGAACTACGCCTTCGAGCAGACGCAGCACGACCGGGCAGCACACCTGCGGCGCGACGACAAATGGCGCGCAGACGACGTGCGGGTGATGGTGGTCGGCGGCGAACACGTCGCTTCTCATGAGGGCAAGGGCATTCGCTGGATGCCGGTGAACGAGGCGCCGGAGGGACTCTGGATCTTCCTGGGCATTCGCGATGGTCTCGGCTACGCGGCCGTCCTCGTCGACCACATCCCGGACGAGTTGGAGCCGCAGAGCCTGCGGTTCATCGGCCCGACCATCGCCCCAGAGGACGCCTCACTCGCCGTCCAGGCCGTGGGCTTGTCTCGATGGCACCAGACGCACCGTTTCTGCGCCCGCTGCGGCTCCGCGACCGACGTCATCAAAGCCGGGCACTCGCGGATGTGCCCGTCGTGCGGCACCGAACACTTCCCGCGCACCGATCCCGCCGTCATCATGCTCATCACCGACGGTGCAGACCGCGCCATCCTGGGACGTCAGCCCGTGTGGCCGGCCGGCTACTTCTCCACACTGGCCGGCTTTGTCGAGCCCGGCGAGTCGCTGGTCGACGCGGTCCGGCGCGAAGTCGCCGAGGAGGTCGGGATCGTCGTCGGCGACGTGGCGTACTTGGGCAGCCAGCCATGGCCGTTCCCGTCCAGCCTGATGCTGGGCTTCCATGGGGTGGCCGACACCTTCGACATCGTCGTCGACGGTGAGGAGCTCGAAGAGGCGCGCTGGTTCACGAAGCAGGAGATCACCGAGCTGACCGCGTCCGGCGAACTCATGCTGCCGCCGTCGGTCTCGATCTCCCGCTGGCTCGTCGAGCAGTGGCACGAAGGTGCAATCAGCGGAAGCTGGCTTCGTCGGTGACTGAGCCGGACGACCTGCTCGCGAACCTCGATCCGGAGCAGCGGGCGGTCGCGACCATGCTGCGCGGGCCACTTTGCGTCATCGCCGGCGCCGGCACCGGCAAGACGCGCGCCATTACCCACCGCATCGCCTATGGCGTGGCAACCGGCATCTACCGCCCGTCGGAGGTCCTCGCCGTCACCTTCACGACCCGTGCGGCCGGCGAGATGAGGTCGCGTCTTGGGGCGCTCGGCGCCGCAGGTGTGCAGGCTCGGACCTTCCACTCGGCCTCCCTGCGCCAAGCTCGTTACTTCTGGCCGCAGGTCTACGGCACCGAGTTCCCCGAGATCGTCCGGTCGAAGTTCGCCTTGGTCGCTGACGCCGCGCGTCGCGTCGGAATCCGCGCCGACCAGGGCCTCCTGCGCGATCTGTCGGCTGAGATCGAATGGGCCAAGGTCAGCAACATCCGTCCAGCCGATTATGTGTCTGCCGCCGAACGCCATCATCGTGAGGTTGCCGACCTCGAGAGTGGAACTGTCGGCGGGCTGATGGTTGCCTACGAGGACATCAAGCGCGAGCGCGGCCGCATCGACATGGAAGACATCCTGCTCATCACCGCTGCGATCCTGGCCGACGACGAGCGCGCGGCCGCGCAGGTCCGCCAGCAGTACCGCTGGTTCGTCGTCGACGAGTTCCAGGACGTCAACCCACTCCAAGCCATGTTGCTCGACCTGTGGTTGGGCGGCCGCGACGAAATCTGCGTGGTCGGCGATCCGCGCCAGACCATCTATACCTTCGCCGGTGCCTCACCAGCCGCGCTCACCGGCTTCACCCGTAAGTTCGCCGATGCCGAGCGCATCGAACTCGTCCGGAACTATCGCTCCACGCCGCAGATCATCAGCGTCGCGAACGCGGTCTTCCCGCGGGGCTCGGACGGGGTGCAACTCTCGGCCCAGTCCCCGCCCGGAGAGGCGCCCCGGTTCAGTGCGCACGCCGACGACGCCGCCGAAGCGCGCGCCATCGCGGCCGAGGCGGTGCGCCTGCATCAGCGCGGCGTGTCGTGGTCCCAGATGGCAGTGCTCTTCCGCATCAATGCGCAAGCCGAACCGCTGCAGGAGGCGTTCGGCGAAGCCGAGGTTCCGTACACGCTCCGCGGAGTCGAGGGGTTCTTCCAGCGCGCCGAGGTCCGCCAAGCGGTGGCACTGCTGCGGGCGGCGGCACGGGCGGCCGCGGTCGACGCGGGGCGACTCCTTGATGAGGTCCGGGCGGTCTTGTCGAGCATGGGCTACACCGACGCGCCGCCGCATGGCGCCGGCGCGGTTCGCGACCAGTGGGAGTCCATGCAGGCCCTCGTCTCGATGGCGGCGTCGATGCCCGAAGGCGCCTCCATGGACGATTTCGTCGCCGAGCTGGCCCAGCGAGCCGAGCATGCGCACGCGCCGGTCAGCGACGGTGTCGTTCTGGCGACACTGCACGCCGCGAAGGGCCTGGAATGGGAGGTCGTCTTCTGCGCCGGCGTCCGCGAAGGCCGGCTGCCGTTCTCGATGGCCGAGACGCCGACCGAGATCGAGGAGGAGCGACGACTGTTCTACGTCGGCGTCACGCGAGCTCGGCGGCAGCTGAACATCTCGTGGCGTGGACGCGCATCGCGGTTCCTTGACCCGCTCCTGCCGGCCGATCAGCGGGCTTCAAGCCGGTCCAAGGTCAAGAAGACAGTCCCGACCGCTGTCGAATCGCTGGACGACGCCGACCGCTCGCTGTTCGAGCAACTGAAGATCTGGCGGCTAGAGGAAGCCAACCGGGCCAGCGTGCCTGCCTTCGTCGTCTTCACCGACGCCACACTTGCGGCGCTTGCGCAGAACCGACCGTCGGACGCCGCCGGCTTGTTGCGGATGCCGGGCATCGGTGCCAGCAAGATCGAACGTTACGGCGACGCCGTTCTGAAGGTCGTCGGCAGCGCTTAGTCATCTGCATAGCCGGGGAGCGACTCGGCCAAGACGTCCGGAACCCGAACCGTCGCGCCGAGCTGGCTGAGCACGCCGATGCCTCCAGCG
The DNA here is from genome assembly GCA_035526415.1 of Aeromicrobium sp. GTDB lineage: Bacteria > Actinomycetota > Actinomycetes > Propionibacteriales > Nocardioidaceae > Aeromicrobium. The sequence goes on from DATLCL010000120.1 coordinate 5,108, forward strand.
GCCACGCGGTGCAGCATGACGTATTCGCGCGGGAGGTTGATCCGCATGGACGTCCCCATTCCATCCGCCGTCGGTGCGCTGACCCGAGTGACCTGCCCTCGGATCCAACCGCGGCTGAACGTGAACTCCTCGGTCTGTGCTGGATCGGTGAATGGACGGACATAGCGGGCGATCGCCTCGGTGCTGAGATTGGCATTGGGCCGTAGGAAACCCAGCCGACGCAGCTCTTGCTCCAGCTCGGCGGGCGATTCCTCGACGGCCAGCCGGACCAGGCGACCGAGCTCTGGGGGCACGCCATGGGGAAGACGATCGACCGCGCCGAAGTCGACGATGCCGAGCTGACCGGATTTGAGGATCCGGTAGTTGCCGGGATGCGGGTCGGCGTGGAGCAGCCCCACCCGAGCCGGGCCGGTGAAGAGGAAGTGAATGTAGAGGCCGCCGAAATGGTCGCGTTCCTGCTTGGTCCCGTTGGCGATGATGTCGGCCAGAGAGCCGGTCGAGTCCATCCACGTGGTGACGAGCGCGTGGTCGGTGCTGGCCACGGCGCGGGGGATGACGATGTCAGGGTCGTCGGCGTAGGCGTCGGCGAAGGAGTTCTGGTTCTCCGCTTCCCGGCCATAGTCGAGCTCCTCGATGACGCGGACCTGGAGCTCTTCGATGATGCCCTCGACGTCCACCGCCGGCGCGATGAGCGCAAACACGCGACCGAATCGAGCCAGCTGGCGGAGGTCGGAGCGCAGGGCCTTCCCGGCACCCGGGTACTGCAGCTTCACCGCCACGTCGATGGGCTCGGCGCCGGGCGATTCCCGCCACGTCGCGCGGTGCACCTGACCGATGGACGCGGCTGCGGCCGGCGCATCGTCGAACGTCGGGAACTGCTCGCGCCAGTTCGGTCCGAACTCCTCGGTCATGACGCGGTGGACGACGCTCGGCGGCATGGACGGCGCGGCGTCCTGCAGCTTGGTCAGCGTTTCGCGGTAGGGCTTGGCGATCTCGTCCGGCAGCGCTGCCTCGAAGATGCTCATGGCTTGGCCGAACTTCATGGCGCCGCCCTTGAGCTGGCCCAGCACGGTGAAGAGTTGATCAGCGGTCCGCCGTTGGATCTCGAGCAAGACCGCCTCCGCCGGCGCCCCGGCCAGGCGCTTGCCGACGCCGAGCGTTGTCCGGCCGGCGAACCCGACGGGAAGCGCTGCCAGCTTGAACCCGCGGCTCAGGGCGTTGACCGGAATCGACTTTCCGTGCGTCGGCGGCTGGGCGGATTGCCCGTTTGCGTGGGAGTCCCGCTCGTCGGGGGCGTCCGCCTCGGGGGGATCGTCCACAGCCGCCATGTCGAAAGAGTACGGACTTTCACGCAGCGCTGAGCAGCGCGCACGGGCACCGCGGGTGAAAGGCCGCGTGGCCGCCGACGCGAACCTTGCGGTCGGGGCCGACGGTCCGGATCTGCCCCGGGCGGATGCGGCCGTGGTCGGGAGCGTCGGCAAACTCAAGGCACGTCGCGGCAATCTCGGCAGCGGCGACGTGCTGGGTCAGACCCGCGGAAGCTGGAGGCGCCCCCATCGGAATCCTGTGCGGGACGGCGCGGCCGAACTGCGGGACCAGCGCCAGCCATCCCGGATCCCATGTCGTGCGATGGAGGTCCGTGCATCCGACGCATGGAGTCTTTCCTGGGACGACGAGTGGGCCGATGCGCACGACCTCGCCGTCTAGCACGACGACCAGATGAGTCACGCCGCAGCGCACAGCGTCGGCCAAGGCGGTGCGATCCGGCTCGCCGGACGACAGGATGACGACGAGGTCGGGGTCCGGTCCGACCTCGACGCCTGCCCCGGTGAGGAGCGCGTTGACGGTGCCGGCCAGATGGGTCGCCGGCTGATCGTGAGCAAGGTCGACACGTAGCGACGGCCGTACCGGTGGCCCGCTGTCGACGACCAGGCCGGCTGCGATGAGCGGCGCCAGGGCGTCCGCGACGTCGATCTCGAGGTCGGGAATCTCGCGTCGGGCCCGGCGGCGGAGGGCGTCGAAGTCCCGGGCGCCGTCCAGGGACAGCAAAAGCGGGTACAAACCGGGGCGGTCACGGATGACTACGCCCGGGTTTGTACCCACCTGCAGGTGTGTCGCATCGCGACGCAAGAGCGCCGCGCCGGGTCGAACCGAAGGTCTCACCGGGCCACTGTGACGAACGAATGGCCAGCGTGCGAGCCGGCCATCCACACGTCGAGCGCTATGCCCTGCCGAGAATACGGTTCAGCTTGGTCGAGCACACCGGGCAGATGCCCTTGGCCATCTTGGTGCCCTTGTCGCTGACGTGGATCTCGCCGGTGGCTTCGCGCTTAGCCTTGCACTTCACGCAGTAGAACTCGCCACTCCAGGTTTCCGCCATGTTGATCTCCTCATTGGACGGGCCCCGGCCGGGCCTGCCTTCCCCTGCGGGCCCGGCCAGGGACCCGATTCGCGGCCAACCTAGGGCGCGGTCCGAACGCCGGTCAACCGTTTCCGCAACTTTGATTTCCACGCCTGTGGATAACCTTGGGGACAACCTGTGGGGATTGCCGGGCATAGATGTGGACATCCGGTGGATAGCCGGTGGACGAAGAACGTCCGCGTGGGCGCTTCAGGGTCGATGACGTGCAGGGATACCGTGAGATCCGTGGACGAGGTAGAAATTCGTCGCAGTGCGCGGCGTAAGCGCACCGTCAAGGCCTACCGCGACGGCGACAAAATCGTCGTTCTCATGCCGGATCACCTGAGCCCGGACGAGGAAGCCGCACACGTGGAGAGCCTCGTCGCGACCATTCGGCGCAAGGAGCGGAGCCTCACCGATGCCGAGCTGCTGGAGCGCGCCGCCGCATTGAGCCAGCAGTGGTTGGGTGGCCGCGCCCAGCCGACCAGCGTGCGGTGGGTGTCCAATCAGGACAAGCGCTGGGGTTCCTGCTCGTCCCACGATCGAACGATCCGGCTGTCCGACCGCCTGCACGGCATGCCGCGGTGGGTCGTCGACTACGTCTTGCTGCATGAGCTGGCGCATCTCATCGAACCCAACCACGGCCCGCGGTTCCACAACCTGCTCGCCGACTTTCCGGACACCGAGCGCGCCAAGGGTTTCCTCGAAGGCGTCTCATGGCGGCAGCGATAAGGGCCAGATTCGTTGCCAGAGGCGGGCAGATTGTGCGCATGATGGTCCACCATGAGCCCGAAGATCCCGAACCCCCTGAACCTGCAGTGGTACGAGCACCCGTCACTGCTTTTGCAACTGTCGAGCCTGTCGTCGGAGCGGGACGCCCTGCGCGAGAAGAATCTGTTCGAAGGCCCGGACATCCGGCCCAAGGATGAGTTGCTCCCGGTTCCCGAGGAGGCGGCGCGGGCGCGCATGCCCGATGGCACCTACAACGACGTGGGCTGCCCGTACATGGGCGCCAAGGGCACGGGCTTCGGGCGGAATGCGCCGATCGAAAAGACCATCGTCGATCGCAAGCGGCTCCTCACGCCGGACCCGCGGGAGATCAGTCGCGTCCTGATGGCGCGTGACACGTTCAAGCCGGCCGGCATCCTCAATGCGCTGGGCGCCGCTTGGTTGCAGTTCGAGAACCACAACTGGTTCTTCCACGGCAACGGCTTCGAGGACCGGGTGATCAACATCCCGTTGCAGCCGGGCGACGACTTCCCGGAGGACCCCATGCGGATCCGCGAGACGATTCCGCTGCACGGTGAGATCCAAGACGGCTCCCCGGCCCCGGTGTTCGCGAACGCTGAGACGCACTGGTGGGATGGCTCGCAGATCTACGGCAGCGGCACCGAGAAGCAGGGTGAGATCCGCACGTTCGTCGACGGAAAGATCAAGGTCGACGACAACGGTCGGCTGCCCACGAGCGACATCCCCGGCGTCGACCTGACCGGCATGCAGGAGAACTGGTGGTTCGGCCCCGGGCTGCTGCACACGGTGTTCGCCCGGGAGCACAACAGCGTGGTCGAGGCAATCAAGAAGGCGCACCCCGAACTCGGCGACCAGCGACTGTTCGAGCTCGGCGTCCTCGTCGTCTCTGCGCTCATCGCCAAGATTCACACCGTCGAATGGACGACATGCGTGCTGCGTCATCCCGCCTTGCAGATCGGGATGAACGCCAACTGGTTCGGGGCTCTCGGCGAGACGTTCAAGGGCAAGATCGGCCGCATCGGGGACAGCGAGCCGCTGTCCGGCATCATCGGATCGTCGACGGACCACCACAGCGCGCCCTTCTCACTGACCGAAGAGTTCGTCTCGGTCTATCGCATGCATCCGTTGATCCCGGACGACTGGTCGTTCTACTCGCTGGAGACCGGCGACCACCTGCGTGACGCGTACTTCACCGACATCCAAGGCCGATTCACCCGGGAGTTCATGGACAGCATGACGATGGGCGACCAGTGGTACTCGATCGGCAAGGCGAGTGCCGGAGCTGTGTGCCTGCACAACTACCCGAACGCTCTTCGCAACCTGACGCGCATCGACGGCCAGATCACGGACTTGGCCACACTCGACATCGTCCGCGATCGTGAACGCGGGATTCCGCGGTACAACGACTTCCGCGAGGTGCTGCGCATGCCACGGCGCAAGCGCATCGAGGACATCACACCGAACAAGCAGTGGGCCAAGGAGATCAACGAGATCTACAACGGTGACGTCGATGCCGTCGATCTGCAGATCGGCATGCAGGCCGAGCAGCCACCGAAGGGCTTCGGGTTCTCCGACACGGCGTTCCGGATCTTCATCCTGATGGCATCGCGCCGGCTCAAGAGCGACCGGTTTTTCACCACGGACTTCCGCCCGGAGGTGTACACGAAGACCGGATACGACTGGGTGAACCACACGACGATGAAGGATGTCCTGCTGCGGCACTACCCCGAACTCGAGCCCGTCATAGGCGACGTGGAACGGGTGTTCGCGCCGTGGCACGAGCTTGGCCAGACCGAGCCGGGCAAGAAGCCCGTCATCGTCCGTGCGGCCGACACGGTCAAGTCGTACCTCCCATGGGGCTGATCCGGGCATGACGCTGGACTTCAAGCACGCGTCGATCATCGAAGGGGTGCGGTTCACCGCCCAAGTGGGCCTTCCCAATGTGGCCCAGGGGCTGTTCACCAAGCGGGAGGCCGTCGTGACGGCCGTCGGCAAGCTGCCTGCCGAGCATCTGGCCTATCGCCTGGTCGAGGGGATGACGCGCAAGTACGGTCCGGACCCGTTCTGGGTGCGGGTCGGCACCGAGGAGACGCTGCTGCTTACGCACCCCGAGGACATCGAGACTGTGCTCGGCGGGTCGCCGAGTCCGTTCGCTCCTGACCCGGACGCCAAACGCAAGGGCATGGCCGCGTTCCAGCCGACCGCGCTGTCGATCTCCCGGGGCGACCTCTGGGCGAATCGCCGCGCGTTTGCCGACGCGGTGCTCGAACCCAATTCTGCGGCGCATCCACTGGCTCGCCAGTTCGCGGCGCTGGCGGTGAAGACGGCCGACGGTCTGCTGGCGTCGGGTAAGCCCCTGCGGTTCGACACGCTCAACGCCGCATTCCAGCGTCTCACCAGGCGCGTCGTCTTCGGCGAGTCGGCCGCTGCCGACGAGGAACTGTCGGCACAGCTCGGCACACTACTGGCCGCTGGCAACAAGATGCCCGGGGCGCCGGCCGACGGTTACGACGCCTTCCACGCGCGGATCTCGGCGTATGTCGACGTGCCGGACCCGGCCGCGCTGACGGGAATGATCGCGGCTGCGCCGTTCGACCACGACACCGACGTCCCAGGTCAGCTGATCCACTGGCTGTTCGCCATGGGCGACACGCTGCCGGCGAACCTGTTCCGTGCCCTCGCGCTGGTTGCCACGCATCCGGCGGCCCTGGACCGCGTCCGGGCCGACATCGGAACCAAGAAACTCACGACAGTGAACACCGTGACTGACTCGACGTACTTGGCCGGCTGCATCCTGGAAGCCATGCGCCTGTGGCCGACCACGGCCCTGTTCGGCCGGGTCCAGGCCGAGGACTTCCGCTGGAAGAACGGGCAGAAGACGTCAGCGGGAACGTCGCTGCTGATCCCCAACTTGTTCAACCACCGCAACCGTGGCCGCATCGCGTACGCTGACCAGTTCGCCCCGGAGGAGTGGAGCGAGGGGACCGCGGGTGACGACTGGTCGTTCAACTTCTTCAGCCACGGCCCGCAGGGCTGTCCGGGTGCGGGACTGGCGATCTTCCTCGGTCAAGCATTCCTGGGCCGTGTCGTCACCCAGAGCACGCCAGCCTTGACCGAAGGTCCGCGATTGAGCCCAGACAAGCGTCTTCCGTACGGGTTTGATGTGTTCTCGGCCGAGATCGAGTTCGGCCCTCGCTAGCCTTTTGGGCTGAGACGCAGCTTGGCCGCAGCGATGAGGTCGCGGACGTCCTGATCGGTCGGTTCGGGGATGGCGTCCGCGTCCAGTGGGAACCAGCGGGCTTCGTCTTCGCCGTCGCGGGTCTTGATCTCGGCGTCCGTCGGCGCATGGACGAGGAACTGGACGTCGAGGTGATGCCCGCCCTGAGGCGGCGGCCCACAGAACGGAACACGGTGGCGGGACAGCTGGAGCGGGATCAGATCGACGGTCAACGTGTCGATGCCGGACTCCTCGCGCGCTTCGCGGAGCGCGGCCTGGGCCAGTGTCAGGTCCGCCGGTTCGCAGTGCCCGCCGGTCTGCAGCCACTTGCCGGCCTTGGCGTGGCGGACGAGCAGGACGTGCCCGTCTTCGCCTTCACGGCCCCGCACGATGAGCGCGCTTCCGGTCAGGTGGTCCGGCTGGCAGTGCCGGAACATTCCGTCGGGTTGAGCGTCCAGTAGGCCGATGAAGGCACGGCGGAGCGCCTCTTGGGCTTCGTTGGGTGCCGCCCACGAAGCGAGGACCGCGCGGGCGTCGGAGTGCAGACTCATGCCTGGGCGTCCGCGCCCCCGTCGGCGTCGTCGGCGCTCCCGAGGAGTTCATCGAGGGCCGCGTCAAAATCAGCGTCCGCGTCCTGGGGCGTGAAGCCGAGCGGGTCGTCGAGGTCCGCTGCCGTCGGCATCAGGTCTGGGTGTGTCCAGACCGCATCGCGCGCGTCGGCGCCGAAGCGATCGCGTAGTGCCGCCCACAGCGTGGCCGCATCGCGGAGCCGGCGCGGCCGCAGTTCGAGGCCGACCAGCGATGCGAACGTCTGCTCAGCCGGTCCGCCCGCGGCGCGGCGGCGGCGCATCGCCTCAGACAGGGCAATGGCTGCTGGCATGACCTCGCGGGTCGCCTGCGCGACGACATCGTCGACCCATCCCTCGATGAAGGCCAACAGGGTCTCGAGCCGTTCGACCGCTGACTGCTGTTCGGGCGTCCGCTGGGGCTCGAATAGCCCCGACTCCATGGCTTGGGGCAGCTGCGTCGGGTCGAGGCCGGCAAGTTTCTCCTCGATGCCGGAGACGTCGATGCGGGTGTTCCGCGCGAACTCCTCGATTGCGTTCAGGACGGCGCCGCGCAGCCAGGGCGCGTGGTGGAACAGTCGGTGGTGCGCGCATTCGCGGAGGGCCACATAGAGCAGGACGTCGGCGGGGCGGTGCTCCAGCCCCTCGCCGAAGGCCGTCACGTTGGTCGGCAGGATTGCGGCCGTCCGCTCTGGACCTAGTGGGACTCCGATGTCAGTTGAAGAAACGACCTCGCTGGCCAGCCCGGCCAACGCCTGACCGATCTGCTGGCCGAAGATTGCGCCGCCGACCTGGGTGAGCATGCCGACGAGCGGGCCAGCCATGGCCTTGGCCTCTTCGGGGAGGGCTTGGCCCATCGCCTCGATGACGTGGGTGGCGACCGGCTCAATGAGGGTCCGCCACGTGTCGGCCGTTCGGTCGATCCAGTCGGCTCGACTCCAAGCGACGGCGGACGTGGCGCCGGCCGGGATGGATGTGGCCCGATCGAGCCACGTCTCGGCCAGCTGGACGGCGTCGTTGATGGTGCCGGCCTGTCCGGCGTGGGGCGTCGGATCGGACCCGGCCGCGGCGGCCGCCTCGCGGGCGACGTCCTTGGCCATGGCGAAGTTGACCGGGCCATCGTGCGGCTCGAACATCTGCTGCATCTGGGCGAACAGGACGCCCAGATCGGGCATTTGCCCACCGCTCATGGCACCACCGGGCCCGCCGAAGGCCGCGAAGAGGCCCTCCATGGGAGTGCCCTTGAAAGGGTCCTCACCCTCGCCCGCTCCGCCGGGTTCGATGTCGTCAGCCATACGGCCAGCCTAACGAGGAGTTCCACACCGGGGCATTAACGTCGGGGGGTGCGAAAACTGCTCAAGCTGGTGGTGTTCATCATCATCCCGGCGATGCTCGTCAACGCCTGGTTCGTCTCCCGCCAGACGCGCGAGGCCGCCACGTTCGGAGGCGGGCGCGTCGTGAGCGTCACCGGACCGGACCTCAACGTCCGCGAGTACGGGACTGGCCCGGCCAAGGGCGCGATCGTGCTCCTGCATGGGTACGCCTCGTCGATCGAGTGGTGGGCCGACGTGGCTCCCCAGCTTGCCGAAAAGACCGGCCGCAAGGTCATCGCTCTGGACTTGGTCGGCCACGGTGGTTCCGAATCCCCGCTGGATTCCGATGCGTACGGAGCACAAGGACAATCGTTGGCCGTCGCTCGCGCCCTGGCTTCGCTCAAGGCGAAGGACGTCGTCCTCGTCGGTCACTCGATGGGCGGGCACGTCGCCACCGCGGTGGCACAGCGGGAACCGGGCCTCGTCGATCGTGTCGTCGTCATCGACACCTTCGGAGCAGCCGGTCTGCGGGACCGTGGGCCGCTCCAGGAAGCGACGTGCTGGCCTGTCGTCGGGGAAGCTCTGGACCGGGCACGATCGATCGACGAGGTCACGAAATCGTCCCTCCAGGCCGGCTTCGCGGCCGACTTCGAGGTCCCGACGTTCGCGTATCGCTCGCTGAAGCAGATGACCCATCGCGGCGTCTGTGAGTCCACGGCCGGCGACGAGATGAACGAAAAGCGTCCGGTCGCCGTGCAGCTGGAGCAGTTGGGGAAGCCGGTCAAGGTGATCTGGGGTGGTCGCGACACCCTCACGCCGACAGCGGCCAACGTGGCGGCCTACGAGAACGCCGGCCTGACCCCTGAGATCGTCCAGGGGGCCGGACACAGCCCGCAGGTGGAAGCGCCGGACGACATCGTGGGCATCATTGCTGACTTCGTGAAGTAGCGTTGCCGGGTGCTGCCCCTGGTCCGGTTGGTCGACATTCGCGAAACGCCGTTGAGCGTCGACGAGGTGTTCCAGGCTGTGCAGGACCCAGCGGCCGGTGGCACGGCGCTCTTCGTCGGGACGGTGCGGGACGTCGATCCAACGGTTGACCCGGAGGCCAAGGTTGTCCGCCTCGACTACAGCAGCCACCCCAGCGCACTCGACAAGTTGCGCGATGTGGCCGAGCGGGTGGCCACCGAACCCGGTGTCATTGCGGTCGCCGCAGTCCATCGCGTCGGGGAGCTGGCAGTCGGCGACCTGGCGGTTGTCGTCGCGGCGGCTGCGGGGCACCGAACAGAAGCGTTCGTCGCGTGCCGGCGGCTGATCGACGAGCTCAAAGCCGAAGTTCCGCTCTGGAAGCATGAGGTGTTCGTCGACGGCGAAACGGCGTGGGTGCACGGTGCCTGACGAGACAACACCGCGCGATGCGGGTGCACGCGTGAGTCGTCGCTACGTGAACCTGCTGGTCGCATCGCTCTCCCTCATCGCCTTGGGGTGCGTGACGCTCCTTCTGCCGGTTCCCTACGTCGTCCTGTCGCCGTCGGTCGCGTTCAACACGCTCGGCGAGTTCGACGGGCACCAGATGATCACCTTCCCGAAGAACGTGAAGACTTACGAGACCACCGGAGCACTCGACTTCACGACGGTCCTGGTCAGCCAGCCGGACGCGCATGTGTCGCTGGTCGAAGCGATGGACGCGTACTTCTCTGACGGTTCCGAAGTGGTTCGCCGGCGCAGCATCTATCCCGAAGGCGAGTCCGCGACCGCCTCGGAGGCGGCATCCCGCCTGCTGTTCAAGACTGCGCAGGACGCTGCGAAGGTGGCGGCCCTGCGGGCCATGGACCGCAAGGTGCCGACGGTCCCGGCGGTCTACATCGTGGAGAAGGGTTTTCCCGCCTACGGCAAGCTGCGGGTGGGCGACCTCATCCGCGCCGCCGACGGCCGCGACAACCTCACCGTCTCGCAGTTCGTCCAGATCGTGCGGGCCAAGAAACCGGGCCAGAGCGTCACGATCCGGTACGAGCGCAAAGGCAAGTCCGGCACCGTCAAGGTGGCGACCCGCCGCGACCCGAAGCCGCCGCATCGTGCTCGGATCGGAATCTCGCCGGTGGAGATGTACGAACCGAGCAAGGCGATGAAGATCAATTTCCACACCGGATCGAGAATCGGCGGCTCCAGCGCCGGGATGATGTTCGCGCTGGCGATCTACGACCGGCTCACGCCTGGCGCGCTCACCGGCGGAAAGCACATCGCCGGTACCGGCACGATCAGGGTCGACGGGATGGTCGGACCGATCGGCGGCATCCGGCAGAAGTCGATCGGAGCGGCGAGTGCGGGCGCGACCATCTTCCTTGTCCCGGCGAAGGACTGCGCCGACGTGATGCTCGATGCTGACCGGCTGGGGCGGGTGCACGGCATGCAGGTCGTGCGGGTCGCCAAGCTCAACGACGCCATCGTCGCGCTGAACCGCCTTGCCAAGGATCCCAAGGCGAACGTGCCAGCGTGTCAGGCAGCGGACTAGGCTCGCACCGTGAGTGACATCTTCGGCACCCCCGGCCGGCCGATGCCCCCACGGGGTCCAGGGCAGGGTGGTCCGGCATTCGATCGTCGTCGACGCGTCCTCGTCCCGACCCTGATCACGCTCGCCGCCCTGCTCTTTCTGGGCTCGATCTTCACGAACATCTGGACCGATCGGTTGTGGTACCGGTCGATCGGCTACGGCAGCGTCTTCTCCACCATCCTGCTCACCAAGGTGAGCCTGTTCGTCGTCATGGGCTTGCTCTTCGCCGCACTGGTCCTCGCGAACGCGTTCCTGGCCTGGCGCCTGCGCCCCGATGTCCTGCCGACGCGTAGAGACGATCCGGCCTTCCGGTATCGGGTGAGCCTGCTGCCGATCGCGCGACCGGTGATCGCTGTGCTCGCGTTGGTCCTCAGCTTGTTCGCGGGGTCAGTGGCGGCCAGTCGCTGGGATACCTTCCAGCTGTGGCGCCACGGCGGGCGCTTCGGCCTGCGCGATCCGCACTTCCACAAGGATGTCGGCTTCTTCGTCTTCGACTACCCGTGGCTCCAGTTCGTCGCGTCGTACCTGTTCGCGATCATCGTGCTGTCAGTGATGGTCGCGGCGTTCGTCCATTACATCTTCGGCAACATCCGGCTGGGCGGCCGCGGCCCAAGCCTGACCCGTGGCGCGCAGAGGCACCTACTGATCCTCGTCGGCCTGGGCGTGCTGGTACGGGCGTTCTCTTACTGGCTGCGTCGGTTCGGACTTGCCGTTGAGCCGTCCGCACTCGTCGACGGCATCAAGTACACGGGTGCCCATGCTCGGATCCCGGCGCTGAACATCCTGGTCGGGGTGGCCATCGTCTGCGCGGTGCTGTTCTTCGCCGGCGCCCTCATGCGTTCGTGGATTCTGCCGGGCATCAGCCTGGCGCTGCTGGTGCTGACGAGCGTGCTCATCGGCGGCATCTGGCCGTTCGTCATGCAGTCCTTCCAGGTCAAGCCGTCCGAGCCGGACAAGGAAGCTCCCTACATCGCCCGCAACATCGCGGCGACGCGTGCGGCTTACGGCATCGCGGGCGCCGAGTCGCGGAACTACTCGGCGAAGACGTCCCTGACCGCGCCTGAGCTGAGTCGCTCGGCCGAATCGCGCGTCAGCTCGCGATTGCTCGACCCGACGCTCATCGCGCCGGCCTTCGAGCAGCTGCAGCAGGTGCGCGGCTACTACACGATGCCCGAGACCCTCGACGTCGACCGCTACCGACTCAAGAAGAGCGAGACGCCACAGGACATCATCATCGCGGCCCGCGAGCTGAACCTCGACGGATTACAGCCGTCGCAGCGCAACTGGGCGAACGAGCACACGGTCTACACGCATGGCTATGGCGTCGTCGCAGCGCGCGGCAACCTCCGCGGCCCGCAGGGTGCACCGGTCTGGGTCGAGAAGGACATCCCCCCGGTCGGGAACCTGAAGTTCAAGGTGCCGCCGCGGATCTACTTCGGTGAGTTCTCGCCGGACTACTCGATCGTCGGGCGGCCGGCGGGCTCCTCGCCCATCGAGGTCGACATCCCGCGCGGCGACTCGGGCGGCAAGGACAACGCGACGCAGAACACGTACAACGGCACCGGCGGTGTTCCGGTGGGTTCGCTGTTCGCCAAGACGCTCTACGCGTTCAAGTTCGCCGAGCCGAACATCGTGCTGTCGAGCCGGGTCAACAAGGCGTCACGGATCATCTACGAACGTCATCCTCGCGATCGCGTGAAGAAGGTGGCGCCGTGGCTGACGGTCGACGGGGATGTCTATCCAGCCATCGTCGATGGCAGGGTCGTCTGGATCGTCGATGGCTACACCACGAGTGAGGACTACCCGTACTCGCAGCATCGGTCCCTGCGCGAAGCCACCGACGACACCCTCACGCACGGCTCGGTGGCGGCGCTGCCGACCGACCAGGTCAACTACATCCGCAACTCGGTCAAGGCGGTTGTCGATGCCTACGACGGCTCGGTCGACCTGTACCAATGGGACACCAAGGACCCGGTCCTGAAGGCATGGATGAAGGTGTTCCCGCGCGTGGTGCAGCCGCGCACGGCGATCAGCCGGTCACTGCTGGAGCACCTGCGCTATCCGGTCGACCTGTTCAAGGTGCAGCGTGATGTGCTCGCCCAGTACCACGTCACGGACGCCGAGACGTTCTACGGCGGAGGCGAGCGCTGGAAGGTCCCCGAGGACCCGGCCGGAAACAACAGCTCCCTGCAGCCGCCGTACTACCTGTCGATCAGCCGACCGGGCCAAAAGGGCGGGCCGTACTTCTCGCTGACCACGGTGTACCTGCCCAACAGCCGGCAGAACCTCGCGTCGTTCGTATCGGTCAACTCCGAAGCCACCGACAAGGAGTACGGAAAGATCCAGATCCTGCAGCTGCCGAGCAAGACGCAGGTCGGTGGCCCGAGCCAGATCGCCAACACGTTCAGCTCGGACCAAGGCCTTAAGCAGGCGTTGCTGCCGTTCTCGCAGGGCGGCGACGCCGTCATCCAGCGTGGCAACCTGCTCACCTTGCCGGTCGGTGACGGCCTGCTGTACGTCCAGCCTGTCTACATCCGGCGGCAGGCTGCGGAGGGAACCTATCCGGTGCTGCAATTCGTCGCGGCGTCGTTCGGCAAGGATGTCGGCTTCGGTCAGACGCTGGACGAGGCGCTGCGGGTGGCGTTGAAGCTGGAGACCGGCGAGGTCGAGACGACGCCCGACGAAGCTGGTGGCGCTCCGGCTGCGGGCAAGACGCCGAGCCAGTACCTTGAGGACGCATCTGCCCGGTACAACGAGGCGCAGGACGCACTGAAGTCCGGCGACCTGGCTGAGTACCAGAGCAAGATCGAGCAGATGAACAGCCTCATCGAGCAGGCACAGAAGGCGCTGCAGTAAGTAGGGAGACCGCAATGGGCCTGTTTCGTCGTCGGAACCTGTCCGGAGCGCGAGTGTTCATCACTGGCGCGGCCAGCGGCATCGGCAAGGCCACGGCTTTGGCCGTCGCCGCCAAGGGCGGTGAGCTGTTCCTGACCGACGTCAATGACGCCGCGCTGACTGCGACGGTGGCCGAGATCGAGGCCGCCGGTGGAGTGGTACGGCTCGCACGAGCGGCCGACATCTCCTCGTACGAAGCCGTTCAGGCGCTCGCTGCCGAGGTGCACGAGCAGGTCGACGCCGTCGACGTCGTCATGAACATCGCCGGCATCTCCACCTGGGGCCGGGTCGACCGGCTGGAGCACAAGCAGTGGCAGGCCCTGATCGATGTGAACTTGATGGGGCCGATCCACGTCATCGAGGAGTTCATCCCACCGATGATGCGCGCTCGGCGCGGGGGAGCGCTGGTCAACGTGTCCTCGGCGGCGGGCATCGCCGGGTTCCCGTGGCACGTCGCGTACAGCGCGAGCAAGTTCGGCTTGCGGGGAGTCTCGGAGGTCCTTCGGTTCGACCTGCGGCGCTACGGCATCGACGTGTGTCTGGTGTGCCCGGGCGCGGTGAACACCGGCTTGGTGCAGACGTTGAACGTAGCCGGAATCGACACCTCCAACACGTCGTTCACGAAGCTGCGGGACACGTTCGTCGGTCACGCGGCCACACCGGCGAAGGCCGCCAAGCAGATCGTCAAGGGTGTCGAGCACGGCACGTACTGGGTCTACACCTCGCAGGACATCCGGCTGATGTTCTGGCTGCAGCGCTTCTTCGAGCCCGGCTACCGGCTGCTCATGCGGGTGATGAACGACGGGCTCGTGCGGGCCATGAAGAAATCCCAGACGCCCGAGCTCGATGGCGGGAGCGTGCGGTGAGTAGTCGCCTCCCGGTCCCGACCCTGCGTGAGGCCGGACCGCTGGCCTGGGGGTTCTCCCGCCTCAGCGGACGGGTGACGGGCACCGAGCCGCCACTGCTGTTCCTGACGATCGGCCGCCAGCATGGGTTATTCCGTGGATGGCTGCACTTCGCCGGCAAGCTGATGCCGGGTGGCCGCCTGCCCCGCCGGGAGAGCGAACTGGTCATACTGCGCGTCGCCAACCAGCGTCAGTGCGAATACGAGGCCGAGCATCATCGAAGGCTTGGCCGGCGGGCCGGCCTGACCCCCGAGGAGATCGGTCGGGTGGCCGACGGCCCGGGCGCGACCGGCTGGACGGCTCGGGAGGCCGCGCTGCTGCGCGCGGCCGACGCGTTGATCTCCAACCGCGACCTCACCGACGCCGAGTGGGCTGCGCTAAGGACCCATCTGGGCGAACGGGACGTGGTCGAGTTCCTCCTGCTCGTCGGGCACTACGACATGCTCGCGACCTTCATCAACACGCTCCGGCTCCCGCCGGACAAACCGCGCTAACCCCACTCAACGAGAGGGCGAGGGGCGCTTGCGGTCGTAGTCCGCGAGGAATTTGTTGATCTCGACCCACGTGGTTTCGGGTGCCTTCGTGCCGGTGAGGATGCCGAGGTGGCCGCCCGGTGCGACTGGCAGACGGACGTCGGGCGAGTTGGGCAGCAAGGTGCCGACGTGTTGCACGGACGCTATGGGCGCGAGGACGTCGGTCGTGCCGGCGACGTTCATGACCGGTACGCGTACGTCCGCCAACTTGACCAGCTTGGTCGGTCCTTGCACCTGACCGGTCGCGATTTCGTTGCCCAACGCCAGCCGGTGGTACGCCTGCAACGTCGCGCGGCCGGGGTAGGCGAGCATGTTGTTCATGATCTGGTCGACAGCCTGGACCTGAGTGAGGAACTCGCGATCGTTGCGCCGGGTCCACAGCGTGCGCGGCTTCTTCAGGTAGACCGGCAGTGATGTCGCCTTGAAGCCGAGGCTCACCAGCGGTGCCGGGATCGACCCCATCACCTTGAATCCCGTCCCGATGATGCGACCGCCGGTGTACTTGCCGATGGCCCGGACCGGCGTGAGGGTCGGGTGCTTGGAGAAGTCGAACGGACTGCCGACCATGGTGACCGTCTGGATCGGAAGGTCAGTATGCCTGGCGGCCGTGAGCAGGCTGAGAATCCCGCCGAGTGACCAGCCGAGCAGGTGAACCGGACGTCCGCCCGCGTCCTCCGACACCTTCCGGATGGCGTCCGGCAGGACGTCATTGACGAAGTGCTCGATGCCGACTTTCCGGTCCTCGCCCATCAGCGGGCCGTAGTCGACGAGGTAGGTCGGCCGCCCGCGGTTGACAAAGTCTTCGGCGAGCGAGAGACCGCGGCGCAGGTCGAAGCAGGCCGCTTGCGAGCCCAGGGGCGGGATGAATAACAACGGGAGGCCCTTGGCTCGTACTCCCGGCGCCCTGATGTACCGGTGCACTTCGCGCGTGCGGCCGACGTCGATCACGTCCGATGGCGTGCGGGTTGTGTCGGCGAGCCCGCGTTTGACCAAGAAGTCCCAGAGGTTGACGACACCGTCGCGCCTTGCGGTCTTGCTGCTGTCCTCGGCCACGCACGACATTCTGCCCAGCAATGGCGGGTCAGGTGTGCTTTTGCCCCGAATGCAGGTCGACATCGTCGCGGTCGGAATCGCGCTCGCTCGACCGCGCGTACTGACGCTTGATGTAGTCCTCGAGTTCGACGTCTTCGACCCGCCACTGGTTGCGTCCGCCGACCTGGATGCCGCGCAGATCACCATTGCGTACGAGCGCGTAAACCTGCCGCGTCGTCACATTCAGTACCTCGGCGACATCGGTCAACTTGAGGAACCGCGGCTGGCCGGTGGACACCCTGTCAGTTTTCCACGAATCCGGTTCGACGGCCGAAGCCAAGCGTCAGGTCTGTGGATGACTCTCGACGTGGACCCGGATTCGCGCTAGAAACGACCATGCGCATTCGGGGGGATGCAGGTGTCCTGGAGACGGCAGGCAGCGGGTCGGCCTCGCCGGTCCGCCGATTCGATGCTTCGCCATGGCGCGATCCGCGGCTCATTGCCGGCGCCCTGATCGTGTTGGCGTCGACCGTTCTGGGCGGGTGGTCGATTGCCGCGGCCGATCACACCGTCGCCTACTGGGCAACGCGAAGCAGCGTCCGGGTCGGCGACCCGGTCCACCGGGAGAGCTTCGTCGCCGTCCACGCCAAGGTTCCGAGCCGTACGGCACGCGGTCTCCTGCGCACCGATCAGGCGCTTCCGGCACGTCTCAGTGACCTGCGATGGGCAGTCGATGCACGGGCCGGGACGTTGGTGACGTCCGACGGACTCGTGCCGCGCGGCCGGGCGATCGAGCTGCCTGTCTCGGTGCCGGCTGGCGGCATTCCGTCTGACCTGCGCAGCGGTGACCGCGTCGACGTCTGGGCCGTGCCCGACCAGGCGGGCTCAGGATCAGAGAAGTCGGCACGCGCCCGACGGGTGCTGGCGAAGGTGCGCGTCGTGTCTCGGTCCAGCACCAGTGGCGTCAGCGCGGGACCCGGGGTGGCCCTTGTCATCGACGTCGCGGGCACGAAGCTCGATGCCGCGCTGATGGGTGCATTGTCGACCCAACGAATCACCGTGGTGCGGGTGTCATGAACGCGGACTCGGCCGGGACGCCGCGCAGCCTGACGGTGGTCGTCGCGGCCGGTGGCGCGGCGTGGGAGGCTGCCGCCCTGGACGAGATCCGCCAATCCGCACGGCTGCAACTGCACCGACGCTGTCTTGATGTCGCGGAGCTGCTGGCGTTGTCGGGCCTGTGCGATGTCGCCGTCGTCTCCACCGACATGGCGGGGCTTGATGCGGACGCCGTCCTGACGCTGCAGCGCGACGGCGTGCACGTGATCGGGATCGGGCCCGAAGAGCGTGGTCACCATCTGGGCATCAGCATCGTCACCGTGCCCGGCCAAATTGGGTCCCATCTGCGCGAGCCGGACGCTCTTGCCGTATCGGAGTCGCCCGGGGGCCTGCTGGCGGTGTGGGGTCCGCACGGTGCGCCGGGCCGGAGCGTCCTGGCGGCCTCAGTGGCATCGGCATGGGCGCAGTCCGGGCAACGCGTGACGCTTGTGGATGCGGACCCGCGCGGTGGCGCGCAGGCCCAGATGTTCGCCGTCCTCGACGAGGCGAGTGGGCTCGTTGCAGCGTGCCGCAGCGCGAACCACGGAGACCTAGCCGCACTCTCCGGTCACGCCGTCGCGGTCGAACCTGGGCTGCGCCTTCTCACCGGGGTCACCCGCGCCGAGATGTGGGATCAGGTGCGCGAGGCGCCGTTCCAAATCGTCCTGCGGACCGTCACGCAGGCCAGCGACGCCGTCGTCGTGGATCTCGGGCCGGGCTTGGACCCGCAGACCCGTCACGTCCTCGAAGCGGCGGACCGGGTGCTCGTGGTCGGCCGCGCCGACCCGGTCGGCCTCGCGCGCTTGGTCCGGGCCCTGCACGACCTTGCCTCCGTACGATCCGTGGCCCTCGCGCCTCCGGTGGTCGCGATCAACCTCCTGCGGTCGACGGCGGTCTGGAGTGAGCGCGACGTGCGCGATGCGGTCGAGCGGCTCGCCGGAGTCCGCCCGGACGTCTTCGTGCCGGCCGATTTCAAGACGCTGGACACCGCCGCGCTGCGCGGGAAGGTGCCGGCTCAGGTCGCGTCGGGATCACCTTTCGTGGCGGCCGTCGCGACGCTTCTCGACCACGTCTCGCTGGTCGGGGTGACGGCGTCCCGTTGAGGGGCGCGGTGATACGTTCTCGGTGACGATCCGAGGAGGAGCATTTGGACCGCCTGAGCCCCTTGGACGCGCTGTTCTTGAGCCGGGACACGCCCAATGAGCCGCGGCAGATCGCGTCGCTTGTCGTCTTCGAGCCGGACGGGTCGCCGCTGACGTTCGACGGACTCATCAGGGCGCTGAACGAACGGCTCGACATCGTGCCGCGTTATCGCCAGGTGCCGTACAAGGTCCCGGGTGGGGTCGGTACGCCAGTGTGGCGTGACTACCCGAAGTTCGACGTCGCGCACCACGTGCGCCGCTCGGCCCTTCCCAAGCCCGGCGGCCGCGCCGAGCTCCACGAGCTGGTCGGACGGCTCGTGGCCCGACGGCTCGAACTCGACCGGCCGTTGTGGGAGCTGTACTACATCGAGGGCCTGGAGGATGGTGCCGAGGCGCTGCTGTTCAAGGCGCATCAGGCTTTGGTGGACGGCTCCGAGACGATCGATCTCGCGCAGGTCCTCCTGGAGGAGACCGACCGCGTGCGCGACATCCCTCATCACGAGTGGAAGGCCCGCCCCGAACCGGCCCAACTCAGCTTGCTCGCAGCATCGCTGGACCGCCATCTGCGTAACCCGGGCGAAGCCCTGGCGACCGCGCAGCTGCAACTTGGCCGCCTGCGGCGCGCGCTCCCGCTGGTCGGCAGGAGCCAGGTGCCGCCACGCGGAATCCTGTCCGCGACCCTGTCGCGGCATCGCCGCTTCTCGTCGCTGTCGACCGACCTCACCGACTACCGAACGGTCCGCGACGAACACGGGGGCACTGTCAACGACGTGATCCTCGCGTCGATCGCCGGTGGCATTCGCGGCTGGATGCTGACCCGGGCCGAGCGTGCCACGGCCAAGACGGCGTTCCGCGCGATCGTTCCCATGTCGGTCGTGTCCGACGAAGGCCTGCCGACGTCGCTGGGCTCGAAGGTCCGAGGACACCTGTTGTCGCTGCCCGTCGGGGAGTCGAACCCGGTCGTGCGATTGCACCAGGTTTCCTATGCCCTGAAGGATCACCGGGAGACCGGCTCTGCTGTGGCCGCCAACAAGCTGGCTGGCCTGCCAGGCTTCGCCACGTCGACGTTCCACGCGGTCGGTGCGCGCGTTGCCGAGGCGGAGGCCAATCGGGGCCATCAGATCGTCATCACCAACGTGCCCGGTCCGCAGGAGACCGTGTACATGGCTGGCGAGCCGGTTGCCGAGGTGTATCCCTGCCTCCCGTTGACCGAGCATCGCACGGTGTCCATCGGCGTCACCTCGTATCGCGGACGCGTGTTCTACGGCATCACGGCCGACCGTGAGGCCGTGCCGGATATCGACGTTCTCGCTCAGTGCATCGAGGACGCTCTCGCCGAGCTGGTCGAGACGACGAACACCAAGAGCCGTGCCCCGCGTGGGCGGCAGCGGCCCCAACGTTGAGGGCGCTGGGTTGATGCGCGTCTACCTGCCGGCCGGGCTTGACGCTCTCGAAGAGCTGCGCCTGGGGCGGGAGGTCGATCTGGCCGCAGTGGTTCCCGCCAGCGACGACGAGCTCGATGAGTTTGACGCACTTCGCGCGGCCGCCGAGCAACAGGGCGACGTCGTCATCGCGGCCGACGTCGAGCGACCCGACGCGCCAGTCAGCATCGACCGGGTGGCGTCGTTTCACCTCGATGCCGATGGCTCCGGTGACTTGGCGTGGTACGCCCCACAGGAGCTCGACCAGGTCATCGCGCTCCTGCGCCCCTGAGCGCCGCTAACTGAGGCGCTTGACCCCGGCTTTGACGTCGCGCCGCAGCGAGGCCCCAACTGCCTTCGCGATGAGTGGCTCGACCTTCCGGCCGACGAACGGGACGTCGACTTTGACGTCGCCGCTGACCACGAACTCCGCGCCTTTGCCGTCGGCCTTCAAGGTGGACTTGCCGTTGAACCCGGCTGGCTTCCCGGCGACCTTCATCGTGACCGTGGCGGTGCGGTTGCCGGCAGCGTCAGGCGCCTTCCACCGCTCGACCTGCTTGATCGTGACGGTGTCACCGATGAGCTTTTTGACGAAGTCGGGAACTGCGGAAGACGTGGCCGGTTGGGTACGGACCAATGTCACGACCGTCTCGTCGCCATCCTTCTCGATCGTCGTGGACACATCCCGTCCGTTGCTGTCCTCGGCGGCCTTGGTGCGGAACGCGTCGTCGGACATGAGCGCGAAGACAGCCTCGACGCCGGCGGGGTAACGGAACGTTTCCTTGAGCTTCATGACGTGATCCTTGCAGGTCAGAGCGTCGGCTAGAACCCGCCCCAACGGCCGCGGGTGGTCGTCCCGCCGTAGCAGCCAGGCGTTCGCAACGTGCCCTCGAGCTCTATGCCGCGGTACGGCGTGCCCGACCCTCCGCCGTGCGAGGGCCCGCCGAGCAGGTTCTTGAGCCCGCCGCTGTCGGTCTCATCGACCAGGATCCCGGCCAGGACGAGGGCGTCGAACTTCCGGCTGAACGGGTCGTCGTTCGCTTCGCGACCGCGAACCCAGGCCGCGACGTCCTCGCGGGCGGCCTTGAGCCCGAGATCGGCGAACTCGGCGGCCCGGCTGAGGGACGAAGCGACCACAGCCGGATCGCCTTCGCTCGACTGGGCTGCGATCAGGTGACGACGCGCTTCGCTCCGGAATGTGCGCGCCCGGACGCCGACGGCGCCGCGGCGCGATGCCACGAACCGTTCGGTCTCCTCGACGCGGCGTGCGACGCTTTCGAGAGTCTCGCCGTCGGACTGGTGGGCTTCGGCCGCGGCGACGGCGTCCATCAGGTTGGTGGCCGTAAGGAGGGCGTCTTCGATTGCCCGGAGGCGGACGGGCGCCGCATCTTGGCGCTTCTCCAGTTGCCGGGTGGCTGCGCGCAGGAGGTTCTCGGCAAGCTCCACGTTCCCTTCGACCGCTGCGGCCGCGCGGGTCGGCAGCAGGGCGTACGTCTCTTTGGTACCGGTCACCTGATCGCTCGCGGCCGCCACCCGGGGCGCCAGCTCGTCCAACAGGCTGTCGGCGGCTGGCCGGAGATCCCGCATCCGGTCGAACTC